>NZ_CP030074.1:600000-969901 GCF_003261055.1 Streptomyces cadmiisoli
CCGGCGGAGCGACCGCGGGCGACCGCGTACTCGCGTTCATCGGTCGTGCCGTTCGTCTGCGGCAACAGCGGGGAGGCGAACCACGACGCGTGGCAGGAAGTAGCCGACGAGTGGCCCCATGCACAGTGCGATGAGCACCGTTCCGACACCGACGGTTCCACCCAGGAGCCAGCCGATGCCGGCGACGACGATCTCGATGCCGGTGCGTACCACCGCAATGGGCAGGCGGGTGCGCCGGACAAGTCCGGTCATGATGCCGTCGCGGGGGCCTGCTCCGAACTGCGCGCCGAGGTAGAGCGCGTCGAAGAAGGGCAGTGCGACGAGGCCGAGTACGAGGTATCCGATCTCGGTGAGTGTCCCGTGGGGGTGGGGGAGCACGGTGGCGGTGGCATCCGCGGCGAAGCCGACGATGGCGACGTTGAGGAGTGTGCCGAGGCCGGGCAGTTCCCGCAGGGGAATCCATGCGAGGAGCACGAGCAGGGAGATCAGGTTTGTCGTCCAGCCGAACGAGATGCCGAGAACCTTCGCGGTGCCCTCCGTGAGCACGTTCCAGCTGGCCGCCCCCAGCCCGGACTCGACCAGCGTCATCACGGCGACCCCGTACCCCACCAGGCCGATCAACAGCTGGGGGATACGACGCGCCTTTCGGCCCGCCCGAAGTTGGGCGAACGCGTTCATATGGGTCACCAGGGGCTGGTCGTGACGAGCCGAGGTGGAGGTCTGCGCGGGGGGAGCGGGAGGTGCCATGGAGTGAGCCTGCGGGGCATCTGGACCTGGGTTCCATAGCCAGATTGGTTATGCTGGCCGAGTGAAAGTTGCTTCGCACGCGGTGGCGCGCATGTTGGGGACCTGGCAGGAAGGGCCTGGCCCGGCGCATCAACGCCTCTCAGACAGGCTGCGGCTGCTGGTACTGGACGGACGTCTCTCCCTCGGCTCGGCCATGCCGAGCGAGCGCGACCTGGCGGTCGCACTCTCCACCAGCAGAACCACTGTCGGCGCCGCGTACCGCACGCTGGTCGAGCACGGATACCTCGCCACCCGGGCGCGCGCCAGGGCGACCGTACGGCTCCCCGACGACACACCACCCGAGCGCCGGGCCGGCACGGACCCGGCGACCATCGACCTGTCCTTCGCCGCGCCACCCGCGCCTGTCGAAATCCTTCACGCCGCGTTCGCGGCCGCTCTCGAACAGCTACCACGACACTTCGAGCGGCACGGCTACGACCGAAGCGGCACCGCCGAGCTGCGCGAAGCTGTGGCCCACTGGTACGAACGGCGCGGGCTGCCCACGCCGCCCGATCACATCCTGATCACCAACGGCGCGCAGCACGCGCTCGCCCTTCTGGCGCGCACACTCGTGTCGCCGCGCGACAAGGTCCTGATCGACCATCCGACCTACCCGCACGCGATCAGCACGTTCACCGCGGCGCGGGCTCGACTTCTCCCCGTCGCCGTGGCGCCTTCAGGCTGGGACACCGCGCAACTCCAAGCAGCAGGCCGAATCGCGAGTCTCGCCTACCTGATACCCGACTTTCACAATCCGACAGGGCTGTGCATGCCCGCGAGCGTCCGCCAAAGCCTCAGACTCGCGTGTCCCACGGTCATCGACGAAACCATGACCGACCTGGCCCTGGACACAGCGAGCCCGGAACCCTTCGCGATGCACATGCCGACCGCCATCAGCATCGGCTCGGTTTCCAAAAGCATCTGGGGCGGCCTGCGCATCGGCTGGATCCGCGCAACACCCTCTCTCCTGGAACGCGTCCAACAGACCCGCTACGCCACGGATCTCGGCACCCCTGTCGTCGAACAGCTCGCCACAGCCGTCCTCCTGAACGAAGGCCGGACACAGCGGCCCGGCGCACTCCAGCAACTGAGGTCGCAACGCGACACCCTGCGCCAGGCACTCACGGAGCACCTGCCCCACGTCCACGCTCCGCAACCCGCGGGCGGCCTGACACTCTGGGCGACATTCCCCCAACCCATCAGCTCACGGCTGGCCGCGATCGCACCCGACCACGGAGTGTCCATCGCAGCCGGACCACGCTTCGGGATCGGTGGCGCGTTCGAACGCAACATCCGACTGCCGTACACGCTCCCTCCGAGTCAGCTGACCCAGGCGATCCGCGGACTCGCACAGGCGGAACAGGCACTCACCCGAGGCGCCACCGGGGCCCATGGCCCGGCACCCGTCGCATGAGCGTCGACAACGTCGTGACCCGAACGCCGACTGTCGGTGCTGTCAGCGACACGCAGCGAAGCCCGTCCCTTCCGTGCCGTTACTCCTGGGCCGACTTGACTGACGAGCGCCAGGCCCAGCCCTCGACCTACGGCCGCCGTACTGGTCACTCGGCGACGTACTCCGCGACGAGCTGTCGGCACCGTCGGGCGCGGTCCGCCAATTCTCCGTCCCCTGTGGTGAGTTCAGCCAGGTAGTGGAGCACGTCGGTGACCGCGTCGTGGTCTGGACTGGTCGCGAGGAAAGCCTCGGTTGCCGCGGCCGCGCCGCGGTCAGGTTCCAGGAGCATGACCCGGAACAGGCTGAAGAACCGGGTTGCGTCTCCCTTCCGTGTCTCTGTCGGAGTGGTGAGCAACCGCGTCCACTGCGGGGAGCATGTCGCGAGGCCTGACATCACCGTCTCCAGCATCAGCCTCTCGAAACGCAGGCCAGGATCACGGCCATCGGCTGCCGCAGCCCGTTCGAAGTCCTCTTGCGCGCGCCGATGGCGCCCTGCCTGCCGGTGGGCGACGCCGCGCTCGGTGGCAGCCCAGGTGTAGGTCGAGTCGAGGTTGAGGGCCGCCGTGAGGTCCGTGACGGCGTCGTCGTAGCGGCCCGCTTGCCGGTGGGCGGCGCCGCGTTCGGCGAGGGCCGACGCGAGGGTGGGGTCGAGGTCGAGTGCGGAGGTGAGGTCGGTGACGGCGTCGTCGTAGGACCCCGCCGACCGGTGGGCCTCCCCTCGGACCTGCAGAGCCATGGCCAGGGTGGGATCGAGCGCGAGTGCGGAGGTCGCATCGGTGATGGCGTCGTCGTAGCGGCCCGCTTGTCGGTGGGCTTCCCCTCGGGCGGCGAGGGCCGGGGCCAGAGTGGGGTCGAGGTCGAGTGCGGAGGTGAGGTCGGCGATGGCGTCGTCGCAGCGGCCGGCTCGCCGGTGGGTCTCCCCGCGCTGGGCGAGGGCCAAGGTGTAGGTGGGGTTGAGGTCGAGTGCGGTGGTGAAGTCGGTGACGGCGTCGTCGTAGCGGCCCGCTTGCTCGTGAGCGATGCCCCGTTGGGCGAGGACCCAGTCGAGGGTGGGGTCGAGGTCGAGGGCGGCGGTGAAGTCCGTGACGGCATCGTCGTAGTGCCCCGCCGAGCGGTGGGCTTCCCCTCGGGCCGCGAAGGCCAAGAGATGTGCGGGATTCAGGTCGAGTGCGGCGGTGAAGTCGGAGACGGCTTCGGCGTAGCGTCCGGCCAGCTGGTGGGCTTCTCCTCGTTGGGCGAGGGTCCAGTCGGGTTCGGGGCTGAGCGCGAGTGTGGCGGTGAAGTCCGTGACGGCATCGTCGTACCGGCCGGCTTGCCGGTGGGCGATGCCCCGCTGGCCGAGGGCCCAGGCGTAGGCGGGGTCGAGTTCGAATGCGGCGGTGAAGTCGGTGACGGCGTCGTCGTAGCGGCCCGCCTGCCGGTGGGCTTCCCCTCGTTGGGCGAGGGCCCAGTCGTGCGCGGGGTCGACGTCGACAGCGGCGGTGAGGTCCCTGACGGCATCGTCGTAGCGCCCGGCCAGCCGGTGGACTTCACCTCGTTGGGCGAGGGCCCAGTCGTGCGCGGGGTTGAGGTCGAGTGCGGCGGTGAAGTCGGCGACGGCTTCGTCGTAGCGGCTCGCCTGCCGGTGTGCAGTGCCGCGCTGGGCAAGAGCCCAGTCGTACGTGGGATCGAGGTCCAGAGCTGCCGTTAAGTCGGTGACGGCATCGTCGTACCGGCCCGCCTGCCGGTTTGCGGTGCCTCGTTGGGCGAGGGCGAAGGCGTAGGCCGGGTCGAGGCCGATGGCTGTGGTGAGGTCGGCGACGGCCTGGTCGTTGCGGTCGTGCCAGGAGTGGAGTCTGCCGCGATAGGCGAAGGCGCGATGGTTTCGAGGGTCGATCGTGATGGCGCGGTTGAGTTCGCTGAGGGCTTCCTCGTCCCGTTCGGCGAGGAAGAGACGCCGGCCGCGGTAGGTGCGCGCCCATGCCTGAGTGGTGGGGGTCAGGCGGTCGTGGGTCAGCAGAGCGGTGAGGGCGGCGAGTGCGGGGTCGTTGTCGTCGGCGGCGGTTTGAAGGCGGTCGGCCCACGACGCAAGCGCAGGATCGGCAGCGTCGCGGGCCGCCTGCCCGCAGGTGTCCGTCCACTCCCTCAGGACCGCTGTGTCCTCCACTTCGGAGGCGTGAGCGGTCAGCTCCAGTGCTGCTTCGAGACCGGCAACCGGGTGTGCGCAGAGGCGATGGTAGGCCTCGCTCAGACGATGCCGGCGCCACCGTGCATCGCGCCACCGCTTCGTCTCGGGAAGGTGCTGTTCGAGGTCGGCTCGCCAGACCGCGTGAGCATCGGCGAGCTGACGGTGCGTGGTGGTCCAGCGCCTGGGGGAATGTGTGCGCTGGTGGCGCACCATGCTGGCGCGTACGACGGCGTGGTACTGCTTGAAATCGCCGTGGCCGTTGACGAAGGGCTGACCGCACAGCCACTCCCACAGATCCCGACCCCCCTGGGGAGCGGTCGCGGTGAACACGTCCTCGTTCAGCTGAAGCGCCAGCGCGCATGTCAGCACCGTCTCCCGCTGATGGGGGTCGGTGATCCACTGCACGAATCGCGCGACCACCGCGTCCACGGCGTCCCCGCCGAGCTCGACGTCGTCGGCGGTCGTGGGACGGGCAAGCGCCAACAGTTCCACCAGCAGCGGCAGCCCCATGGACAGCTGCAGCACGGCTTCCACCGCGCCCCGCTCGGTCACCCCGCGCGCGGCCAGCAGCGCCCGCGTCTCAGTCTCGGTGAACACCTCCAGCGGCAGGTCCTCCACCAGCGCCCTCAGCGGCGCCCAGTCCCGCTCCGACAGCTCGTCACGGCCGGCGAGCACGATCATCACATTCGCGGGCAGCGGCCCGAAGGTGTCCTCGACCAGATCCCGCAGCCACTGGTCCAGATAGCGTCCGGTCTGCTCCCATGTGTCGAAGAACAGCACCACCCACGGGTGCTGCCTGCTCAGCCGGTCCAGCTCAGCGACGAACGCCCGGCACAGGCCCGTCGCGTCAGCCCCGCGCCTTTGACGCCCGCGGGCCCCGCCGCCCCGCAGACGGTCCAGCCCGTGTGCCGCCGCTTCCGGACTCGCCATCGCCGTCACCACCCCGGCACCGGGAATGAGCGACGCCGCTCCCAGGGCAGCCTGCGCCACCACGCGGCTCGACAGCGACGCCTCGCCGTCCGGCGTACCAGCGCTCTCGACGGGGACGGGCTCGGCGGCCGCGGCCTGCTCCCGGCGGAACTGTTCCGCGGCCCGGTCGAACCCCTTCAGCGGTCCGGCCTCCTCGGCCAACTGCCGGGCCAGCTCCGTCAAAGCCTGGGGCACGCCATGTACGTCGTTCTCATCGACCACCGCGGTGACCGCACCCGCGCGTTGCGCCGCAGCCCGCCACCGGCGCAGCAGCGTGGACTTCCCCACCCCGCCCACCCCGTGGACGTGGAACAGGAACACCGCCGGATCCACTTCCGCCAACGGATCCTTCGCCAAGTTCTCCGTGAACAGCGAAACCTGCGCGCGCCTGCCCACGAACTGCGCCTGGGCGTGTTGCCGGATCAGCTCACCGCGTGACCGGCGTTCACGTGCCGACATGCCTCCACCCCCTGCTCAGGCCTGCCACCTTAGGGTTCCACATCCAAAGCCACAGCAGCATGACGAGCATTTGGGTAGCGCAGCGGCCGGAACGGCATACGTCAGCTCTGCTCAGATGCATGCATGCCGGGAGCTTGGAGCCGAAGCCGGCGGAGCGTTGCCCCGGCAGATCTGCGGAGATGTTGATCAGTACGCGGGGAAAGCCCAGCCGCCGGGGTAGAAGGGTTCGTGGTCGGCGCGGAAAGCGCGGGTGGTGTGGGCCAGCGCGCCGGTCCGTAGTTCCTGGACCCGGCCCGCGGCTGCGAGGGAGGCGAGTGTGGTGCCTCCGAGGTAGGCCGCCGAGAGTTCGGCTGCGGTGAGTTGGAGATCGGCGGGTGCCGTCGTGCGTTCGCACACCACCCTGCTTCCGTCAGCCTGGAGCCGATGGTGTCCGGTGTTCCAGGGGCAGAATTCGTCCCGGACGTTCAGGACCACGTCCAGCGGGGTGGAGTACCGGCGTCCGGCCAGGGCGCGCTCGACGTCGACCAGTCGCCCCCACAGCCGGTCGACCACGGTCGAGTGGAGTGCCCGGGGATCGTTCAGCAGGTACGGCAGTGGCTCGTCCGCAGCCGCCTCGTACTCGATCCACGGCACCAGGTCGATCCCGGCGGCAAAGCGCCACAGCGAGGCGTACGCCCGCCGCGTGACGGCAGCCAGCTCAACGATCCGTACCGTGCTCGTGTCGTTGCCCAGGGCATCCCGCTCGCGCCTGATCCGGTAGAGCGCGTAGCCGGTGGTGTCGCCGGCCGCGTCGCGATGCACGGCGCACCGCAGAGCTGTCGCCCCGCCGCGCGAGTGCGGTGCGTCGTCGAGCCGACTGTCCCAGAAGCGCCGGGCACGGTCGGGCCAGCCTATCGAGGTGGTGCGGACCTGGTCGTAGACCCCTTCGATCACAGGCCGGGCCCTGTCGTGGTCCAAGAGTTCGATGGTTCCGTCGCCGAAGTCGGTTCCGGGCCGGAAGGCCATGGCGCGCTTGTCGCACCGGAGGCGGCTCTGGCGGGTGGCGGGGCCGTAGCCGAAGCGGCCGTAGATGGCGGCCTCGGACGGACGGAGAACAGCGATCGGCTCGCCGCCAGAATCGTGCAGGTCGGTCAGCTGCCGGCGCATCAAGGACGTGAGGATGCCGCGTCGCCGGTGGGTGGGAGCCACACCGACCCAGGTGACACCCGCCACCGGCAGTACGGCGCCCGGCACGGTGAGACAGCGGGTGTAGATCGCCGCGCCTCCCACGGGTGTGTGCCCGTCGAACGCGGCGATCGTCCGGTCCAGTTCGACGGCGGCGCGTTCACGGGTGAGGTCCTCGTCGGACAGGTCATTGCCGTAGGTATCGGCGATCATCCGGGCCCATACGGCGAACTCGCCGTCGGCGACGGGGCGCAGAGGATAGGGATCAGGCACGGCGCCTGTGTAGCGGACATGCAGGTGCGGCGCGATCGAATTTACCCGTGGGGCAAGGGCCCGTGCTCGACGATACCGGGCCCATCTGTCCGGGTTGCCCGCATTTACCTATCGCCAAGTGACACATACGCCGCTGCCCCGGGTGGTGAGGTGACGCAGAGGTGGCCGGTCCCGGCTGTCAATCGGTGCTCTGCCCCGAGGCGGCCGCGTTCAGGAGGCGTTCGGCGAGTGAGCGGGCCGCGTGCTGCAGTTCGGGTGGGCCGGTGATGCGGAACGGTGCCTCGATCGCCGTGAGTTGGTGGGCGTACCAGTCGGGGTCCTCCGTCGAGGCGATCAGGCGGCAGCGGCGCGGGCCGAGCTCCTCCAGACGGCCGACGCGGCGCGGGATCCACCGGGCCGCGGTGGTGGCCGGGGCGTCGATCACGACCTCGACCTCGTACTGCCAGCCCTCGGACATGTGTTCCTCCAGCGTGCGCATGGGGTCCAGGTCCGCGGGCGGCGTGAACGTCTCCGCGCGGACGTCCGCGGCGGTCACCCGGTCGATCCGCAGCAGCCGCCGGGCATCGACGGTGTGCGACCAGCACAGCAGGTACCACCGGCCGTGGTGTACGACGACGGCCCACGGGTCGACGTCCATGACACGGTCGCGGCCCGGACCCGAGCGGTAGCCGAGCCGGAGCCGGCGCGAGGCCGCGCAGGCCTGGACGAGGAGCGCCGTCGTCTCCGGGTTCGGGCTCGCGGCGTCCATGTCCTGCTGCCGGGCCAGGACCCTGCGGACGGCGTCGGCGGGCCCGGCGACCGGCTCGGGGAGCACTCGGATGATCTTCCCGAGCGCGCTGCCCGCAGGGTCTTTCGGGTCGCCCGCCGCGCGGTGGCTTTCGAGGACGGCCATGACCAGCCCCAGCGCCTCGGTGGTGCTGAACATCAGGGGCGGTACCCGGTGCCCGCGCCCGACGCGGTAGCCGCCGTACGGGCCGCGGACCGATTCGACCGGCACCTCGGCCTCGCGCAGGATGCCGACGTACCGGCGCACTGCCCGCTCGGAGACCTCCAGCCGCTGCGCCAGCCGTTGCGCGGTGATGCCGGGGCTGTTCTGGATCAGTTCGAGCGTCAGCAGCGTCCGTGCGGTCGGGCTCGCGTCGTGCACGGGCGGCCTCCTGTCGGCGTGAGAATCCCGGAACGCAGGCCGGGCGGAATTCCGGGACGAGACGAAATTCCAGGTCCCACATTCCGGAAGTACTTCGTCCTGAATGCAGGCTAGCGTCAGCGGTACCTGATCCACCCAGCCGTGCTGCCAGGCACCGCTGCGCCCTGGCTTCCCCCGGGGAAGTGATCGTCGCGCCGTCATGCCGCCATTCCCCACTCCCGGCGAGCCGCCCGGAGGAAGCATGAGAAAGGGATCCACGATGTCCGACGATGTCCTGCCCACCGGCACGCCGCCCTCGTCGGTCGCCACTGGCCGGCCGCCCTCGTCGATCGCCGTGGGCCAACCCTCCCCGTCGGCCGCCACCGGCCCCCAGTCCACGCCGGTCGCCGCCAGCCAACCGTCCATGCCGGTCCCCACCCCACGGCCACGCCTCCTTGTCATCGGCGGCAGCCTCAAACACGTACGCAAAGCGCGAGAGCTCGGACTGGACGTGGTGCACGCGCAGTTCCCGGACGAGTACGACCGCGGTCACTGGCCCCACGTCGATCAGGCGCTGCTGCTCGACTACGGCGACATCGACCGGCTCCTGCCCCTGGTCCGGGCGTTGCACGAGGCGTACCCGTTCCAGGCGGCCGTGTCGCTGTTCGAGCTCGGGCTGCTGTCGGCGGCGCGGGTCAACGAGGCGCTCGGGCTGGCCGGTGAGTCCGTCGCCACCGTGGAACTGCTGCTGGACAAGGGGCGGATGCGCCGGTACCTGGACGCGAGGGGCATCAGTCCGGTGGCCAGTGCGGTCGGCCGTTCCGCGCGGGACGTGCGGGAGTTCGTTCACGCGCACGGGTTCCCGGTCGTCGTCAAGCCGGTCAGCGAGTCGGGCAGTCTCGGGGTGTTCCGCATCCGCGACCCGGCCGACATCGACGTCGTCGCCGAACGATTCCGATCCCTCGACGGGCAACTGGCCGCCAAGGACCTGTCCCGCGCCGATTCCTTCGACGAGTTCCTCATCGAGGAGTTCCTGGACGGCCCGGAGATCAGCGTGGAGACCCTGAGCTTCGACGGCCGCCATGTGGTCGTCGCGGTGACCGACAAGGAGTGCGTCGGGCCCGGCTTCGTGGAGATCGGACACGCACAGCCCAGCGGCTGCTCACCCGAGACACTGCGCGAGGTCACCCAGCTCGTGACGGACTTCCTCGACGCGGTGGGACTGCGCAACGGACCGGGGCACACCGAGGTCAAGCTGACCTCGCGCGGCCCGCGGATCGTCGAGTCGCACAACCGCGTCGGCGGCGACCGCATCAACGAACTGGCCGAGATCGCCTACGGCATCGACATGGAGCGCTACGCCCTGGGCGCCGGGTTCGGCCTGGTGGCACCGCTGACCACCTCGCCCGAGCCGCAGGGCGCGGCAGCCATCCGGTTCCTCACGCCCGAGCCCGGCCGGGTCGTGGAGGTGACCGGCGTGGACGCCGTACGCGCGGACCCGGCCTGCGCCGGTCTCCACCTGGACGTGGAGCCGGGCGACGACGTACCACCGCTGACCTGGAACGAGGACAAGGTCGGTCATGTGATCGCCCGCGGCGCCACCGCCACCGAGGCGATCGCCCACGGCAGGCGGCTGGCCGCGGCGATCCACATACGTACGAAGCCCGTCTCGTGAGCACCGCGCCGCCGCACCCGTCACGTGCCGCCGAGCCGCGATTCCGCGACGCGCTGCGCGGCCTGCCCGGACGGGTGTGGATCGTCAGTCTCGGCATCCTGGTCAACCGGGTCGGCAACTTCCTGCCCGTGTTCATCGTGTTCTACCTGACCGAACGCGGCCATTCCGCCGGTGCCGCGGGGTTCGTACTGGGCGTGTCCGGTCTGGGCAACGTGCTCGGCAACGCCGTCGGCGGCCACCTCGCCGACAAGATCGGCCGACGCTGGACCATCATGCTGTCCGGCGTGACCACCGCCGCCCTGACGGCGGCGGTGCCGTTCCTCGAACCGCTCCCGGTCATCGTCGTGGTGGTCGGACTCATCGGTGTGACCTCGCAGATCTACCGGCCGGCCGCGGCCGCGGTGCTGCTGGACTCGGTGACGAACAACCAGCAACGGCTCGCCGCCTTCGGGGTGTTCCGCTTCGCGATGAACATCGGCGCGGCCCTGGGCGGAGTCATCGGCGGCGTGCTGGCAAGCGCCTCGTACGTGGAGCTGTTCCTGGGCAATGCCGTCGCCTGCCTGCTGTTCGGCGTGGTGGTGGCGGTACTGCTGCGCGACGCGCCCTCAGCCCAGGCCGACGCGGGCGATACGGACACGCAGGCGGACGGGGCCGTGGGCTACCGGCAGGCCTTCGCCGACCGCACCCTGCTGCGCTTCCTGCTGATGACCGTGGTGGCCGAGTTCGTCTACATCCAGTCCACCGTCGGCCTGCCCCTGCACGTCGGCGACGTGGGGCTGACCGAGCGCGACTTCGGTCTCCTCATCGGGCTCAACGGCCTGCTGGTGCTGGTGTTCGAGCTGCCCATCACCGGTGCGGTCTCCCGCTGCCGGCCGCAGTACGTACTGGCCGTCGGCAACCTGCTCATCGGAGTCGGCCTGGCACTGACCGGGTTCATGAGCAGCATGGTCCTGCTGTCGGTGACGGTGCTGATCTGGACACTCGGCGAGATGATGGCCAGCTCCGTGGCCCACGCCTACCTGGGAAGTCTGGCTCCGCCGCGGATGGTCGGGCGCTACCAGGGGCTGTACGGCGCCGCATACACCGCCGGTACGGGCGCCGGACCGCTCATCGGCGGCGCGGTGTACGCGGTCGGCCCATGGGCCCTGTGGACCCTGATCGGCACGGCCGGACTGCTGGCCGCCCGGCTCTGCCTGCCGAGCCGCCGCGCGGCGGCCGCAGCGGACAAGCCGGATTCGTGACCGGGGAGTGGGCAGCCGGCCCACAGCCTCCCGCGGTCCGATCACCCACCCACCCGCCACGGCGGAGGGTGCACCGCGATCATGTGACGGACCGCCTCGGCCCGGGTGAGTTCGGCACGCAGGGGGCGTGAGGCCGGCCCGACGGCCTACCGCGCGCACGGCAGCGTCACGGTCACCGTCAGTCCGCCGCCCGTACGCGGTGCGGCGGCGGCGTCCCCGTGGTGGGTGTGGGCGACGGCCCGGACGATCGACAGCCCCAGGCCGCTGCCGCGTGTGGACCCCACCCGGTCGGTCAGCCGCCGGAACGGTTCGAACAGGACCGGGATCTCGTGCGGGGCGAGGGTGGCGCCGTCGTTGCCGACGCCCACGAAAGCGCCCGCCGCCGTCGTCCCGGTCCGCACGTCGAGCACGCCCTCGTCCAGGTTGTATTTGACGGCGTTGTCGACGAAATTGCCGATCATCTGCTCCAGCAGCAGGGGATCGCCGGTGACCGGAGCCTCGTCCAGGTGCGCCCGGACACGCAGGTTCCTGCGCCGGCACCGCTCGTCCATCTGGTCGAGCACCGAGCAGGCAACCTCCGCCAGGTCGACGGGCAGAAGGTCGGACGTGGCGCTCTCCGCGCGGGCGAGCGTCAACAGCGCGTCGATGAGCCGCTCGTGGCAAGCCGCCCACCGGTGACGGCGCGGACGCGGCGTCCGGAACGCGCGCCCCACCCCCGCCGAGCGCCTCTGCCCCGCCGCGTCCGAAAGCGGACGGCGGCTCGCGCACCGGCGGTCCCGGGCGCGACTCCACCTACCTGGAGCGGGGACCGGGCACCTTCACCTGGGCCGTACCCGCGAGCGGCCGGGCCGGCCGGGGCGGGAAACTCGTCCGCTACGGCGTGAAAGTGGAGGACGGTACAGGGCTTGACGCCGCAACCGTGGCCGCCGAGATCGACCGTGTCCTGCGTGACGATCGGGGCTGGACGCGCCGGGGCGTCGCCTCCTTCCAGCACGTCACCGGACCGCCGTACGACATGGTGCTCCAGATCGTCTCGCCCGCCACCGCCGACGAAATGTGCGGCGCCTGGGGCCTGGACACCGGCGGCGAGCTCAACTGCGCCAACGCCCCGGACCTCGTCGTCAACGTACGCCGCTGGGTCGAGCTCAGCGACCAGTACAAGGGCCGCCCGCACGACTACCGCGCATTGATCATCAACCACGAGGCGGGGCACGTCCTCGGCTACGGCCACCGCGGCTGCCCCGGACCCGGGAAGCCCGCCCCCGCCCTGATGCAGCAGATCAAGGGCCTTGACGGCTGCGTGGCCAACCCCTGGGTGAACGACGACGCGGGCGCGTTCATCGACGGCCCCCGTATCCCCTGAGCCGCGCGCCGCATCCCCTGAGCCGCGCCGCATCGCACAACCCACCCCCCTGCGAACCCCCTCTGAGAAACCGGAGAACCGCATGCTCACCGACGTTCGTGCATCCCTGGCGACGCGCAGGAGGGAAGTCGTCGCGGCGGCCTGCACGGCACTGTTCGCCGCCGTCGTCTACGCGACCGCCGTCCTCACCCCGGCCGGGCAGGAGCTGGAGAACGCCCTGTTCCGCTTGCCGGAATTCCCCACTGACCCCGGCGGCACCCCCATCACGCTCGGCCCGCCCCCGGAAATCACCGACACTCCGACCACTGTGATCCTCCGGTCCGGCCACGCCGCGGCCCTCGGCGGGCTTCTGCTGCTGGTGCCGCTGGCCCGCAGGAAGGTGAGCCTGGCGGTGTGGGGCCTGGTGACGCTGACCGGGTCCGCCGTGACAGCGGGCGTTCTGAAACAGCTCCTGCCCCGCCCGCTGCTCGATCCCTCCGCCCTCGACCTGACGGCGGACAACAGCGCCCCCAGCGGGCACGCGACCATGGCGACCTCTCTGGCGCTTGTGGCCCTGGTCGTGTGCCCGGCGGCCGTGCGGTACATCGCGGCGCCGGCAGCGGTCGCCCTGTCGGCCCTGACCTCCTACTTCGTGCAAGGGGCGGGCTGGCACCGCCCCTCCGACATCGTGACCGCCGCCGCCGTCTCGCTGCTGTGGTGCCACCTCGCCTCGGCGCTGGTACCCGGAGCCGCCGAGGACATCGCCGCCACGCGCACGAAGCGCCCGTGGGCGCTGTCCCTGGGAGTGGCGGCGGCGACCGCCGCCGCCCTGTGGTGGGCTCGGGGCCAGGGCACCGAACTGGACGCCCTGATGGTTGCGGCCGCCGCTGCCCCGTGCGCCGCAGTCGTGGTCCTCACACACCACCGCTACCGGACAGAGGGTCCCCACCCCGTGCCCGTGGCCTCGCCGCAGGTCCATGGTGAGGGCGAGATCACGGCGGTGAGTGCGGAGGGCCGGCTGACGCCCGCCACCGAGGCGCCGTCTTCCGGGCACAGGTGAGGTGACGCGCGCACCGTTGCGGTGAACCGCTGGGTCGTCTTCGAGGGCTGGCACAGGCTGCGGACGACTGGCCGATGAGGAGCAGTGACCCCGCAGCACCGGCCCCGGCTGCCGTGCTGCCACGACGTGTTCGTGCCGCCGACCGATCCTGCATGCGGTCTCACCGAAACGTGCTCCAGCCCTGTCCCTCCGGCTGCTTCAGGTCCCGGGACGGAGGCATCCCAGCAGGTCAGAAGGGCAGGTGTCCCGACTTCCGCGAAGCAACCGGGATCAGCTGGCGAGGGATGTTCCACCGCTGCAAACTCTGCGTACCGGCCACGCAGATCGCCTTCAGGGGCGAACGTGCCGGTGGTCATGGCCGTGCGGCACAAGCCGCTCGAGGCCACATCTGCTCCCTCGCTGAAAGGAACCTTCACCATGCGTGTACGCAACGTGCTGCCCGCTCTCGCCGCCCTCGCCGTCACCGGACTGGGCCTGGTGGGTGCGGCGCCCGCCGTCGCCGCACCCACCGCGGTCCCGGCACAGCCGTCCGTAGCCCAGCAGGCGCTGGGGCACGACGTCTACCGTGGCTGGTACATGAGCAAGGGCGGCTGCGAGGAGGCCGGCAACGCCGGCGTCACGCGCGGGCACTGGGACAACTTCAGCTGCGCCCCCGGACGCGGCGAAATCCTGTGGCACCTGTGGACCAACCGCTGATCGTCCAGCCGAATTTGACGCCTGCCGGTGGTCGGCCGCTGGACGGCAGACCACCGGCAGGCGGTGCGGCCGCCGGACGGCTTGTGCGGCACGGGCGCGATGACGTGCCGCACACCGCCTTCAGTTCGGCAGTTGTGCTGCTACACGGCGATCGTATTGACCCTGGTCGGGCTGTGGGGTTCACGCGCGAGTACGGAGTCGGGCAGTGCGAGGCGCGAGAACACGTCCCGGGGGAAGGAGAGCTTGAGTGTCAACTGGATGAGTGAGTAACCCAGCAGGCAGCCGAGAGCGTTGGTGAGCACGTCATTGACATCGGCGCCGCGATAGTTGTTGAAGAGAACGCACCCGAGAATCTGTGCCACCTCGATCGCCAGGCTGAAGGCCGCCCCGTAGGCGAGGGCCCGGCGCGGGGAGGTGACCTTCCCGGAAACAAAGGGCAGCAAGACACCCAACGGCACTGTCATGATCACGTTGAGTACGGCAGTGGGAACGTCCAGGGTCAGTACAGGAATCCAGTTGATCTGGTTGTACCAGGCCATATCGTCCGCCAACTTTCCATACGCGATCTGAAACGGAAAGAAGGTGACGCCGGCGACTCCTGCAATGTAGGTCGCTGTCACGGTCCGGATGGGGATCGACCGCCATCCCCACTGGGGTCCCGAACCATTGCGGATCGCCCGCAGTACGAGGAAGCCGAAGAACAGAACGACGAGCGGGGTGCATACCGGCAGCGCTTCCAACCGGTAGTTGATGTCGCCCATTATCGTTTTCCTCCTGAGGTGCGCAGCGGGTTGCCGGGCTCGATGCGGCCCGGGAATACATGTGATGGCACTGATGTGAACTGCGTGAACGGAGACGACTATCCCGGAGCGGCACCTACGGCGGGATCCGCCGAAGGGCAGATCTTGCGCCATCCCCTACGACTTTCGGCCGACTGCTCCAACCACGGCCGCAGAGCGTCCGGGAGCGTCTGGAACAGCTTGAGCGGGGCAGCAGACCATGGCAGAGCGCCTGGCTATGCTTCCTGGCGGGTTGGCATCGTGGAGCGTCACAGCTTTCACCAAGGGTGGTGGTGAGGGTGCCTCCATACCGATCACCGTCACGGAGGGGGTGTCGATGGATTTCAGGCAGTTGGATCCGGCTTGTGTGAAACGGATTCTCGAACGAGAAGTAAGCCTGCGCGACCTAAGATATATCGCTCAAGTCGAAGTCGATCCGGCGGCGCTGGAGCATTGTTGGGGCAGCCCGGAAGTCGTGTCCGACTATCTCGCCGAGTGGGTCTGCTTCGCCTTTTCGCCTGGCGAGGGACAGGCGTTCTTTCTGCAGCGCGAGGTGCATCATCCTCCCGCCCCCGGCTTCATTCTGAGCGTGACCAGGGGGCTGTTCTTCACCGAGGCAGCTGAATTGATCGTGAGGGCATTGGGGATTGCGGGGGCGCGGGTGGTCCGTATGACCGAAGAGGCCTGGCCTGGGTGATCGCCGATGCAGTAACCACAACAGCCGCAACGTGATCACCCCAGGACCAGCCTGTACTGACTGCGGCACCAAGGCAGGGCGGCTGACACATGCGCCAGGCGGTCTTGTGCGGCGCGGCGAAATGTTTGGCGGGACGCAAGGAGTAACTGTCGTTGTTGATACAGACGCCGCCATGGGCAGTAGCCCAACCCACAGGGCCTGGCAGCGCTCGCACTGTCCGTGCCAAACAGTCCGCTGAGGTCAGTGCAGCGCCTCGATGGCCCTCACGATCAGCGCGCGGGCGTTGGCCCCGTAGACAGCCATGCCGCGCAGTTGCTCGAACGACCTGACGTACAGCGCGATATCGGACGGCTGGGTGACCTGCACGCGGGCCGCCAGCAGCTCGACCGACACGAGGGTGTCGTCGTAGATGTGGAACAGTTCCTGTGGCCATAGGGAGCGCTCAGTCGTGGCACTGGGGATGACACCGAGCGACACCTGCGGCAGGGCGCCGGCGGTGAGGAGGTAGCCGAGCTGGGCGGCCATGTCGTCCTGGTCGCCGAGCCGGTAGTAGAGCACTGGTTCCTCGATGACCATGGCGAATCGGCGGCCCGGTTCATGGATGATCCGCGACCGTTCGAGCCGGGCGGCAACCGCTTCGGCGACGTCGTCGGGGATGTCGCGGAAACGGGTGATCGAGGTCATGAGGCCACGCGCGTAGCCTTCGGTCTGGAGCAGGCCGGGAACCATGGTGGGCGAGTAGATCCGGAACAGCTTCGTCGCTCTGAACAGCGGCACGTAGCTGTGCTGAAGCTGCTTCAGGCCGGTGCGGACCTTGCGCTGCCATTCGATGTACATGGATTCGGCGGTACGCGACTGGGCGATGATGTCCCCGGCCTGGCCTGCGGCGCCACAGGCCTCGCACCAGCGGCGGATGTCGTCGGCGGAGGGCGGGGTGCGGGCGCCTTCGATGCGGTAGGTCTTCGGATGGGACCAGCCGCAGCGTGCAGCCAGTTCTGCTCCGGTGATCCCTGCCTCGGCACGGAGCTCTCTCAGGCGCACGGCGACGGCTTCGCGGGCGGCCTGGGCCGATGAGGACGGGGAGATCGGCATGAGCTGGACTGGCCGCCTTCTCGTCAGGTGATCTGGTAGGTGTCGTGCGGGACGGCGCGTTCCCACACGGCCTCGAATGCTTCGCCGCACAGCTTTGCTGCGGCAGAGTTCGTGCTGACCTCGCCGCCCGCTGAGGCGCCCTCACCGGTGAAGTGGTTCCACCGGATCAGCCGGTCGTCGATCAGCCAGAAGTCGTTGCCCGGCAGCGCGATGTCGGAGGCTCGCCGGCGGGGCAGCCACCGTACCTGCTCGCCCGCGGCGACGTTGGTGAAGGTGCCGTCGTACAGGAACCGGGTGTAGTCGCTGACCGGTTCCGACACGATCCGGGCGCGGCGCACCACGACGCCGCGGCCGACCGTCTCCTGAATGAGGTCGAGCCACGGGCGCCACCAGGAGGCGCGGTCGGCCGGGTCGCGTCGGACACCTGCGCGCCAGTCCGCGAACGGGCCCTTCTCGTAGTCGACCGCGTAGCTGTCCCGCATCTCCAGGTGAACGGCCGAGCGGGATGCCGACGCGAGGAGCTCAGGGAACGTCGGGACGTTCAAGGACATCGCACGCCTCCCTGATCATCGGCACCATCCTGGCGGGGATACGGATCACGGCCTCGTGGTCCGGGATGCCGGCCGCGTGCCCAGGCGCTTCGAACGCGGAACAGGCCGCTTCGAGTTCAGGCCCTGGCTTCCAGCCCTGGAATACGAGTTCGCCCTTCTCCTGGTCGATCCACACGGTGGGACTCTCTCCGTCCCCGGTGTTCGGATCGATTCCGATGAACTGTAGATCCACGACCGCCTCCGGCTCTCATCGTGTTCAGAGATGTACACCACCGTCGAGCGCCCGCCTGTCCTGGTCAAGGTCGCAAACAGGTCACGTGCACATCGGTGCACATTCCTGGCGACGGCAATGTTCACGCTCCTAGCGTCGAGAACACGAAGAAGCCCGGCGGTCGTGCGACCGGCCCCGGGAACGGCCAACGCGCAGATCTGTGAGGGAGCGCCGACATGGCAGAGGGCACGCGCCGCCGAACGACCCCGACCCCGGCCCCTGTTCATCTCCTCGACCCCACGCGCCCGCCGCGGCCGGCACCCGGCTGCGACGTCTGCGCGGCGCTCGACCGGCAACGCGCCCAGGCGGAGAGGTCCGGCAACACTCGCCGCGCCATCATCACGGAGGACGAGATCCGGAAGCACCCGCGGCACAGGAACCGGCCGTGAACGACGGGCCGCCGCAGTTCGAGCCTGAACCCCGACGTGAGTTCCTGCCTCGCCTCGAGACACTGCCGCAGATCGCGCCTGTAGCCCTGCTGACGATCAGCGTGTCCCGTGACAACGGGCGCACATGGGAGGGCACCAGGACCTTCCGCAGCAGCGACAACGTGAGCCCATTGATGGGGTCCATGTGGCCTCCGTGTGCGTGCCGTCGCTGTCGGATGTATTGACCGGGCTCCCGCGCCGGGTACGCCGCCGATCGCGCCGTGTCATGACCGTCCATCCCGTACCCCGTCGTGCGAGGGGGGTTGGGGGACGACGGCGCCCTGGTCCGAGTTCCTCCGCCCGGAGTGAGGCCATCTTTCAGCCACCAGCCAAACCCGCCACCATGCAAGCGAAAGTCCGAGAGTCGGACCCGTGCAACTGGGAGTGGGACATTGGCCGAGCCAGAATCCGGACCGTCAGCGCCGACACCGATTCGCCGACGACACCCACAGAAACCGGGAGTCGCGACGGCCATGGACATGCTGGGTTTTGTGGCTGCGCCGCTTTTCGTCGGCGCGGCCTTGGCCACCATCGGGGTCCTCGGCGCAGACGCCGACAAGTTCCGTTGGCCTGCGCTGTCCATGCTCATGCTGCCGCTGGCCGCCATAGCCCTCGCGGCCAGCATCCAACTCGCCCTCAGAGGCCGCCGCTTCCTGTACAGCGGAGATGAGGTCCGCGCACTCGTCGCCCCTTTGGCTCCTCGGTCGCAGGAGAGCGACCACGGGCCGGACGGACCAGATGAACGGGATTATCTCGACGCTGAGACAGCCGAGTTCACCGCCGAGCTTCAGGCGACCGATTTCGAACTGTGGCTGACGATGAGCAATCGGGCCGCCTGGGCGTATCAGACCGGTCTGGTTCTCTTGGGGCTCGGGCTGGCGAGCATTCTCGTACCTCTGGCGGGGGCCAGTACCGCGGACACCGTCCTGAGATGGATCGCGGTCGGCGCAGTCGTGTGTGCTCTGGTCGTACATGCGGCACTGGTCATCCGCCGGGTGATCACAATGCCCAACGTCGATCTGGTCGCCGCGATGATTCACCACGGGCCGTGAGAATTCGGTGGCTGAGCACGGGTCTTGTACGGGAAGCTGCACCCGTGATCGATCGCGAAACCGCAGTTCAGGCTGTCGAGGAACAGTTGGAGCGCGACTATCAGGAGTGGCGAGCGGTGAGCGGGGACGCGATGCGCATGGCTGTGGTCCGCGTCAGGGAGCACGAGCTGGTGTGGATCGTCTCCTGGCAGTCGGAGGAGTTCATACGCTCTCGGAACCGGGAGTTCATGCTGGTCGGCAGTGGGCCGTATCTGGTCGACCGCGTCGACGGGGGACTGCACAGTATCGGCGTCCTCTCCTGGCAGACCGGCGAGTGGGAGGCCGACTACCGGGCTCGGATACGTGGGCTTCCGCCGCGTACCGCAGTGGACGAGCTGCACGATGCGATACGCGCTGTCGCGGCCGCACGCGGGCGTATGCACGCTGTGCGGACCCTGCGCCGGGGGCTGCCGGTTCTGTCGCCTGCGCAAGCCATCGAGTACGTGCACGCCTTGCTGGACGGTGATCCACCGGCGCGCCTGGTGGCCGTGGCCACCGAGGAACTCGTTGAGCCGCTGGACCCCGTGTTCGCCGTCACAACCATTCGGTCCGGCGCGCCTCGCCGGGCCGGCTGACGACGGCCGCCCATGACGGCGCGCGGCTCCGCTTCACCGTGCGCGACAGGATGGGGCCTTTGGATCTGGGGGGGGTGGGGATGAGTTACGCGTTGCATGCGGTGATCGCTGAAGGCGATGCGCTGCGCGGCATGACGCGGGGTGTGCCTGCTGCTCGACTGGCGTCGGTCGGACAGGGGCTCCCGCTGATGCCCATGACGAAGGCCCTGATCGAGTCCGTCGCCGACGGCAGCGGTGCAGGGGCGTCGGGGTTCTGGCGGTTGCCAGGAGGCTTCGAGAAGACTCTGGCTGACTGGTCGCTCTGCGGGCCGGTGGCCTACGTGGAAGCTGAATATTTCGGCGGTGTGGGTGAGCAGCGGGCTGCCGTGTGGGAGGGCGGCACGATCGTGCTCGGACCGCTGCATCTGGAAGAGGGCCGGCCGTTTCCGCCTGCCGGCAGTCCGATCTCTCAAGCGCTGCGGCGCCTGGGTGTAGTGGCAGGCCCCGGCGAGGACGAGTTCTCAGCCGTGGGACTGGTCCGTCATCGACACGGTGAGGCGTGGCTTGCCTGACACATGGCGTCCGGATTCCCGTACTCACCGGGCGCGTCGGGCCAGGTGGATCGAATCGTCGGTGTCAGGTGTTTCCGGGGTTTGTGTCGGGATCGCGTTGCGAGTGATCTTGGATCGTTTCAGGAGTGTCTCAGGGGTGTCACCGGGTGAGCGGTGCTGGGGGCGTTGTCCGTGCTGAGAGTGAACGCGTCGCGGATCAGCCGCGGGGCGCGCTACTCGAAGGGCATTGACCATCATGAAGTTCACTCGTTTCGGGATGATTGCCGTTTCTGCTGTTGCCGGTGCGCTTCTTCTGACTGCCTGCAACGGTGAGGACGTGGCTGCCGGTGGCAGTGCGAGCGCTGGGGCTGGTGGCACGGCCGCGACCGGGCACGAGTCTGCGGGTTCGGGGCATGCTGGTGGGGGTGCTGCCGATGTGCGTGCGGGTGAGTGGGACAAGAACGCGTCGGATGCGACGTTCTTCGGTTCGCTGATGAACGGTGCCAATGAGGTGCCGGTCGAGGGTGGGCCGGCTGTGGGTGACAGGGACGGGCATGCGCTGGCGCTGATGCGGATCCAGGGCAATGAGGTGTCGTACGCGTTCACGTTCACGGGGGTTCAGACGCCGACTCTGGGTCACCTTCACAAGGGTGTGAAGGGTGTCAACGGTGACGTGAAGATCCCGTTCTTCACGGAGAAGCTGGAGGACGGTACGAAGTTCGCCTACGGCACGGTCACCGTTCGGGACAACGACCTGCTGGAGGGCATCAAGGCGAACCCGGAGAACTGGTACTTCAACCTGCACACCGCCGAGTTCCCCGGCGGCGCGGTCCGTGGCCAGGGTTACAAGCTCTCCTCGGGCATCCAGGTCCCCGACACGATCACGCCGGAGGCCCTCAACTCCGTGATCAGCGGCAAGTAACCACGTCAGCGTTCCGCTGGTCCCTCGCAGCGAGCGGGGGACCAGCGGAACGCGCCAGGTGCAGGTCGGCTGGGCTGGTGCTCGGTTCGAAGCCGCACCCGTTACGGTCGGCGGCGCGAGCGGTCGCCGGGGTACACAGGGTTTCGATGTGTCCGGATCGAGCTCACGATTCAGGCTTTCCTGAATTCAGGAATCTCTGTGTCGTCGTTGTGTGCTGTCCACCGCCTCAGAGATCGACGCCCTGGCCCGTTTCAGCCGGGCACTCGCCGTCCCCATCCGCTGCCGCATCCTTCTGATCCTGTGTCAGGGCCCGGCCCAACCCGCGGATCTGGCGGACGAACTGGAGATCTCCCGCATCCGGCTGTCCAACCACCTCGCCTGTCTGCGGGACTGCGGGATCGTCGTCGCCGTCCCGGAAGGGCGGCGCGTGCGCTACGAACTGGCCGACACCCGCCTCGGGCATGCCCTGGACGACCTGCGCGGCGCGGTCCTGGCCGTGGAGGCCGACCGCACCTGCCCGGACGCCGAGGAGAAGGGCTGCTGCTGATGGCCACGGCATTCTCCCTCGGCCCTGCCCCGCGGCGCCGGGCCCAACTGACCTGGCGCATACGGCTGCTGGTCGCCGCCACCATCACCTACAACATCATCGAAGCGGTCGTCGCGATCACCGCAGGCACCATCGCCTCCTCCAGCGCCCTGATCGGCTTCGGACTGGACTCGGTCATCGAAGTCTCCTCCGCCGCGCAGCGCCTCGCCGGCCCCGAACTCGGCTCCGCCAGCACGGTCGCCGACTCCAGGCAGACGCTCCTGTGCACCCACCTGTCCGCCGTGCTCCTGGTCGGCCTGGTCCTCAACGCCACCCTCGGCCGGTCCTGGGCCGACCCCATCGCCGCCCTGGTCATCGCCGCCCTCGCCGTCAAGGAAGGCCACGACGCCTGGCGAGGAGACTCCTGCTGCACGACACCGGCAGCAGGCTGCGCCCCGCCCGGCCCACACAGCGCCCACTGCGGCGACGGCTGCTCCTGCTGCGGTCCGGGGAACGGTCGACCTGTGACCGGCTCGGCCCGGACGGCCCTCACGCCGCACGCGGCCTGGCTGATCACCGTCTTCCCGGACGCTGCGGACCGATGCGTCACGGCTCAACAACGTACTTCTTCGGTTGCCGTAGTCCCCTCAATACACCTCGCCGCGACCGCCAGGCAAACTCGTACGACCCGCAGCTCAAGTCCCGCTAGATTTCTCCCTCCGCAGCCGCCGACAGAGGGAGGAAGACCTGTGAGTACGTCGGAAGAGGAATCGGTGAGAGAGCGTGACTTGCCGGCGACTCAGGATGTCGCAGCTCCCAGCGCGGCAGGTTCTCCCAGCGCTGCAGGTCATTCGTCGGCACGCGAGGAATCTGCGGGAGCTCAGCCCGGCACGAGCGGAGCGGGAGTTCCCGACAGCGCTCGCCCGCAGCAGGATGAAGGGTCTTCAACCCGTATCGCCCAGGTCGTAGGAGCAGCGGTTCCTGAGTCGACGGAATCAGGAAGAGGCTTGAAATGGGGGGTTGCCCGACTCGTCATGCTGGTGGCGGGTGCAGTGGCCCTGATCGTGATCGGCGCTGAAGTTGACCAGTGGTACTCACATCGTTATGCCGAGGAAGATGCCACCGTCGCGGACAAGGCCGACGACAAGGTGGACGCAGGGAAGGACCCGTTCGTAGCCAAGATGAGCGTAGCGATGGACGACTCGTACGCACATGAGTCGTGGGCGCTCCCTCGTTCGCTCACGCCGAAAGAGAGACAACGGTTGTCCAGGCTGATCGGCGCGGGAGAAGACCCGGAGGCCGTCCGCCGAGCGATCTGGACGGTGGTCTCGGATGCGGGCGCCAGACGCATCATGGGAGCCGCCGCCATCTACGACCTACAGGTGACCAGCGAGAGGAAGAACTCCGTTGTGGTCACACGTATTACGGCCGAAGCCACTCGCTGCTGGAAACCCGAAGGGAAGGTGTGGATTTCCACCGGCACTGGAGGTCTGGAAGGCTGGGAAGACATCTCCTTCGACTTGAAAAAGGGAGTCGAAGCGCCGGCGATGGAGACGACGGGGGATCCGAACAATCCTTCATACGAGAGATTCGAAGATGTCATCTCTGTCGGCGGACAGCAGACGCCGGGATTTATCAAAGTCCTCCCGTTCGCCATCCAGAAGTCATGCGAGTTCAAGGTCAATCTCTACTACAACGTGAACTCCGGAAAGACCCAGAAGAAGACGATCAGCGAAGACGAAAAAGGGGAGAAGCTGGTGTTCCATGCTGCCCCGATGGGCGTGGGCGTGGAGACGTGGACATGGATCGGGGGAGACAACTTCGACGTTGCCGTGCAGTGACTCCCGCGAACTTGGAACATGCCTTCGGCTCGGGGAGGCAGGATCGCCGTTCTTGATCACCCGGCCTCCCGCTCCCGTCGCTCGAGCCATTCGAGATACCAGCTGTGGAAGGTGTGGCGGTTTCCGCGTGCGTCGAGGTAGGGCTCGAAGGGCGGGTTGGTCGCACAGTCCCGGTTGCGCAGCTCCCCGCTGTGCGGTCCGACAACGATGAGCCATCCGGTCATGCCGCACCCGTTGTCGCTGACATGGATCGCACCCCGCACACGCTCCTCGTACCAGACCGATTCACCGGCCTCGCCGAAGACCTCGTAGTAGGCGTCCAGATAGTCCTCTTCTTCGTCGCGGGTGGTGGGCTCGTGGCCGGCCGTGCGAAGGGTCGCTCTCTGCTGGTCAGCCCAGTCCTCCGTCTCGACGAACGGTCCACTCGGGTCCAGCAGCAGGGGCTCGCCCTCGTCCCAGACCCATCCCCATCTCCCGTCGACCCGGCGCAACGATGTCAGCTCGATCGCCGGTCCCGGTCCGCCGGCCCCGACCTCTGCCAAGAACGTGCGGTACTCCTCGGGCAGTGCGACGCCGTACTGCGCCTCGACCTCGGCGATCTCGGCGGCAGTCAGGACGGGTTCGAAGATCGGGTGCGGAGAAGGCTCCGAGCCGTGGGCTCGATGTTCGGCCTCGACCACCGCGATGACGCGTTCTCGGACTCCTGACCAGTCTGTTTGCGTGCCCATGACCTCTCCTGTCGACGCGGCCATGAACATTAGTCCAGGACGAGTCGATCAGGTTCGCTCTGCGCCGTCGGACGAGAATCTTCCAGTGCGCACACCAGGAACACCCCGCGGGCCCGTAGCGTTGTGACTCACGACGAGGTGTGCACCTCGGTGCGGCGGACGGAGGTGAGGCAGATGCGACACCTGCCCCACCCCTGCGCCCTGAACCCGCGCCGTGTCGTCCACCTCCACTCCCGGCCGCACATAGATCTTCAGCGCGTGGCCGGCGCGCTCTGTCGCCCCTGACCTTCCCCCAGCCTTCGGCGGGGGACCTGTCCCGCTGCGCTCGACACCGCCGTGCCCACCCCTGTGGGAGGGCCCGGTGATCTCGTATGGACTTCCAGGAAGGCACCGCATCGTGTCGTCAACTCATCCTTCTCCCTTGCATCTTGCCGTCGCTCTGGACGGCACCGGCTGGCATCCCGCCTCCTGGCGTGAGCCGGTGGCCCGCCCCCGGGATCTGTTCACCGCCGCCTATTGGGCCGATCTGGTCGCGGAGGCCGAGCGCGGTCTTCTCGACTTCGTGACCATCGAGGACGGCCTCGGTCCGCAGTCCTCCCACTTCCTGGACCCGGACGAGCGCACCGACCAGGTACGCGGCCGCCTCGACGCCGTCCTGATCGCCTCCCGTGTGGCACCGTTGACCCGGCACATAGGCCTCGTGCCGACGGTGGTCTCCACCCACACGGAGCCGTTCCACATCTCCAAGGCGATCGCCACCCTCGACTACGTCAGCACCGGACGCGCCGGCCTGCGCGTGCAGATCACCGCCCGTCCCGACGAGGCCGCTCACTTCGGCCGCCGCACCGTCCCGCGTATCCAGGCCTACGACAGCCCGGACGCCCAGGAGCTGGTGACCGACCTCTTCGACGAGGCCGCCGACTTCGTCGAGGCGGTGCGCCGCCTCTGGGACAGCTGGGAGGACGACGCCGAGATCCGGGACGCCGCCACCGGCCGTTTCATCGACCGGGACAAGCTGCACTACATCGACTTCGAAGGCAGGCACTTCAACGTCAAGGGCCCCTCCATCACCCCTCGCCCGCCGCAGGGCCAGCCGATCGTCAGCGCGCTGGCCCACGACAGCGTCCCGTACCGGCTGGTGGCACGCGCCGCCGACATCGGCTACGTCACGCCGCACGACGCCGACGAGGCCCGCGCGATCGTCGCCCGCATCCGCGCCGGGCAGGACGCGGCGGGGCGAGCAGGCGAACCCCTGCACGTCTTCGGAGACCTGCTCGTCCTCCTCGACGACGATCCGGCCGCCGCGACCGCCCGCCGCGAACGGCTCGACGCCCTCGCGGGACAGCCGTACACGAGTGACGCCCCGATCTTCACCGGTACCCCCTGCCAACTCGCGGACCGGCTAGAGGAGTTCCAGGAGGCGGGGCTGACCGGTTTCCGTCTGCGGCCCGCCGTCGCGGGGCACGACCTCCCGGCGATCACCCGGGGCCTGGTCCCCGAGCTCCAGCGACGGGGCGCGTTCCGCCGCGCCTACGAGGCCGACACCCTGCGCCGCCTGCTGGGCCTGTCCCGCCCCGCCAACCGCTACGCCGCCGCGACCGCCTGAGCCGGAGGGACCTCCCCGACCATGAGCAAGCCGCTGAAGCAGATCCACCTGGCCGCCCACTTCCCCGGCGTCAACAACACCACCGTTTGGAGCGACCCGAAGGCCGGCAGCCACATCGAGTTCAGCTCCTTCGCGCACTTCGCACGCACCGCCGAACGCGCCAAGTTCGACTTCCTGTTCCTCGCCGAGGGGCTCAGGCTGCGGGAACAGGGCGGGAAGATCTACGACCTCGACGTGGTCGGCCGCCCCGACACCTTCACCGTCCTCGCCGCGCTCGCCGCCGTCACCGAACACATCGGCCTGACCGGCACCATCAACTCCACCTTCAACGAGCCCTACGAGGTCGCCCGCCAGTTCGCCAGCCTCGATCACCTCTCCGGCGGCCGTTCCGCGTGGAACGTCGTCACCTCCTGGGACGCGTTCACCGGCGAGAACTTCCGCCGCGGTGGATTCCTGCCCCAGCAGGAGCGGTACTCCCGCGCCAAGGAGTTCCTGGCCACGGCGAACGAACTCTTCGACTCCTGGCACGGCGACGAGATCGTGGCCGACCAGGAGACCGGGACCTTCCTGCGGGACGCCAGGGCCGGTTCTTTCGTCCACACCGGACAGCACTTCGACATCCACGGCCGGTTCAACGTCCCGCGCTCGCTGCAGGGACGTCCGGTGATCTTCCAGGCCGGCGACTCCGACGAGGGCCGTGAGTTCGCCGCGTCGAACGCGGACGCGATCTTCAGCCGGTACACCACGCTGGAGGCGGGCCAGTCCTTCTACAGGGACGTCAAGCACCGCCTTCCCAAGTACGGCCGAAGCCCCGACCAACTGCTGATCCTGCCCGCCGCCACCTTCACCCTCGCCGACACCGACGCCGAGGCGGAGGAACTGGCCAAGGCGGTGCGGCGCCGGCAGGTCAGCGGTGCCACCGCCCTCAAGCACCTGGAGTTCGTCTGGAACCGAGACCTGTCCGCCTACGACCCGGACGGGCCGCTGCCCGACATCGATCCGGACGTCGGCGACAACCACATCTCCAAGGGCCGCGCCCAGGTCCGCATGTACCGCGACCCGCTGGCCACCGCCCGCGAGTGGCGCGAGCTCGCCGCAGCCCACAACTGGTCGATCCGCGACCTGGTCATCGAGACCGGCAACCGGCAGAACTTCATCGGTTCTGCGGAAACCATCGCCCGCACCATCAACGAGTTCGTGCAGGCCGACGCCAGTGACGGCTTCATCCTCGTCCCGCACATCACTCCCACCGGCCTCGACGAGTTCGCCGACAAGGTCGTTCCGCTGCTCCAGGAACAGGGCGTGTTCCGCACGGACTACGAGGGCCCGACCCTGCGCGACCACCTCGGCCTCGCCCACCCGGACGACCGACGCGAGGAACGGGCGGCGTCATGAAGTTCCTCGCGATCACCCTGATCGTGCACCGGCCGGACCCGATCACCGGTGTGCAGAAGCCGACCCACGACCGCTTCCGCGAGGTCCTCGACAACGCCCTGCTCGCCGAGGAACTCGGCTTCGACGGCTTCGGCGTGGGGGAGCGGGAAGCGCTCGCGCTGTACCGGCCGATCTTCGAGTCGACGCTCGCGTTCCAGAAGCAGTTCGGCCTGCCGGTCGTCTTCGAGAGTGTGGAGGACTTCGTGGAGCGCAGCTCCGCCCTGATCGGCAGCCCGCAGCAGATCGTCGACAAGGTGCACCGCTACCACGAGCAGTTCGGGCACACCGTGCTCCATGTGCACGCGGACGCGAGCGGGCTCACCCGGGCCCGGCACCGCGCCTCCCTCGAACTCTTCCAGTCCGAGGCCGCCCCCGTACTGCGCCGCCAGATCCCGGACCCGCCCTTCACCTGGGGGCCGGTCCGGCCCGTCACCGAAGAGGAGCCCGCCCATGTCTGACATACCCCTCGGCGTCCTCGACCTGGTGCCGATAGCCTCCGGGTCCACAGCCGCCGACGCCCTGCGCAACTCCATCGACCTGGCACAGCAGACCGAACGCTTCGGCTACGCCCGGTACTGGTTCGCCGAGCATCACCTCAACCCCGGCGTCGCGGGCACGTCCCCCGCGGTCGTCCTCGCGCTGACCGCCTCCGCCACCTCCACGATCCGGCTCGGCTCCGGCGCCGTGCAACTCGGCCACCGCACCGCGCTGAGCACCGTCGAGGAGTTCGGCCTGATCGACGCCCTGCACCCCGGCCGCTTCGACCTCGGCCTGGGCCGCTCGGGCGGCCGCCCGAGCGGACAACCCCCCGAGCATCCGCCGACCACCACCCCCGTCGTGGACGGCCGGGCCCCCAACGGCCTGCTCATCCCGCCCCGCTTCTCCTTCGAACGCCTCCTCGGCTCACCCAGGATCGCCCTGCAGCGCAAGCTGCTCCTGCTGCCCGGCGCCGAGTCGCAGGACTACGCCGACCAGATCGACGACATCCTCGCCCTGCTGGCCGGCACCTACCGGTCCGCGGAGGGCGTCGAGGCGCACGCCGTGCCGGGCGAGGGCGCCGACGTCGAGCTGTGGATCCTGGGCAGCAGCGGCGGCCAGAGCGCCGAGGCCGCGGGTGCGCGGGGCCTGCGGTTCGCCGCGAACTACCACGTCAGCCCGGCCACCGTGCTGGAGGCGGTGGACGGCTACCGGGCCTTCTTCCAGCCCTCCGACGTCCTCGACAAGCCGTACGTCAGCGTCTCGGCCGACGTGGTCGTCGCGGAGGACGACGCGACGGCCCGCGAGCTCGCCACCGGCTACGCGCCCTGGGTCCGCAGCATCCGCACCGCCGAGGGCGCCATCGAGTTCCCGACACCGGAGCAGGCCCGGGCCTTCGCCTGGAGCGACGAGGACAGGGACCTGGTGCGGGACCGCGTGGACACGCAGTTCGTCGGTTCACCAGAGCGGGTGGCCGACCGCCTGGCGCAGCTCCAGGAGGCCACCGGCGCCGATGAATTGCTCATCACGACTGTCACCCACGACCACGTCGACCGGGTGAGGTCGTACGAGCTGCTCGCGAAGGAGTGGAGCCGGAGGTGAGCCGGAGGCCCCGGCAGGCGGGCGAGCGCCTGCCGGGGCCGGACGAGGAACGTGGCCGGCCGCCGTGCAGCGGGGTTTGTGTCGGGATCGGGTTGCGAGTGATCTTGGATCGTTTCAGGAGTGTCTCAGGGGTGTCACCGGGTGAGCGGTGCTGGGGGCGTTGTCCGTGCTGAGAGTGAACGCGTCGCGGATCAGCCGCGGGGCGCGCTACTCGAAGGGCATTGACCATCATGAAGTTCACTCGTTTCGGGATGATTGCCGTTTCTGCTGTTGCCGGTGCGCTTCTTCTGACTGCCTGCAACGGTGAGGACGTGGCTGCCGGTGGCAGTGCGAGCGCTGGGGCTGGTGGCACGGCCGCGACCGGGCACGAGTCTGCGGGTTCGGGGCATGCTGGTGGGGGTGCTGCCGATGTGCGTGCGGGTGAGTGGGACAAGAACGCGTCGGATGCGACGTTCTTCGGTTCGCTGATGAACGGTGCCAATGAGGTGCCGGTCGAGGGTGGGCCGGCTGTGGGTGACAAGGACGGGCACGCCCTTGCGCTGATGCGGATCCAGGGCAATGAGGTGTCGTACGCGTTCACGTTCACGGGGGTTCAGACGCCGACTCTGGGTCACCTTCACAAGGGCGTGAAGGGTGTCAACGGTGACGTGAAGATCCCGTTCTTCACGGAGAAGCTGGAGGACGGTACGAAGTTCGCCTACGGCACGGTCACCGTTCGGGACAACGACCTGCTGGAGGGCATCAAGGCGAACCCGGAGAACTGGTACTTCAACCTGCACACCGCCGAGTTCCCCGGCGGCGCGGTCCGTGGCCAGGGTTACAAGCTCTCCTCGGGCATCCAGGTCCCCGACACGATCACGCCGGAAGCCCTGACCTCCGTGATCAGCGGCAAGTAGTCACGTCAGCGTTCCGCCGGTCCCTCGCAGCGAGCGGGGGACCAGCGGAACGCGCCGGGCGTGCGGCGTGCGACGGCATTGATGCGGCCGACTGCCTCGTGGCGCCGGTCACCATGCGCTGATGACCGGCGCGCCGGGTTCATGCCGCCGCCAGACCTCGTTGAGGCGCACCAGCCGGTCCGCGGCGGCCATGCCGCACAAGGACGCGACCCGACCGTCGCTGACTTCGAACATCACAGCGCCCACGACCCGGTCGTCGACCACGGCGAGGACCGCCGGAGAGCCGTTGACCGCAGCGATATGGATCGCGGGCGAGCCACCGGCCAGCCGCCGCTTCGCCGGCGTCGGCCTGAAGCCGGCCCGCACAAAGGAAGCGACCCGCTCACGCGTCTCGTAGCGCAGCAGCCGCTTGCCCAGCCCGGCTCCGTCCGAGACCGCCGTCACGTCCTCCGTGAGCAGCGCCACCAGCCGTTCGATACGCCCCGAGGTGGCGGCGGCGAGGAACTCCTCGACGACCCGGCGCGCGGACACGGGGTCTGCCGCCCCGCGACGGCGCTCGGCCGCGACCCGGATCCGAGCCCGGTGGACATGCTGCTGGCTCGCGGACTCGGTGATCTCGAGGATCCCGGCGATCTCGGCGTGACTGTACGAGAAGGCCTCACGCAGGACGTAGACGGCCCGCTCGACCGGCGAGAGGCGCTCCAAGAGGGTCAGTACGGCCAAGGACACCGATTCGCGCCGCTCGAACGTGTCCGCCGGCCCGAGCATCGGGTCACCTTCGAGGAGCGGCTCCGGCAACCAGGAACCGGCCGCGCGCTCGTGACGCGCCCGCGCCGAGCGCAGCCGGTCCAGACAGAGATGCGTGACGACCTTGGTCAGCCAGGCTTCCGGCACCTCGACCCGTGCGCGATCCACGGCCTGCCAGCGCAAGAACGTGTCCTGCACGACGTCCTCGGCGTCGGCGGCCGAGCCGAGCAGACGGTACGCGAGCGAGGCCAGCCGGCCCCGGCTGGCCTCGAACCGATCGATGGCTGCACCGTCCATGCGCAACAGCCTAGGCAGAGACCCTCACCCCAGCCCGGTCAGGCGCACCGGCCAGGCGGCGCTGACGCTTCGGCATGCCGAAGGTCGGGTGGGCGACACCCCACCCGGCGCCCTTGAGCACGCCCGACTTGAGCCGAGCGGCGATCCGGCCGCCCAGATACCAGGACTTCGACCGGACCTCCCCGTCCACCATCTGGAAGATCGCGTCCCGTCGTCCGAGGCTGATGTGGTTGCCGTAGTACTTCAGCCCGGTGGTCGGGACCTCGCCGCCCGTCAGCCGCGCGATGATCGCGGCGGTCGCCTGCATGTTGGTGAAACCGGCCGAAGCACAGGACATCGGCAGCGGCCGGCCGTTCTCCCCGATCGCGTAGGCGCAGTCACCGGCGGCGTAGACGTTCGGGTGCGAGACCGAGCGCATGGTGCGGTCCACGACGATCTGGCCGGTCTCGGCGACCTCCAAGCCACTGCCGGCCGCGAGAGGATGCACCGCGAACCCGGCCGACCACACCGTCACATCGGCCGGGATGGACCTACCGCCCGCGGCGATCGCCCGCGTCGGCTCGACGGCTTCGATGCCGGTGTGCTCGTGGACGGTGATACCGAGCCGGTCGAAAGCCTGGTGCAGGTGACGGCGGGCCTTCGGAGAGAGCCAGGCACCCAGTTCGCCGCGGGCGGCGAGGGCTACCGAGAGATCAGGCCGGGACTCGGCGAACTCGGTGGCGGTCTCGATCCCGGTCAAGCCCTCACCGACGACCAGCACGGTACCGCCTGCGCCCAGACCGGCCAGGCGCTCACGCAGACGCAGCGCCGAGGACCGGCCGGCCACATCGAAGGCGTACTCAGCCACGCCGGGAACGCCATGATGCGCCGCGGCGCTGCCGAGCGCATAGAGAAGCGTGTCGTACGCGAGCTCACCGTCGCCGTCGTCGCCGGTCACGGCAACGGTCCTGCGTACGGGGTCGATGCCGGTGACGCGCGCCAGGCGCAGCCGCACTCCGGTGCCCGCGAAGACGTCGGCGAGCTTGCGGAACCCGAGGTTCTGACCGATCGCGAGCTGGTGGAGCCGCATCCGCTCGACGAAGTCGGGCACGGCGTTCACGACGGTGATCTCGACGTCGGCGGGGGAGAGCCGGCGGGCCAGGTTCCCGGCGGCGAAAGCCCCGGCGTACCCAGCGCCGAGTACGACGATGCGGTGCTTCATGGCATGACTCCTGTCTCGTTCGCGTCCCACTTGAACGAGACAGCGCCCCGATCCCTGACAGAAGCCGGATGTGACGCCGGTCACCGGCCAAGACGAGCGGTAGTGCCTCGCCTCCGCGAGACACCGGTGCCTGTCCTGGGCAGCCGAAAGGAGACGTCGGCCGCTTACCGACGATCCACCTCCTGTGCGGTCGGAAGTCGTAGCGTGAACACAGATCCCTTTCCCACGGTGCTGATCGCGGTCACCGTTCCGCCGTGGGCCTCCGTCAGCTTGCGGACGATCGCCAGACCCAACCCGCTTCCACCACCCTGCCGGCTGCGGGATTTCTCGGCACGCCAGAAGCGCTCGAAGACATGGGGCAGTTCCTCCGGTGCGATGCCCGAACCCGTGTCGGCCACGTCGATGACCACGTCACCGTGGTCGCAGCGGGCATCGAAAGTGACGGTTCCGCCTCTCGGGGTGTGACGGATCGCGTTGGAAGCGAGGTTGCCGAACACCTGGCGCAGGCGGACGGGATCCGCGTCCAGCACGGGCAACGACCGGCTGTCGGCAGCGATGGCAGCTGTCAACCGCACACCTGCCGCCTGCGCACCGGCCTGGTGGGCGGTGACGGTCGCCTCGATGAGATCGGTCACCTCAACAGGCTGCTTCGACAAGCGCAGTTCGCCCGCATCGGCCGCGGACAGATCGCGCAGGTCGTCGATGATGTGCTGCAGCAGAAACGCCTGACTGAGCAGCGATGCGACCAGATCCGTATCCGGCTGGGCGATGCCGTCCGCGACGGCCTCCAGCCATCCGCGGATGTTGCTGAGCGGAGTGCGCAGCTCGTGCGCGATGTCACTCGTCATGTTCTTGCGCAGGGATTCCAGTTCCGCTTGGCGTGCGGACATCGCATTGAACGCCGCCGACAACTGGGCGATCTCGTCGTTCCCCGCAACGTTCACGCGCGGGGAGGCCGAGCTCTCTCCCAAGGACTGGGCGGCCGAGGTCAAGGCGCGCAAGGGCTTGATCAGTCGGATGCCGACCAGGGTCGTGATGGCAACGGTCAGCAACAGGACCAGCGACGCGGCTCCGGCGATACGTAGTCGGTTGCCGGCCGACAGATCGAAGAACGCTGTGGGCAGACGTTCGTCACCGCCCACGTACAGCTGGACGGCGGGTGCCACGTAGGGTGCGAGTTGCTGACGGCGGCTGCTCGTGAGGCAGTTGTCGACTTTGACGGAGTCGGTCTCCTGGAACTCCGTCGCCGGCTGCCAGCTGAGGTTGAGAGCCAGCCGCACCGTCCCCGTTTCCTGTTGTGACAGACATGCGTTGACGAGGTTGTTGAGCGCCTGTAGTGCTTTTCGTTCGGTCGGCAGAGGCGTACCGAGCGCCGCGCTGTTGCATCGAGGGCTTGTGGTCGAGTCGGGATCCCGGGTGACCAGGCGTGGTCGTCCGTTGGGTCCGGCTCCGACCTCCGCCGGGACGCCCAGGACGGTGCGGAAGCATTCGACGACGTCGACCGCGGCTTGATGAAGCCGCCGCTTCTCCCATGTCGTCAGTCGGAACGGGCCGATGGCACGCGGATCGATCGCTTCGTTCACCGCATCGGGCGTGAGCTGTGAGTCGACCTTGAGCGGGTCGACCGTGGTCAGGGGCCGTTCAGGTGGGCGCAGAGCGCGACCAGGGGTGGTGGCGGAGTCCCGTACGGCATGCCCTTCGGGATCCGTCAGGAGGATGCGCTGCCCTGTGCTGTCAGCGAGGTCCTCGACAAGTTGGCCGGCGTTGTCCCAGCTGGTGTGCGTGGCTGCATAGCCGAGGAGCGCGTCGTAGACCCTTGCGTCTTCGTCGGCGGCCAGTCCCCGTTCCTTGTCGATGGCGACCGTGGTTGTCCGTACGACGACCCAGGCCGTGGCCGTCACGGAGCACAGGGAAACGAGCGCCGAGACGGCCAACAGTCTCACCAGAAGACTGTGCCGCAGGCACGACCTGTCCCATTGGCGGCGGCGGGGGAGTCTCACTGTGAGCGGTGCTGCTGACGGCCGGGTGCCACCACGGTCCCTGGAAGCACGGCCCATTACCGCCGACTGCCTGGAGCTTCGCTCCCGGGCGCCGCATCCACCTGATCGGAGATCTTGTACCCGACGCCGTAGACCGTCACGAGAAGTCGTGCGCGGCGCGCATCGACCTCGATCTTCTTGCGTATGTTCATCACATGCATGTCGACGGTCCTGTTGGTTATGTGACGGTCGTAGCCGTGCAGATGCATCAGGATCTGAGCACGTGTGAACACCTGTCCCGGGTGCTCGGCGAGCAGTTCGAGAATCCGGAATTCCCCCGGCGTGGAGTCGATCACGCGGTCATGAACCCGAATCTCGTGCCGTGCCTGGTCGACGACGAGGGGGCCGGCTCGCAGTATCGTCTCGGGCTCCGCCGGCGTCTGCCGTGCGCCGCGCCGGAGCAGAGACCGTATGCGTGCCATCAATTCCCGGGGACTGAAGGGCTTGGTCATGTAGTCGTCCGCCCCCAGGTCGAGTCCGAGCAGGAGATCGTCCTCGGCGGAGCGTGCGGTGAGCATCAACACGGGAAGGTCCACGAGAGGCGGTTCGCTCCGGATGATGCGACATACGTCCAGGCCGCCGACGCGGGGCATCATCACGTCCAGAACCAGCAGATCAGGCGTGCGGCTCCGCACCGCTTCCAAGGCCGCCCGACCGTCGTGCACGACGGTCACGTCGTGACCCTCGTGCTGCAGGTACCGGCGAACCAGCTCTGCCTGTCCCTCGTCATCGTCGGCCACCACCACGTGCGCATGCATGCCGCGGAGCATAGGAACCTCCTGTTGATGTTGTGTTGACGTTTGATTGATGGATGAACTCACCGGCGCAGTACGCCTTCTTGACCATGTCCTGACCGGCATACGCCACGCTCCACGTCATGAAGAAGCCCACGCCGGGTCGATCGAACCGGAGTCTGACCAAAATCGCTGCCGTGACCGCCGCCGTGCTGCTCAGCGGGGGTGTCCTGACAGCCTGCTCGTCCCCGGCTCGGCACAACCCGCAGGCGAACTCTGTGTAATTCGACCATCACGCAATGTGCACCAAAGTCGACGTGAGTGGTATCGGCGCGCCGCATATGGGATAGGCGTGCTGATTCCGGGTGCGAAGTGGGGGTGTGCGGGGGATTCTGGTCGTGTCCAAGCGGCCTGACGTGAGTCGGTACGGGCGGATCAGTCCCGCCCGGTGGTTGTTACGCGCGTGCGTGCCGCTCCTGGCCGGTGAAAGCGAGGCGCCCCATGCAGATGCGAGCAGCGCGGATGCACGGGTACAACGAACCTCTTCGGCTTGAAGAGGTACCCGTTCCCGAACCCGCCCCGGACCAAGTTCTGGTGAAGGTCGCGGCGGTAGGTATGTGCCGCAGTGACTTCCAGCTCATCGAGGGCTACTTCAAGGGTCCGTTTCCTGTGGACTTCCCCTACATACCCGGCCATGAGGTTGCCGGTCGTGTGGTGGGGAAGGGCAGCGCCGTCCCGGATTCGCCGGGCTACTCCGAGGGCGACATGGTCGTGGTCCTCACGAGTTGGGGCGACGGCACGTGCCGTCAGTGCCGTGAGGGCAACGAGCAGATCTGCAGCGGCACGGGCCGGTGGGTCGGGTTCGGGCCTCCTGGAGGCTACGCCGAGTACATAGGGGTGCAGTACGCCCATGCCATTCCGGTCTCGGAGGAGGCCGCCCGGCATCCCGAGTTCCTGGCCCCGATGACGGACGCGGGGCTGACTCCGTACCGGGCGATGAAGAAGCTGCGTGACACGGGCAAGGTGGTGCCCGGGCGTGTCATCGGTGTCACCGGTATCGGCGGTCTGGGCAGCTACGGGGTCCAGTACGCGAAGCTGCTGGGCGGCGGTGCGACGGTGGTGGCCCTGACCCGCTCGGACAACAAGCTGGACGTGGCGAAGGACAACGGCGCGGACCACGGGATCAACGTCCGGGACAAGTCCACCGAGGCCATCCAGGACACGCTGGAGTCGCTGACCGGCAGCAGGACGCTCGATGCCGTGCTGGACTGCGTCGGCAGCAAGGACGCCATCGCGATGGCCTTCGACGTGCTCGGCTCGGAAGGCATCGTGGCCTCCGTCGGTCTCATGGACCACCACGTCGAGCTTCCCCAGTTCCCGTTCGTCGGGACGGAGCGCTCCTACTTCGGCTCGTTCTGGGGCAACTACGAGGACCTCGCGGAGGCGCTCGCTCTCGCGGATGCCGGCCTCGTCAAGCACAACGTCACCAAGATCAAGCTGGAGGACGTCAACGAGAACCTGGAGGCTCTCGGCCGAGGCGACGTCGTCGGCCGCCTGGTCATCACCTTCGAATGACATCGAGCCGCGTGTCAGCGGGACGGCCACCCGGTGGGGACCGTCCCGCTGACACGGCCGCTTTCCGGCGGAAACCTATCGTCGGTATCCCGAATATTCGTCGCCGGCTTCCTTCTCACCGGCAGACGCGGTGATGGAGTGCGGCCGGCTCTTGTGGTGTGCCAGGTGGGCCAGCCTCTTGCCCGGGTCCGGGAACGTCGGAACCAGGTGCCGGCCCCAGGTGCCGTTGATGAGAGCGGCGAAGGACGCGTACCAGGCGATCAGCGCGGTCAGGAACCCGAAGCCGCCGGCCCACTGGAACACTCCCGGGGACTGCATGAAGTTGGCGGCCGTGAACAGCGTGAAAGTGACCGTCGCGCACATGAACGCGGCCAGCAGTACGCCGCTGATACGGAGTGTCGCAACGGTCAGATACAGCGTGAGAACCGCCCAGGGGAGATTGAACAGTCCGTTGGCGATGTGAACCTGGTCGGGCGGCAGCCTGGGTTCAACGGCCATGCCGTACACGGCGTACGCGATCCAGAAAGCACCGTACGAGCTGAAGGCGGTGGCGCCGAAGGTGCTGCCCTGTCTGAACTCGACCCATCCGGCGATCAGCTGGATCACGCCGCCGAAGAACAGCGCGACGGGAAACACTGCCGGCGTCAGCGAGGGGTCGATGCCGACATAGAAGAAGCTGAGCATGAATGTGGTGGTCCCAAATCCGGCCAGGCCCAACGGCGCGGCATCCGGACTCGGCAACGGGCGAGCGGGCGCGGCCATGAAACTTCTCCCCATGTGCGGAGGGGCTGGTGGGAGCCGATCGCCTCAGCATGCGTCCGCTGATCGCACCCGGCAACTCGTGGGTCCCGGGCCGTTCCCGGCCGGCGACTCCATCAGGTGGCCCGATGGAGTCGCCCGCCGTCATCAGTTCGACTTCGTCGTCTCTCGTGCCCTCGCCGAACCGAGCGCGCGGAGCCCGTCGACACCTTGCAGGAGCAGGGCACAACCGACGAGCAAGATGAAGCCCTCGAAAACGGTCCACTCTCTCGAAGCCCCGGCCAAGAGAACAGTGACGGCTTGTACCATGACGAGAATACCGGCCAGTATGTGAAGTACTCCCACGCCTCGATTTGCCGGTATGAACCGCCACCAAGGATCGTTGAACTTCCCTTGCTGAGCTGCTCCCATCGGTGTTCCTTTCCTGACGGCTGAAACGGCCAGGGTTGCGTCTTTCCGGATACCCGAGCCGTAAACATGCGCGGGAACAACACGGTTCGGCGTCAGCGAGAGTTTCATGCACCTGTGATCGAAACAGGCGCTCAGGTTCAATGATGTGGCACGCATATTCAGATAGCCGTGGTATGGCGAGCGCCATGCGTTCCACCTGGGCTGCGGCTTCATCGCTCGGTGGCTAATCTGGGGTGAGGCTTTTGACGCTGAGCGGCAGGAGTCCTCCTGTCGTGCGACATCTCAAATGACGGGCGTGACTGACATGGCCAAGATCTTGTTCGTGATGACCGGCGCCGCCTACTGGACCCTCAAGAACGGCCACAAACACCCCACCGGGTACTGGTCCGAAGAGTTCGCGGCGCCCTACAGCATTTTCACCGGAGCCGGTCACCAGATCACCGTCGCCACTCCCGGGGCGGTGATTCCGACGCTGGACATGATGAGCCTGCGGCCCAGCATGAACAACGGCGAGGAGAACGCTCTCAAGCTCGAGAACGTGATTCGGGAAGCGGACGAACTGCGCAGTCCCATCTCCCTGAAGGACGTGCGCCTGGAGGACTACGACGCGGTCTACTACCCCGGAGGACACGGCCCCATGGAGGACCTGTCCACCGACGCCGAGTCGGGGATGCTCCTGCGGCGGGCTCTGGCCTCCGGCAAGCCACTGGCCATCGTGTGCCACGCTCCGGCCGCCCTTCTCGCCACGCGCGACGAGAACAACGAGACGCCCTTTGCGAACTACCGCCTCACAGGCTTCACCAACGACGAAGAAGCCGGAGTCGGATTCGCCGACGAGGCGAAGTGGCTGCTGGAGGACGAACTCAGGAAGCTGCCCACCGACTACTCCCGCGGTCCGACATGGCAGCCCTACATCGTCGTGGACCGAAACCTCTACACCGGCCAGAACCCAGCTTCGTCCACGAAGCTCGCCGAAGAGGTCCTCAAAGTCCTCTGAGCCGAGTCGTCGGAGACGGGCCGCCGTCCGGGCCCCCAGCCAATGGGGCCCGGACGGCACTACGCGCCCGTCACCTCAAGCCGAACGCGCGGATCACGGTCTGCTCGACGCTGTTGCCACGACTGTCGCGGGCTTGGGCACGCAAGGTCACGTGCTTGGCGCCGGCGGGTGCGCGCAGTTGCGTCTCCCAACCGTGCCCCGTCTTCTTCAGTCGCTGCTCCCGCCAGGTGGCCCCGTCGTCGTAGGAGACCCACAGGCCGGCGGACCGGACGGTCCCGGCGTTCGTTGCTGCCGGCAGATGGGACGGGAGGAGTGTCACCTTCGCGGAGCGGGCAGCCTTGTGCTCCAGATCGGTGTCCAGCGCGTAGTCGAGCTGGAGGAGTGGCAGGCGGGCGGTCCTGCCTTGCTCGCCGGAACCGGACACGAACTGCCAGGTCGTCCGCGTCCGGGTCGAGTACGGGTAGAACGCCGGGTCGCGCTCCGTTGTCGCGACGAGCCGGTACGGAAGCAGCTCTGGGCGCAACTTCGTCTGGGTTTCGAGGTAGCCCCCGGGTGTCTCGGCGACGAGGGTGTTTCCTTGGTAGAGGGCCAGTGTCTGGTCGAGCTGGCCAGGAACCGCGATCCCGGCATGATCCGCGCCCGAGTCACCCCAGCCCGGTACGGAGAATATGAACCCGGCGTCCGAGCGCTGCGGAAGATCGATCGAGTCATTGAGGCGAGGTCGCTGGATCGGGCCGAACCACTGCTCCCTGTGAGTGCTGCCCGCCGGATAGGCGATGCTCGCGCCCCACTGAATGACTTCCGGGGTGAACACTTCGGTCATCCACCGTACGGAGTCGTCGGCGGTGACCCAGTCGGTGCGGAATCGCTGGGTGACTTCGATCGGTGCGTTGCCGACCTTGGTGTGCCGGTGGGGCGTGATGTCGAAACGGGAGTCGAGCGCCGTCTCGCCGGACCGGCGGCGGAAGTCGACGTCGACCCGCGCCAGTTGGCGCTGCTGAGGCCGGTAGGTGAGGTTGTCCGGGACACGGCCGTTCCAGTGCCGGACCAGGTCGTAGAGGTAGTCGGTCGTGGGGTGTGAGGTGACGCGGAGGCTGACGCCTCCCTTGCTCACCTGGGAGATCAGGTGTTCTCCCAGGTCCTTGGTCAACGTCGCCACCGTCACCGGTGTGCGGCTGACGCCGTCGAAGTACCGTCCCGGCTCGCCGTTGACGATGAGCAGCAACTTCACGCCGGCCTTCTCAGCGGCGGTCACCTGCTTGTCGAGGTTGCCGCGGCGGACCACGGCGACCTTGCCCTTGGCGTCCAGGCCGGAGTAGTCGGCAGCGGTGCCGGTACCCGCGAAGACCGCGGCCACATGCCTGCTTCCCTCAGGAAGCCGGGCCGATCCGGGCAGCAGCCACAGATCGTCGAAGGACTGGCTCCCCGATTCGACGGAAAGTTCGGGCTGGATCTTGCGCCAGCGCGCGGTGACGGACATTTCGTCGCCGTCCACCCGGTCGCCGGGCTTCGCCCACATGCTGTCGAAAGCCATCGGAACGGTGTAGGCGTCGGTGACGGAAGCCGTGTCGCCCAGGGAGCGGTGGTAATCCATCCGCAGACGCGCGTCGACGCTCTCCTTCGGCGTGACCGCCTTCACCTCACGGAGCGCGGTGCCGTCCAGCGTCACGGTGGTGTCGGTATCGACGACCACCTTGGGCGCGGCGAGCAGGCCCACCCCTCGTGAGCTGGGACCGTGAGCGCCCTCGACCACTCCCCACGCCCACACCGCATAGGTTCCCTCCGGCACCAGCACATCCGCCGTACCGCTTCCGGTCTGGAAGGGGTAGGCGACGCCGGCCGGGTCGTTCTCGCGGATCACAGTGATCGATGCCGGGACGGGTTCCCCGTTCCTGCCGGTGACCTTGATGACGAGGTGGTGAGGCTGGTCCTCGGTGCTGACACCGACGACCGTGTCGGCCAGGACCTGTCCGCCCGGGCCGGTGGCCTCGATGACACCCGTGTACAGGCCCTTGTCCGAGGTCGTGCTCAGATCCGCCGCGACCGTGACCGTCTCGGTACCGCCCGCCGGCACGGTGACCCGGTCGCTGGAGAGCGTGATCAGTCCGTGGGGAACCCCAGGCGCGTCGAGTGCCAGATCGAGGGTGATGTCCGTGCCGGACGTGTTGGTGTAGGTGACCTGTCGTTCGGCCGCCCCGGACAGCTTGTTGTTCCTGGGGTGGATGCCGAGGTAGGCGGTGCCGGTGGCGACCACCGGCGCCTTTGTCGTCGCGGCGATGTCCAGCCGCCCGCTGCCACCGTCGTAGGGGCCGAGCTCCGGGGTCGACTTGGCCGTACTCACCAAGGCGTCCTTGAGCTGCTGACCGGTCCAGTCAGGATGTTCCGCGGCCAGGAGCGCTGCCGCGCCCGCGACATGAGGGGTGGCCATCGACGTGCCGCTCATGGTGGTGTAGTGACCCTCACCGGGCGAGTACTGCGACCGTGCGGCCAGCACGTCCACGCCCGGAGCGGTGATCTCGGGCTTGAGAGCGTGATCCACCAGACGCGGTCCACGGCTGGAGAAGAGGGCGATCTGGTCCTCGCCATTCACCGCGCCCACCGTGAGCGCGGCGTCCGCCGCCCCCGGAGACTCGACGGAGGAAGCGTTGGGGCCGTTGTTGCCCGCCGCGACGACGAAGAGTGCGCCCGTCTCCTCGCTGAGCGTGTTGACGGCCTGGCTGAGCAGGTCAGTGCCGTCCGTGGGATCTCCGCCGATGCTCATGCTGATGATCTTCGCCCGCTGGTCCTTCGCCGCCCATTCCATGCCGGCCAGGAGCCAGGAGTCGTATCCGGACCCGCTGTCGTTCAGCACCTTGCCCACGTGCAGGTCGGCGCCCGGTGCGACGCCCTTCTCCTTGCCCTGGGAGGCGGCACCGGTGCCGGCGACGGTGGCGGCCACGTGTGTGCCGTGGCCGTGCCGGTCGGTGACCGCTTGCCCCGGGACGAAGCTGGCGCTCGTCTCGATACGGCCGTCCAGGTCCGGATGCTGGGCGTCGACACCGGTGTCCAGGACCGCGACGTCGACGCCTTCCCCGGTGTTGCCTTCCGCCCAGACCGAGGGAGCACCGACCTGGGCCACCGTGTCCGCCAGGTCGGCTTCGATCTTGCTGTCCAGCCACACCTTCGCGACTCCTTGAGCGAAGGAGGGAGAGGCGCTCTCGCTACGGCTTCCCGCATCCGCAGCCTGATGACCTGTCAGGGCTGACCAGAAGTCGTCCGCCCGGCCGAGATCCTCGGTCACCGCCTTGCCCCGGACACTGTCGAGCGAGCGCACCTCCCTGGATCCCTCGGGTACCGCTCCCGAACGCTTCGCGGCGGCGTCGTTCTTGTAGGTCAGGATGAGGGGGAGCCGTTCCGCGTCGCCGTAACCCTCGCGGAGAAGCCGCGTGACGTTGAAGAGGCGCTTGTCGATCAGCCCGCGGCCGAGGTACGGCATGGCGCTGTCCGGATACACGTAGGTGTCCGCACCCATGGAGGTCACATGAGCACCGACGGGTTCGCCGTCGGGTCCCTGGACCGTCGTGGTGCCGGGAGCGGAACCCCCGGAACGTACGGTGACCCTGTCTCCGGTGACGAGAGTGACCGTACGGGAAATGACGCTCTCGTCCACGGAGGTGGGCTTGTCCGGTGTGCTCGCCGCGTCCGTGGAAGCGTACGCGTGCGGGATCACTGAGACTGCGCCCAGAACCGCGGCGACGAGACGTCTTGATGTGCGTGGGAACCTGGATATCAATTCAGATCCTTCGTGAGGCTTTGACGGGTCCGTTATGGATCCGGCGATTCGGCGTCCGGGTGCACGACCTCAGCCGATGCCGACCGCCCGTGTGATCGTCTGGGTGACGGCGTTGCCGTGACGGTCCGTCGCATGGGCGCGTACGGTCAGGAACGACGCCTTCGCCGGGGCGCTCAGCCGTACCTCGGTGCCGTCGGCGCCGTGCCGGAGCTGTGCGTTCCGCCAGGTGACCCCGTCGTCGTACGAGAGCTCGACCCTCGTCGTGCGGACCGATGCGCGCGGACCTCCGGGCAGGTGGGACGGTGCGACCGTCAGCGTCGCGTCCCGCTTCGCCGTCCCGTCGAACCTGGTCGGGATGCCGTAGTCGAGCTGGATCAACGGCAACTGCACCTTCTCGGAGGCATCACGTGCCGCCGCCGACCGGAAGGACCATTCGGTGAGCGTCCGCGTCGAGTACGGGAGTGATCCGTTGTGCTCGGTGCGGGTGACGAGTCGGTACCCGGCCGGCGCCGCCACGGTGTCCGCCTCGATCCAGGAGCCGTCGGTCCCGGCGATCCGCTTGGCCCCCCGGTACAGGTCGGTCGACTGAGTGCCATGGCCGTACGTTCCGACGTGGTTCTGCCCGGAGTCGCCCCAGCCCGGCAGGTCAGGAGCCACCATCCGGTTGCCCGTGCGGTACGGCAGTTCGACGATGCTGCCGTTCAGCCTCGGGCGTTGAATCGGGCCGAACCAGGTGACCTCGGAGGTCCGCCCGGCGGAGTAGGTGAGGATGTCCGTGCTCTGCACCGCCGTCGCCGCGGCCACCACGAGGTACTGCCGCCAGCGCACCGACGGGTCCGCGGTCACGTAGTCGGTGCGGTGCCTGCCGGTGTCGGCCGGCACGGCCACGCCGCTTTCCCGGGTGGTGTAGGGCTGGAGGTCGAACCGGTACTCCTCGACCTTGTGCTCCGGATTGTTGCGGAAGTCGTTCTCGACGGTCGCCAGTTGCCCGGTCTTCGGAGCGTAGACCGGCCGTGCGGGGATCTCGTCGCGCCAGGTGTGCGTGAGGTCGTAGAGGTACGAGGTGACGGGGTTGGACACGGCGTGCAGGGTGACGCGGCCGTTTCCGGCCGCCTGGATACGGGAGATCAGCTTCTCGCCCGCGCTCGCGGAGAGTCCGACCACGGTCAGGGGCGTCCTGCTGATAGGGGAACGCAGACGGCCGAAGTCGTCATTCACGATCAGCAGCAGTGCCGCGCCGGCGTCCCTGGCCGCCGGGATCTGTTCGCTGTCGTCACCGCGCCGGACCACAACGGCCTTGCCGGCCGCGTCGATCGAGGCGTAGTCGGCCGGGTTTCCGTCGCCCGCGAAGACGGTCTTCAAGGTCCGGCTTCCCGCCGGCAGCCTGCCCGAGCCGGGCTGAAGCCACAGGTCATCGAACGACTGGTCGCCCGAGGTCAAGGTCAGCACCGGCTGCAGCTTGCGCCACCGCGCCGTGTAGAGCATCGAGCCCTCGGTGACCTTGCGGCTCTGCTGGGCCCAAATGCTGTCGACGCGTGCATCGACCAGAGCCGAGACGCTCACCGTCTCGGCGGGGGCGAAGGACCGGATGTAGTCGATGCGCCCCTCCGTATCGCTGACGCTGGGACGGGGAGTCCGCGCTTCGGTGAGGCGGAGCGTCGGACCTCCGAGCGTGACGTCGGTGTCGCGGGTCAAGGAGATCTCCGGTTGACCGAGCAGCCCCAGGCCGAGCGAGGACTCCCCCTGAACACCCCGGACGTGCGCGAACGCCCATGCCGCGTAGGTACCGGGCGGCAGAATCCGATCCACTTCGCCATCGGAGCTGTAGACGATGGAGTAGGCGTCTGGCCCGCCGTCCTTGCGCAGCAGCTCCACCAGTCCGTCAACCGGCTTGCCCTGCTGGTCTCGCAGTTTGAGCCGCAGGTGGTAGGGCTTCTCCTGCGTGCTGACGCCGATCAGCGTGCGGGTGGTCACCGTGCCGGAAACCGAGGCGATGACGTGTCCCCGGTATCGGTGAGCTGCCGGGGCCTTGTCCAGGTGCGTGGTCATGGTCGCCGACGCGGTGCCGTGGGCAGGGACGGTGAGCCGCGAGGCCGACAGGGTGAACAGGCCTTCCGGAGCCCCGGGTGCCTCGATGGCCAGGTCCACCGTCACCGGCTCACTCCCGGCATTCGTCCAGGTGACCTGCTTGCCCACGGTCTCGCCGGGATCGCCGCCGAGCGAGTGCATGCCCGCGTCGGCGGTCGCCGTCGCGATGAGGGAGGAGCGGACGGCGGCCGCCGCGTCGACTCTTCCGTTGCCGCCGTCGTCGGCGCTGATGGCGTCGGTCGGGGCAGCCGTGCTGACCAGCGCGTCCTTGAGAAGTGTGGCGTCCCAGTCGGGATGCCGGGCGGCCAGGAGGGCCGCCGCGCCCGCGACGTGAGGGGTCGCCATCGAGGTGCCGCTCAGGGCGGCGTAGTCGCCCTCGCCGAACCGGGCATGGCGGGACCGGGCGGCCAGAATGCCGACGCCGGGAGCGGTGATCTCCGGCTTGAGCGCGTCATCACCGAGTCGCGGTCCGCGGCTGGAGAACTGGGCGATCGAGTCGGCCGAGTCGACGGCGCCGACGGTCAACGCGGCGGTCGCCGTGCCCGGTGAGCGGACCGTGTGCTCCGAAGGCCCCGAGTTGCCGGCGGCGATGGTGAACAGGGCGCCGGTCTCAGCACTCAGCTCGTTCACCGACCGGCTGAGGAGATCGGTACCGTCAGCAGGCCGGTCCACGCCCAAACTCATGCTGATGACACGGGCCTTGACGTCCCGAGCCGCCCACTCCATCCCCGCCACGATCCAGGAATCGAGGCCGTAGTCCTCGTCGGCCAGCACCTTGCCCACGTGCAGGGACGCGCCGGGAGCGACACCTCGTTCCCGGCCGTCGGAGGCCGCGCCGGTACCGGCGATCGTGGAGGCGACGTGCGTACCGTGACCGCTTCCGTCGTCGACGGACTGGCCCGGTACGAAGGTCTTCGACGAGGCGACATCCTGCAGATCGGGATGGTCCACGTCGTAGCCGGTGTCCAGGACCGCGACGTCAACCCCCTTGCCGGTGTTGCCGTCGTTCCAGACCTGCGGGGCCCCGATCTGGGCGGTGCTGTCGGCAAGAGTGGCCTTGACCTTGCCGTCCAGCCACACCTTGGCGACACCGTTGGTGAAGGACGCGCTGCCCGCGGAGCGCCGCGATCCTTGGTCGTGTGGCTCATCGGTCAGTGCGGACCAGAACTCGGCAGCGTCGGACGCGCCGACCGTGAGCGCGGCACCGTTGACACTGGTGAGAGGCCGGACATCAGTTGCCTCGTCCGGCAGTCTCGCTGCCTGCCGCCGGGCGTCAGCCGCTGTGTCACCGAGGCCCTTGGCATAGGTGACGATGACGGGTACGCGGCTGACCTGCCCGTCGTCGTAGCCGTCGGCCATGAGCTGGGTGATGTTGAACAGGCGCTTGTCCAGCAACCCTGCCGCCAGGAACCTGGCGGCGGACGTCGGATAGACGTAGGTGTCCTTGCCGACGGTGCTGATCCTCGCGCTGGACTCGCTTCCGTCAGGGCCGCGAACGGCAACGGCCGCCGGACGGCCGTCCCCTGGGGTGACCGTCACCTTGTCGCCGGTGACGAGGGTGACGGAGACCGTGTTCGCGTGGACGGTCGGCGATTTCGCCGCGGCCATTGCCGACCGACCGGATGGATCGGTCCAGGGTTGGGCGCTCACAGCCGCCGACGGGATTGCCGTGACGACCAGCAGAGCCACTCCCACTACTGAAAGGCGTTGTCTGCCAGACAAGTTGTCGCTCAAAGGGATCCCTCTGAATCACAAAGCGGAATCGGGCGGCGGGAGTCTATGTGGCAGTTGACTGCTTGAGGAAGGGGTGTGGATGTCCCGGCGGAGAAATGTGAAACACGCCCTTAACTCATGCCGCGTTCGGAGCGGGGCAAACAGGGTGTTCTGCTCGCTGGGTTTCACGGCATAGCCGGAAAATGCACTCTTACCAACCGGAGGTCAGCAGCCGAAGCGTGACGCGCAATTTACATTGCGGAGCTGGCGCTTATGTTATTGAGGGTGACGCACATTTACTATCCTGTGAGCGGACGGAAATGATACAGCGTCAAAGAATGCGCTGACCGCGGCTACCAGGACAGTGCGCCGGTGAGTCCGCGACGCGGAACTCGAAGGGGGGACGCTCGCGGCACGGCGGGCCGGAACTCATCGGTGCCCGAGGCGAAGACGTGCCGGCGCGCGAACTTGCCGGCCTGTCTTCTCAAGACGGGGGCCGCCGGTCCAGCCGGCCGGTCACGTCTCCGCCGCCGGGACTCAGCCGTCCGTATCCCGGCGGTCCGATCCGCTGTGGTTTCTGAGGTACGCGGCTGGTGTCGCTCCATAGAAGGACTTGAAGTGCCGGATGAAGTGACTTGAGTCCGCGAAATGCCAGCGCGCGGCAATTTCAGAAATCCTGGCCGTGCTTCCCTGGCTCATCATTTCGGCGTGAGCCTTCTGAAGACGCCGCCGACGCGTGAAGGCCATGACGGAATCATTCGACTCAGAAAAGAACCGGTGCAGTGTCCGCACGGACACGCCGACCGTCTGGGCGACCATCACGGGGGAGAGGTCGTGTCGGTCCAGGTTCTTCTCGATGAAGTGCCTCGCCGCCGTCAAAGTCGCGTTCGGGTGTTCCTGCAGCCCGGCGATCGAACGATCGGACAGCATGCTGGAGAAGACTGACGCGCAGGCGTCCAAGGCGATACCTTGGGCCGAATGCGACTGATCCAAGTCGTCACTGCTCTTTTCGATCGCCTCCAGGAAATTGGTCAGGAAGCGCACTTCCGGCGTCTTGACATCGGAAATGAATGCCTGATTGAGTGCAGCCGGTGAATATGCTCGCGAAAACACCAGATGGCGAGGGATCGAAATCACGCGCAGTCGGGTGCCCGGACTGCAGGAAAACTCCCAAGACGCCCTTGTGTCGCGAATGCAAATGCGTCCCGGTGTCACGTCGTGCGATACGCCCTTCGCCGTGAACTCGATACGTCCGGAAGTCACCAGGTCGGCGACGACCGGATCTTGGTCCTGATCGCTTCCGGAAACGCCCGTGAGGGAGTCACAGTAGACCTTTGCGGAAAGTAAGCCGTCGAAGAGAAGGCCGTTCGCAGAGAATCTGAAGCCTCGGTGGGCGGACTGATCTGGAATGGACAGCCCAGTGAGATGCGAGAAGGGTCCGTCTTCCCATTCCTGGAAAGCGCGCGAGGTGTCCTGGACCTGCTGAGGAGTCAAGTGCATAAAAGATTTGAAGTCACTTGCACGTTCCCGATCCTGTGATGAATCGTCGACATGTTCCTGGTTTGCGTCGCTCATATGCGCCTCATTTCGACGCTCTGAAGTGGTCCATGGCAAGAGTGCAGGCGGCACGGTCGGACCGCTGCCTGCTGGGTAAGCTATATCGTTTCAAGGAAAGCTTGCGAACGGCGCCCACGACCTCGGGCGGCATAGGCGGCGGCATCTCGACACCGGCGCATCGTGTGGAATTGGTTGCGGGGACGAGCGTGGCTGTCAAGCCATGGCCACTGACGGGGTGTGCCTCAACCCTCGTCGCACTCAATCACCAGAAGTTCGCTGTCCGACCGGACCGCCTGCGGTTTGCGGACTTCGACGCCTATCAACGTACGGAAAGACTCACCGTAGTAGGTCGAAAAGTCCAGGCTTTTCGATTTCGTCGTTGCGTCACCCGCTGCGAACGGCAGCGTTTGCCACTCGTCGTCGATCAGCGAGTCCTTGTCCGTCACCCACCGGTACGACACCACGGCCGGGGTCCGATCGACGGTGAAGGTCGCGGTGAAGGTGGGAGCGTTCTCGTTGTAGGGCGGGCAGCTGCCCTGGTAGGCACTGCGCTCGCCGGACACGGACACCTCCACCGATCCGCTGGAGCGCGACGGCTCGGACTTCTCCGGCGCCGCCGTACTCTCCTGCCCGTCCCCGTTCGCCGCCCTGTAAGTGAGTCCTCCGCCCACGAGCAACAGTGCCACCGCACTCACGCCCAGCACGGCGGTTCGACGGCGACGTCTGTCGGGCCGGGGGGCGACCGGTGACCCGATGATCGGAGTGGTCACCTGACTTGTGGCCGGATGGGCCGTGACGCCAGTGGTGCGGCCGTCCCGAATCGCGCAGAGCTTCCGGTGCGTCTGCTCCGCGGCCAGACGCTCTTCCGGGTTCTTCTGCAGCAGCCCTTCGATCACGGAGGCAAGTGAGCCTGCTTGACGGGCCGGTGGGAGATCCTCTTCGACGATGGCGCGCAGGGTGACCAGCGGGGTTGTCTGCCGGAACGGCGAGCGCCCCTCGACTGCGGCATACAGCAGGATGCCGAGCGACCACAGGTCCGAGGCGGGCCCCAGCGCTTGGCCCAGTGCCCGTTCGGGTGCCAGGAACTCGGGGGATCCGACCATCTCACCGGCCATGGTGAGCCCGGACGTGCCTTCGAGCGTGGCGATACCGAAATCGGTGAGCACCACCCGGCCGTCGTGGGCCATGAGCACGTTGGCCGGCTTGACGTCGCGGTGCAGCACCCCGGCCGCGTGGGCGGCACGCAGGGCGGCGAGCACCTCCACGCCTACATGAGCCGCTCGTTGAGGCGACAGCGCTCCTTCGGCCTTGAGCAGATCCGCCATGGACGAACCGCGGATCAGCTCCATGACGATCCATGGACGCTCGTCTTCCTTGGCCACGTCATAGACGGTCACCACGTTCGGATGGCAGATCCGTGCCGCGGCCCACGCTTCACGTTCCAACCTGGCGTGCATGCGCTCGACTTCCGACGCCGCCAGATCATCAGGTGCTTTGACTTCCTTGACGGCCACTTCGCGGTGCAGCACCTGGTCGTAGGCGCGCCAGACCGTTCCCATGCCCCCCGTACCGAGGGCGGACAGCAGTTGGTAGCGGCCGGCTACGGTACGTCGGTGACCCTGCCCTGCGGACACGGCGCCCTCATCGAGCATTGGGCGGCCACTCCCCTTTCATGCTCAGTTTCTTCACGCGGAGGACAGGTCAAGCGAAGCTTCGCGATTGTCGGTCGCGCCATCCGTCCGATGATCAGTTTCGGCCAAGCGACTATAGACGCTTTTCGAGTCACGCCGCATTAGTTGGTATCTGTGCGCCACCTCTTTGGCACGGAAATGCGATCCCTCGGCAAAATGGGGCGCTTGCATCCACGAAGCGCTCCTCGAACTCGAGCATGCCAGTCCATCATCTACGCCCAACTCGGGTTCCCACAAAGGCTGTTGCATTCGCCCCGTCGAACAACGGCTCCTCTTGACCGGCAGCCTGCCATTCACACGGTGATGGGCCCGCAGTCGCGGAGTCGGTTGTCAGGGAATCTTCAGCTTTTGGGTGCGCCGCGGTAACTCGTGTCCGTGGTCGGTAACCGGGTCGCGGTGTGACGGTCACCAGAGGGGGTTGGGCCTGGTGGGGCCGGTGGTGATCGGTCCAATGTGGTGATCACGACGGGGAACACGCCCGGTCACCACAGCTGAATGGAGTTCGTCTCATGAAGGTCACCACTGCGCGCCGCGTTGCCATGGGTATTGCCGTCGCGGTCGCCGGGTTCGCTCTGACGGCCTGCGGTCCGGACGGGGGCAACACCTCCGGTGGAGCGGAGCCGTCGTCCACCGCGCCCGCGGGTGCCGCGGCCACGTCGGTCCCTGGCACGGACGGTTCCGCCCAGGGCGACCGTGCCGGTGCTCAGGATGCCGGGGGCGATGAGGACCTCTCGGAGCGTGAGCGTGCCGCTGCTCGTGAGCGTGGTGCCAGTGAGGATGAGGGTCTGTCCGAGCGTGAGCGTGCGGCTGCCCGTGAGCGTGCCGCTGCTGAGGGTGCCGGTGAGGATGAGGGTCTGTCCGAGCGTGAGCGTGCGGCTGCCCGTGAGCGTGCCGCCGCTGAGGGTGCCGGTGAGGATGAGGGTCTGTCCGAGCGTGAGCGTGCCGCTGCCCGTGAGCGTGCCGCCGCCGCCGGAAAGTAGCGGTACACCGACGAGCGGATACGTCGAGTGGGAGGCCGCCTCGACGAGTTCAGGCCCCACGGACCGTGCTGGAGAAGAGGCCCGGAACGGACACGCATCCGGGCCTCTCACCCGCGTAGGCACCTGCGGGGCCGGCGTGGTGGACAAGCCGTCGCGCTCAACCCCCCGGGGAAGGACGGTCACGTCGCATCCAGCGGTGCGCGTGAAAGGCCGAAGCCGCTACTCCCCGCACGCTCGCGGACCGACTGGCTCGGCGCGGGGCAACTGCCGGACGCAGGCCGCGAGTCGATGCCGAGCGCCGACTCCCGCGCGCGGTCCTGCCGACGTCCTCTGCTCGCAAGCGTCATGGGGTCGCCGAACGGGTACGGCGGGCATAGGCGCGGGCCGCGCGGGCGCGGTCGCCGCAGCGCGTCGAGCACCAGTGGCGGCGTCCGTGGCGAAGCAGGTAGCGGTTGCAGGGGTTGGATCCGCACGCCGTGAGCCGTTCGGCGTCCGCTCCCGTCAGCAGGTCGGCTGCGTCCGAGGCCAGGCGGGCCAGGGCGTGGTCGACGATCTCACTGCGCGGTCGGGCAGCTGTGCGGTGCAGCCCGCTGATGGGGTTCCAGCTCAGCAGGGCCGCGGACGGCGCACCGGTGAGGGCGTCGTTGAGGGCGTCGAGAGCGTCTTCGGACGCTGGGCCGCCGTGGATGCTCGAGTCGATCAACGAGCGGATGTGTGCGCGCAGACCGTGGAGGCGCGCTGCGTCGTCGCCGTCCAGGACGGCGGCCGCCGGCGCGAGATCGTGCCCGGCGAGCCACTGACCGGCTGCGACGGGAGTGTCGAGCAGGTCCACCGATTGGCCGCTGGTCAGGGCGACGACGCTGTTGGCGAGGTCGAGTGCCGGGTACTGCGCCGCACCCGGCGCGGGCTGGACGTTGAGCTGCTCTGCTGCGATTGCCTCCATGTGTCTCATGGTACGGCTTGCGGGTATCCGTGAGAGCCGCTTATGGTTGTCACGGATACCCGTTCCCCTATCCGTGAGGTGTCTCCCGTGCAACAGGTTCCGATCACTGTCTTCGGCGGTCCTACGGCTCTCATCGAGTACGGAGGTCTGCGGTTCCTGACCGACCCGACCTTCGACGGCCCTGGCGACTACGAGCTGCCCGGTGGCCTGGTGCTGACCAAGACAGCCCCGTCCCCGATCGCACCGGCTGAGCTGGGTCCGGTCGACGCCGTCCTGCTCTCGCACGACCAGCACGCCGACAATCTCGACACCTCCGGACGAGATTTCCTCGCCGGTGTGCCGCTCACCGTCACCACCGCCGACGGTGCGCAGCGCCTCGGTGGCACGGCTCGCAGCCTTGCCCCCTGGGCTTCCATGGAACTCCCGCGCAAGGACGGCGGCACGGTGACGGTGACCGCCACCCCAGCCCTGCACGGCCCGGAGGGGGCAGAAGCGATCGCCGGTGAAGTGATCGGGTTCGTCCTCACCTCCGACGGCCTGCCCACGGTCTACGTCAGCGGCGACAACGCCTCCTTGGACCTGGTGCGGCGCATCGCCGACCGTTTCGCTCCGATCGACACGGCGGTCCTCTTCGCCGGCGCTCCTCGCCTGCCCGTTTTCGACGGTGCGCTGGTCGTCCTGGACGGTGACGGAGCCGCCGAAGCCGCTCAGATCCTCGGTGCCCGGCGTGTGGTGCCCGCGCACTGCGACAGCTGGGCCCACTTCACCGAGGACCGCGACGATCTTGTCCGGGCCTTCACGTCCGCCGGCATCGCGGACCGGCTCCAGCTGAGCTGAGCTCGCGGCCGGAGCAGCTCGGCCGCGTTCAGCGGGGCTGCGGGCCGACCGTCATCTCCGGACGGGCGGAGAACCCTCCCTCGGGAGGGCTCGTGCCCGTCCCCGTCCGAGGCAACCTGTTGAGCACTTCCCCTGCGGTACTCCGCCACAGTGCCGTAGAGCTGGTACTGACCTTCCTTCTCCTGCTCAGTGTGACGACCGTCGTACGCTGGGTCATCGGTTCACCTGCGGTCTCCTCGGCGATCCCGGAGGTCCGCCTCCAGCTGCTCGCCGTCGGCGCCATAGTCGGCATTCTCATCACGGGACTGGTCCTCAGCCCTCTCGGGAGACAGTCCGGCGCCCATATGAACCCGGCGATCTCCTTCGCGATGTGGCGTCTCGGTCTCCTCCCGGGCGCGGCAGTGGTGCCCTACACCGTGGCTCAGCTCTCCGGATCCTTGCTCGGCGTGTTCGCGGCGCGAGGCATTTGGGGCCGTAGCACGAGCGCTCCGCCGGTGACCTACGCCGCTTTGCAACCCGGGCCCGGCTGGTCGGCCGCCGAGCTTTTCGCGGCCGAGACGTTGTCCACGGGTGTCATCGTGCTGCTCGTGGCGGTGTTCACATCAGTCCGCCGGCTGACGCGCCACACTCCCTACATGGTCGGCACAGTCGTGTGCCTGACCATCACTCTGCTGGGCAACAGCACCGGCGGCAGCACGAACCCCGCCCGGCAGTTCGGTCCGGCGCTGGCGTCGGGACAGTACAGCTTCCTCTGGGTCTATCTGCTGGCGCCCGTTCCGGGAGCCGCCTTGGGGGTCCTGGCAAGGAACCTTCTGCTCAAGCGGACGGCGCGCACGCCGGCCGCGGGTGTCCCGACCTGATCGCCAGTCGCGCCGGAGGAACCCTCGCGAGCACGGCGCGACAGCCCCCGCTGACGCCGCGGCTCGGGCGGTCACGGCGATGGGCAGGCCCCGCAGTTCGGCGAAGCAGCAACGTCGCGAAGCCGAACGATATGTCAAACAAACGCTGACAGGTTGCTGATCTTCGGTGCGTAGGTTGCGCGTATGACGACACCTCACCGTGCAGGACGCGCCCTGCACGAAACCCGCAAGATCGCAGGCACCGCCGCCATGACCGGAGTGGTTCTCAGCATGGGGGCGCTGGTGTCAATGCCGCTCTCGGCCACTGCGGATGTCCCGCGGGCCTCCCGGGCGACGGCGGATGTGGCTACCCACTCACAAGCCGTCAGTGCGGCAGCTCAGAAGAAGGTGCTCGCCTACTGGACGCCGCGACGGATCGCGGCGGTGACCGAGCCGGTCACCGGACAGCGCCCGGTCAAGGGTCCTGACGGCGCGCCCTGGACCAGGCAGAACCACGTCACCAAGACGGTGGGCAGATTGTTCTTCACCGACCATGGCGAGGACAGCAGTTGCACCGCCACCGTCGTGGCGAGCGCCAATCGCAGCACGGTGGCAACGGCCGCCCACTGCGTCAACAACACCAACCTCCTCGGTGAGGACAATCGGTGGGCGACGAACGTGATGTTCGTTCCGGGATATCACGACGGCAGGGCGCCCTACGGGAAGTACACGGGTCGTATGGCGGTCACCGCCGCCACCTGGCTGAAGAACGATCAGCAACAGGAGAAGTTCGGTAAGTACGACCAGGCCTTCGTGGTTCTCAACCACGGCCCACGTGGACAGCGACTTCAAACCGCGGTCGGTGCCGCCCAGAAGATCGGCTTCAACCGTCCGGGCAGTGCGCGGGTCTACCAGTTCGGTTACCCCCGCGCCGCGTCGGATCCGGCTCGGGAGGGCCTGCCCGAATACACCGGAGCGCGGCTTGCCTACTGCACGGGCGAAGCCAAGCAAGCACTCAGCACCGCCGACGTCTCCATCGCCAAGGGCTTGTGGGGCACCAAGTGTGTGATGGGTGGCGGCGCCAGTGGCGGTCCACGGATAAGTGCCTTGAACGTGCGGTCCGGGCTGGGAACGGTGGTCGGCGTCAACACGGAAGGCGGTTACCTCGACCGCGCCAGCAATCACTGCGGCTACGCACCGGCGGCCGGCTGCACCCGGCACCTCATCGGCCCGCAGTTCACCAAGAGCATCACAGAACCGCTGTACAAGCGCGCAGCGCGGGGCTTCTGAGAGCGACTGCCGGGCGGCGCGACGATCAGCCTGACGACAACCTGCGACTCGCGCGGCCGTGACTGCTGAGACCGCGCATCGTCGCTGTGGGACATCCGGCCGGAGCGGCGGTAACGGCACCGCTGACCGTGCTCGGCCGGCTGTCCGAACCGGGCTGCTCCCGAGGCTGTCTCGACCTGGCTGAAACCATCGTCGGTCACAGCGGCGGAGCTGCGCGCCTCACGCCTTGAGCAGGGAATGGTGCACAGATGTGCACCATCCGGGCGGCGCTTCCGGCTTTCGCCATGGCTGAATCTCGCCCCAACGAAGCGTCAAGTCGGCATTTCCGTCCGGTAAATCCGCTTGTTGCCGACAGGCGTCCCGTCGCCCGCCCGACAGGCAGATGACCGGCTTTCGGACATTGATCTCCGAGATGGTGACAGCGAACGGGCCTGCTGAAACGATCCACCACGGCCTGCGAGCACCACGCGCACCTCATCACCCGCAGGCTTCCTCACCCTTCCCTGTCACCGCTCGCCGGTCGCTCATGCGGTCGGGCACTAGGAGTTGCACGAGTGACGAACCATCAAGCCGCCTCTGACGCGACATCGTCGCCGAGACCCGCGCACATTCGCCGCACACGTGGGCCACGCGGCCTTGTCCCGGTGACCGCCGCCGTGGCCCTGGCCGCACTGCTGACGCCCCTCCTCTCGCCCGACGTCGCGTCCGCGGCACCCGAGGACGACGGGACGGCACCGCAGAGGATCGTGGCGAAGGCCATGGCCGGGGCGCGCCCCGTCACCCTTACCGCCGCGCAGCGCGAGCAGTTGCTCGAAGCGGCGGCCGATGCCGGTGCCACCACCGCCGACGCCCTCCGGCTGGGCGGCAAGGAGGCACTGATACCCAAGGACGTCATCAAGGACGCCGACGGCACAGTGCACACACGTTACGAGCGCACGTATGCGGGACTTCCCGTGCTCGGCGGTGACCTCGTGGTCCACGAGAGGGCCGGCGGCCGCACCGTCAGCAAGGCGTCCACCGCGCGAATCGCGGTGCCCAGCACGAAACCCGCCGTCAGCGCCGCCGAGGCGAAGAAGAGTGCCCTCTCCGCGGCCAAGGGCGCCCGGACCCAGGACCCGGCGGCGGCCGGCTCTCCCCGCCTCGTCGTCTTCATGGGCGACGGCAGCCCCGTCCTCGCCTGGCAGTCCTTCGTCACCGGCACGCAGCCGGACGGCGTACCCAGCCGTCTGAGCGTGGTGACGGACGCTGCTACCGGCGCGCGCCTGCAGAGCGTCGAGCAGATCAAGGCCGGTGCCGGCCACAGCCAGTACAGCGGCCAGGTGCAGATCGGGACCGTGAACAACGGTGGCGTCTTCGAGCTGACCGACCCGGAACGCGGTGGCCACGCTACGTTCGACATGACCGGTGTCGGCGGTTCCGGCACCCTCGTCACCGACGATGACGACAACTGGGGCGACGGCACAGTCGCCGACCGCCAGACCGCCGCCGTGGACGCCGCCTATGGCCAGCGTGAGACCTGGGACTTCTACAAGGAGCGGTTCGGCCGCAACGGCATCGCCAACGACGGCGTCGGCGCCCGTTCCCGCGTCCACGCCGGCAACAATCTGGCCAACGCCTACTGGGACGATCTCTGCTTCTGCATGACCTACGGCGACGGCCGGGACAACGCCCACCCGCTCACCGAACTCGACATCGCCGCCCACGAGATGACCCACGGCGTCACGTACGCCACCGCCAACCTCACCTACGCGGGAGAGTCCGGCGGCCTCAACGAGGCGACCAGCGACATCATGAGCACGGCCGTGGAGTTCTTCGCGAACAACACCGCCGACGTGCCCGACTACACGCTCGGTGAGCTCGCCGACGTCCGCGGCACCGGCAAGCCGTTGCGCTACATGGACCAGCCCTCCAAGGACGCCCACCCCGACAAGGGCACCTCGCTGGACTACTGGACGCCCCAGCTGAAGAAGGAGGACGTCCACCACAGTTCCGGCCCGGCGAACCACTTCTTCTACCTCCTCTCCGAGGGCAGCGGGAAGAAGACGATCAACGGCGTCGCCTACGACAGCCCCACCTACGACGCCCTGCCCGTCACCCCGATCGGCCTGCGCAACGCAACCGACATCTGGTACCGGGCCCTGACCACGTACATGACGAGCAGCACCGACTACGCCGGGGCCCGTACCGCCACCCTCCAGGCGGCCGCCGACCTGTTCGGCCAGGGCAGCGCCACCTACGAAGCGGTCGGCAACGCCTGGGCCGCGGTCAACGTCGGCGCCCGCTACGTCAACCACATCGCCGTCACCGCGCCCTCCACCCGCCCCGTCGCCGTCGGCCAGCCCACGAGCCGCCAGATCGAAGCGGTCGGGTCCAGCCCCGGACGGCTGGCCTACTCCGCACACGGGCTGCCCAAGGGCCTGTCCATCAACTCGCGCACCGGCCTGATCAGCGGCACTCCGAAGAAGGCGGGCACCTTCAAGACGGCCGTCACCGTCAAGAACACCGCCCAGCGCAAGGCCAAGCACACGGTGCGCTTCGACTGGCCCGTGCTGGCCTCCGGCGGACGCTTCTTCGTCAACCCGGCCCGCTACGACATCCCCAAGTGGGGCACGACCGAGTCTCCCCTCGTCGTCACCGGCCGCAAGGGCCACGCGCCCAGCGACCTCGAGGTGACCATCGACCTCGTCCACCCGTGGGTGGGCGGCCAGATCGTCACCCTGGTCAGCGAGAACGGGACGGAGATCCCGGTGAAGCCCTGGTACTGGGACACCGGCGAGGGTGAAGTGCACGCCACGTACACCGTGGACGCCTCACAGGTCCCCGCCAACGGCACCTGGAAGCTGAGGGTCACCGACAACACCCCCGGCATCTTCGACCCGGACCCGGGCTATCTCGACCGTTGGAGCCTGACCTTCTGACTCCGATGAAGTTCGATGTGCGGCCCGCGCCGAGCCGGTGCGGGCCGCACATGAACTTCCCTCCCACCCAGGTGGCTGACACTTCATGTGAGAATGCGGCGATGGTGCGGCCGGCGAAGCGTGTGAGGCGGACGGCCATGTTCGTGGCCGACGTCAGCAACGTCGAGGACGACGCTCTACGGCATCGCAGATGCCGCGACACCGACGTATGACCTGGTGAAGGGCGAAGGCCTGTGGGTCTCGCGCGACGGCGGACGCGAGTGGCGACGCCACGAGCAGCGCGAGCCGAGGGACGAGGGCGAACCCACAGGGGCCGGGCAGTTGCGCTGAGAACCGGTAGTTGCTTCTCGAGGCGCCGACCATACGGTCCCTGATCGGGATCAGTGTGCTGTCTTGGACATGATGGCGTTCTGTTGGTGTCCAGACGAGTCCGGCGACGACTCGGAGGCTGTCGCCCCCGTGCTCCTGGCGGCCATGTCGGCAGGCCGGCCGCCTTCGCCACGCGACACCCACCTCCGCCATGCGTCTTTCGTGCAACGGCACGCCCCGATCGTGCAGGAGTTCACGCACCTGTAACCCGCAGACTCGGTGGCCAGGCACAACCGTGATTCTGCCGACACGCGGAGGCGATAGACCATGCGGACGTTCGTGCACACTTCCCATCCGGCACGGGTGATCTTCGGTCCCGGTACCGTCGGTGAACTCGCCGAGGAGGTACGACGGCTCGGTGGCTCCCGGGTGCTGCTGCTCTCCAGCCCGCCGCTCGCCGAGGCGTCCGCGCGGGTCCGGCACGCTCTGGGCGACCTGCTGGCGGCGGAGTTCGACGGCGCCGCCATGCACACGCCGACCGAGGTGACGGACGCGGCGCTCGCCGTACTGAAGGAGGCGGGCGCCGACTGTCTCGTGTCGGTCGGCGGGGGCTCGACCACGGGCCTGTCCAAGGCACTTGCCGTACGCACGGACCTGCCGCAGGTGGTCGTACCGACCACGTACGCCGGATCCGAGGTGACCCCCGTGCTCGGCGAGACGCGTGACGGTCACAAGGTCACCCGGTCCTCGGCCGCGATCCTGCCCGAGACCGTCGTCTACGACGTCGACTTCACGCTCTCCCTGCCGCTGCCCATGTCGATCACCAGCGGTGTGAACGCCATGGCGCATGCCGTGGAGGCGCTGTACTCCGCGGACGCGGACCCGGTCACCGACCGCCGTGCCCTCGACGCGATCTCGCTCATCGCTCGGGCGCTGCCCCGGCTGGCCGCCGACCCCGCCGACCGGGAGGCGCGGGCCGACCTGCTCCAGGCCGCCTGGCTCGCCGGTACGTGCCTGGCCACGGTGGGCATGGGCCTGCACCACAAGCTCTGCCACAGCCTCGGCGGCACCTTCGGCCTGCCGCACGCCGAGACGCACACCGTGATCCTTCCGCACGCGATGGCCTACAACGCGCCCGCCGCTCCGGACGCCATGCGGCGCATCGCCCGCGCGCTGGACGTGCCCGACGCGCCGAGCGGCATGTACGACCTGATCGCCTCGCTGGGCGGACCGACCTCACTGCGAGACCTGGGGATGCCCGAGTCCGAGCTGGGCCGCGCGGCCGGGCTGGCCGTGGCGACGCCGTACCCGAACCCCCGGGAACTGACGGTCGAGGGCATCGAGGCCCTGCTCGCAGACGCCTGGCACGGCCGCCGTCCCCGGAACCCCACCGCCACCGAGACCACGCCGGCCCGGCTCCTGGAGCAGGTGGTCGCGAGTTTCGCGCAGGCGCCCGACGCCCGTGTCCGCACCCTGCTCACCGGCCTCGTACGGCACCTGCACACCTTCGTGTCCGAGCAGGACGTGACCGAGGGGGAGTGGCAGTACGCGATCGACTTCCTCACCCGGACGGGAGAGGTGTGCAGCCCGACCCGGCAGGAGTTCGTACTCCTCTCCGACGTGCTGGGCGTCTCCAGCGCCGTGGACCTGCTCACCAACTCCCGCACACCGGACACCACACCGTCGGCCGTCCTGGGCCCCTTCTACGTGGAGGGACCGCCGGAGGCCGAGCACGGCACCGACATCTCCGGCGGCCTGCCCGGCACCCCGCTGTGGGCGGACGTGCGCGTGACCGACACGGCCGGTGTGCCGGTGAAGGACGCGGTCGTCGACGTATGGCAGTCCAACGAGGACGGCTTCTACGACGTTCAGCTGCCGGAGCTGGAGGGACCCGTCCTGCGTGCCCGGCTGCGGAGCGACGCCGAGGGGCGGCTCACGTTCTGGTCGATCCTGCCCTCGGAGTACCCCATCCCGGAGGACGGCCCCGTGGGACAGATGCTCGCCGCGGTCGGCCGCCATCCCTACCGGGCACCGCACCTGCACTTCATGATCGACGCGCCCGGCCACCGCCGCCTGATCACGCAGCTGTTCGTGGCCGGCGGTTCGTACCTCGACGGAGACACCGTCTTCGGTGTGAAGGACCAGCTCATCGTCGACTTCGTCCCGCAGGACGGTCCCACCCCGGACGGCCGCGGTGTCGCCGGTGAGTGGCGCCGTCTGGACCACACCTTCCGTATCGCCCCTCTGACCGACTGAACGAGGTAGCCCACTCATGACCCGCACGGAGACCTACGACACCGACGTCCTGGTCGTCGGCAGCGGCCCCGCCGGTGGCTCGGCCGCCCTGTTGCTGGCCACCTACGGCATCCGCACCCTCCTCGTCACCAAGTACGGCTGGCTCGCCAACACCCCCCGGGCGCACATCACCAACCAGCGCACGATGGAGGTCCTGCGCGACCTGGGCGTCGAAGCCGAGGCGATGGCGCACGGCAGCCCGTCCCAGCTCATGGGGGACACGGTGCTGTGCACCGCGCTCACGGGCGACGAGATAGGCCGGATCCGCAGCTGGGGCACGGGGCCCGGCTCCCTGACCGAATACACGTCGGCCAGCCCCTGCCAGATGATCGACCTGCCGCAGACCTACCTGGAGCCGATCCTCACCACCAACGCGGCGGCCCGCGGCGCCAAAGTCCGCTTCGACACCGAGTTCCTGAGCCTGACGCAGGACGAGGACGGGGTCACGGCCCTGCTGCGCGACCGGGTCCGCGGCGACGAGTTCACCGTACGGGCCCGCTATGTGATCGGCGCCGACGGCGGACGCAGCGCCGTCGCCGAGCAGATCGCCCTGCCCATGGACGGACGCATGGGCAAGGCCGGCAGCATGAACATCGTCTTCAAGGCGGACCTGGCCCAGTACTGCGCCCACCGCCCCAGCGTCCTGTACTGGGTGCTGCGGCCCGGCGCGGCGACCGGCGGCATCGGCATGGGCCTGGTCCGCATGGTGCGGCCGTGGAACGAGTGGCTGCTGGTCTGGGGCTACGACATCGAGCAGCCGCCGCCCTCGGTCGACGAGGAGGAGGCGCGCCGGATCGTGCGCGATCTCATCGGCGACCCGGACCTGCCCGTGGAGATCACGTCCACCTCGCTGTGGACCGTCAACCACACCTATGCCTCGGCCTATTCGTCGGGGCGGGTGTTCTGCATGGGCGACGCCGTGCACCGCCACCCGCCGTCCAACGGACTCGGCTCCAACACCTCGGTCCAGGACGCGTACAACCTGGCCTGGAAACTCGCCATGGTCGTCCGCGGCGAGGCCGAACCGGGGCTGCTGGACAGCTACTCGGCCGAACGTGCCCCCGTGGGCCGGCAGATCGTCGAGCGCGCGAACCTCAGCCGCGACCAGTTCGGACCGGTCTTCGAGACGCTCGGCGTCGGCGCCGACAGCGACGAGCGGACCATCGCCGAGGGGATCGCCGCACTGCGGGCCGGCACCGCCGAGGGCGCCAAGCGGCGCCGGCAGCTGGAGGACGCGATCCAGCTCAAGAACTACGAATTCAACGCGCACGGCGTCGAGATGAACCAGCGCTACGTCTCCGGCGCGATCGTCGCCGACGACACCCCCGCCGAGCTGTGGGAGGACGATCCGGAGCTGGTGTCCCGTCCGACCACCCGCCCGGGTGCCAAGCTGCCGCACGCGTGGCTCGTGGACAGCAAGGGCGAGCGCGTGTCCACGCTCGACGTCGTCGGCAAGGGTGTGTTCACCGTGGTGACCGGACTGTCGGGCGGGGTCTGGGACGCGGCGGCGGAGGCCTGCCGCGACGAACTCGGCATATCGCTGCCCTGCGTACGTGTCGGCGACGACGACTCCCGTGACGCCTACGGCGAATGGAGCAGGGTGAGCGAGACGGCCGAGGACGGCGTGCTGCTGGTGCGTCCGGACGGCTACGTGGCCTGGCGCCGCGGCACCGCACCGGAGACCGCGGCGCAGGCACGGGACGAACTGCTCGCCGCACTGCGCCGAGTGCTGGGGCGGTGACCATGGACAAGCAAGTGGCCACGGCCGCACAGGCCATGGCGGACGTCACGGACGGACAGTCCTTCGCCGTCGGCGGCTTCGGACTGAGCGGAGTGCCCGAAACGCTCATCGGCGCGCTGTACGAGTCCGGCGCGGCAGATCTCACCGTCGTGTCGAACAACTGCGGTGTCGACGGACGCGGTCTCGGCGTGCTGCTGGCGGCAGGCCGCATCAGCCGGGTCACCGGCTCCTACATCGGTGACAACAAGGAGTTCGCCCGCCAGTACCTCTCCGGTGAGCTGGAGGTCGAGCTGATCCCCCAGGGCACGCTCGCCGAGCGCCTGCGGGCGGGCGGCAGCGGCATCCCGGCGTTCTTCACACCGGCCGGTGTCGGCACCCCCGTGGCGGAGGGCGGCCTGCCGTGGCGGTACGCCCCCGACGGCTCGGTCGCGGTGGCCTCACCGCCCAAGGAGACGCGCCTGTTCGACGGCGTGGAGCACGTCCTGGAGCACGCCGTCACCACGGACTACGCCCTCGTCCGCGCCGCCCGCGGCGACCGGCACGGCAATCTCGTGTTCCACCGGGCGGCCCGCAACTTCAATCCGCTCGCCGCCATGGCCGGCCGTATCACGGTGGCCGAGGTGGAGGAACTCGTCGAGCCGGGCGAACTCGACCCCGACGAGGTGCATCTGCCGGGCGTGTTCGTCCAGCGGGTCGTGGCACTGACCCCGGAGCAGGCGGCGGACAAGGGCATCGAGAAGAGGACGGTACGCGAGCGATGAGCTGGAGCAGACAGGAGATGGCGGCACGAGCCGCACGCGAACTGCGCGACGGCGACTACGTGAACCTCGGCATCGGGCTGCCCACCCTGGTGGCGGACTTCCTGCCGGCGGGCGTGGACGTCGTCCTGCACTCCGAGAACGGTCTGCTCGGCGTCGGACCGTACCCGGCGCCGGACGAGGTCGACCCCGACCTGATCAACGCGGGCAAGGAGACGGTGACGGTACGACCGGGCGCGTCGTTCTTCGACTCCGCGCTGTCGTTCAGCATGATCCGCGGCGGGCACATCGACGCCGCCGTCCTCGGCGCGCTGCAGGTCTCGGCACGCGGTGACCTGGCCAACTGGGCCGTCCCGGGAAAGATGATCAGAGGCATGGGCGGCGCCATGGACCTCGTGCACGGCGTGGGACGGGTCGTCGTGCTGATGGAGCACACCGCCAAGGACGGCAGCTCCAAGATCGTCGAGGAGTGCACGCTCCCGCTGACGGGACGGGCCTGCGTCGATCGCGTCATCACCGACCTGTGCGTGCTCGACGTCACCCCGGAGGGACTCGCCCTTGTCGAGACAGCGCCCGGTGTGACGGCGGAGCAGGTGGTCGCCCTCACGTCCGCATCCCTCATCGTCAGGAGCCCCCGATGATCGAACAACCGCGTGACGTGTACATCGTCGACGCCGTACGCACCCCCTTCGGCCGTTACGGCGGCGCCCTGTCCGGCATACGCCCGGACGACCTGGCCGCCGGCGTGCTGCGGGCCCTCGTGGAACGCAGTCCCGGCCTCGACCCGGCCCGCATCGACGACGTGTTGTTCGGCAACGCCAACGGAGCCGGCGAGGACAACCGGAACGTGGCGCGGATGGCCGTCCTGCTGGCCGGGCTGCCCGTCAGCGTGCCCGGCGCGACGGTCAACCGGCTCTGCGGTTCCGGCATGGAGGCCGTCGTCCAGGCCGCCCGGGCCATCGCCCTCGGCGACGCCTCCGTAGCCGTCGCCGGCGGCGTGGAGTCCATGAGCCGCGCCCCCTGGGTCCTGCAGAAGCCGGACCGGGCCTTTCCCGCCAAGGACCAGCAACTCCACTCGACCACCCTGGGCTGGCGCATGGTCAACCCGAACATGCCGGCGGAGTGGACGATCCCCCTCGGTCAGAGCGCGGAGCTGGTGGGCGCCAAGCACGGGGTGACGCGCGCGGAGCAGGACGCGTTCGCCCTGGCCAGCCACCGCAACGCCGCCGCCGCGTGGCGCGACGGCCTCTACGACGGCGAGGTCGTCGCCGTCGACGGCGTGGACCTGTCGCGCGACGAGAACATCCGCGACAGCACCTCCCTGGAGGCCCTGGCCAAGCTGAAGCCGGCGTTCGCACCCGAGGGCACCATCACGGCCGGCAACGCCTCACCGCTGAACGACGGCGCATCCGCGCTGCTCCTGGCCGACGAGGAAGGGCTCGCGGCGATCGGCCGAGAACCGCTGGCCCGGGTGCGGGCGGCGGCGGTCACGGGCATCGAGCCGCAGTACTTCGGACTCGGCCCGGTGGACGCCATCCGCAAGGTCCTGACCAAGGCCCGGGTCGACGCGGCGGACCTGCGCACCATCGAGCTCAACGAGGCCTACGCGGCCCAGGTGCTGTCCTGTCTGGCGGCGCTGCCCGAGCTCGACCGGTCCCTCGTCAACCCGCGCGGCGGCGCCATCGCCATCGGACACCCGCTGGGCGCTTCCGGGGCGCGCGTCGCGGGCGCGGTCGCCCACCAGCTCGCCGCGGCCGGTTCGGGTACGGGCTTGGCGGCGCTCTGCATCGGAGTGGGGCAGGCGCTGGCGCTGGTGCTCGAGCGCTGACCGGGGGAGGGCGGCCGCCGCCCTCTCACCCCTCGCGGCGCACGACGGCCGGGGTGGTGCCCAGACGGGCGCGCATCACCCTGGTCAGGTGCTCCTGATGGGAGAACCCGCACGCGATGGCCACCTGCCTGATCGGCGCCGACCCGGTGCGCAGCAGCCGGCACGCGTGGTCCAGGCGAAGCCCCAGTACGTACTGGTGCGGGGACTGGCCCGTACTCGCGCGGAACTGGCGGGTGAACTGACTGACGCTGAGCGAGGCGGCGGCGGCCAGGTCCGCGACCGGCAGCGGGTCGGCCAGCCGCGCCGCGATCAGGTCCCGCACGGCGGTGAGCTGCCGGGCGGAGAGCCCGGAGCGGACGGGGACCCGCCCGGCCGCCGGGCGGGCGGCGTGCCGCCGGGCGAGCTGCGCGGCCAGCATGCCGGTCAGGTGGTCCACGTACGTGCGGGCCGACGGCTCCCAGCGGCGCACCACGACATCCAGCGCGATCATGAGCTGTTCGGCGAGGGGATCGGTGGCACCCAGTTCCTCGGACAGCTCGACGGGCCGCCCTTCGTTGGCCTCGCGCAACGCCTGGTCCGTCAGATAGGCGTGCACCGTGTCCAGCGAGCCCCCCAGCTCGACGTTCAGCTCCCGGCCGAGCGGCTGAAGGAACAGTCCACCGGCCGGGACGGTTCGCGACCGTGCCGCACTGCCCTCACCCCGGCACACGGTGACCGGGCCGCTGAGGTGCAGGATGAGCAGATGAGTGGGAGCGGGTTCGAACCTCGCCCGGTAGGCCTGCTCCTTCTGCGCGGAGACGTAGAGGTGCTCCCATCCGAACCCCGCGCTGCTGTACCTCGGCCGCACACCGGGCAGGCGCAGCATGCCCACCGTGTCAGTCAGTCCGAGTTCCGCCACGGTGCGACCTCCTCGGGCACCATCGAGCCAGATCTAGTTGAATGCTAAATCATAGCGAATCGCGGCGCAGAGGTCGCTGCTGTCTTTCTGGCGGTGGCGCCGGAGATCACCGCCGCCGCGCCCGACCAGGGTGACCCACCCGGGCCGGCAGGGCGTGCTCAGCGCGATGATGCGGCATCAACTCGCCGAGCTGCGGACCCGTGGGGACTTCCTCTCCGTGCTGCTGGCCTCCGAGGCCCCGACCTACGGCAGATTCGGCTACGGACCGGCGACCTGCACAGGGGCGCCCGGGTTCAGTGCTCGGGTGACTCCTCCGTGCATCGCACGACGCCGTTCGTGGCCCGGTGCAGCAGGAGGTACAGGGTCTGGCGCTGTTCGGCGTCGAGTGCTGCGAGGACCTCGTCCTCGACCGCCGCCACGGCGGCCTCCGCCTCCGCCAGACGCTCGCGGCCATCAGGAGTGATCTCCACTACATGACGGCGGCGGTCCTGCGGCGAGCGCCGCCGTTCGACCAGACCCGCCGCCTCCAGTTCGTTGAGCAGCCCCACGACGTTCGTCCCGTCCATGTCCAGGGTCTCGGCCATGGCCTGCTGCGCACTGGCTCCCCTGTCCCGCAGCACGGTCAGGGCGACGACATGGCGCGGGCGGAGGTTGAGCGGGGCCAGTGCGACCTCTGCGCGCAGCCGGGTCCGGCGCGCCAGGTAGTCGAGCAGCGGTGCGGACCGCCCCGGCTGCCCCGCCACGAAGTGGAGAGTCATTCATCAAGTATAGCTGTTTGACAATTCATCTATGCAGCACAAACTATTGCCCGATTAGATAAGGCTGATGCTGCACAAGGCACGCACGGCCCGGCATGGAAAGAGGGAGACCGGTCATGGGCCGTTTCGAAGGTCAGACGGTGATGGTCACCGGCGGTGCCCGTGGCATGGGAGAGAGCCATGTGCGGGGCTTCGCCGCCGAGGGGGCCTCGGTGCTCATCGCCGACGTCCTGGACGACGAAGGACGCGCACTCGCGGCGGAGCTCGGCGACCGTACGCTGTTCCAGCACCTCGACGTCACCAGCGAGGACCAGTGGACCGCCGCCGTCGCGGCGGCGGAGGAGGCATTCGGCCCGGTCTCCGTCCTGGTCAACAACGCGGGCATCATGGTGCCCGGCACCATCGAGGAGACCGACCTGGTCACCTGGCAGCGAGTGCTCGACGTGAACCTCACCGGCCAGTTCCTCGGCATCCGCGCCGTGATCCCCTCGATGCGCGCGGCGGGTGGCGGCTCGATCGTCAACGTGTCGTCGGTCGTCGGCCTGACGGGCGCCGCGTCGCTCGGCTCCTACGTCGCCAGCAAGTGGGGCGGGCGGGGCCTGACCAAGACGGCCGCGCTCGAACTCGGGCGTGACAACATCCGGGTCAACTCGGTCCACCCCGGCTTCATCCGCACCCCGATGACCGACCCGAAGCGCTCCGAGGGAACTCCGGAGGGTGTTTCCGCCGACAACCCCACAGCCGCCTTCGCCATTCCGCGCAAGGCCGAGCCTGAGGAGGTCACCCGTCAGGTTCTCTTCATCGCCTCGGCCGAGGCGGGCTTCTCCACCGGCTCCGAGTTCGTGATCGACGGCGGACTGCTGCTGGGACCGGCTCTCTGAGAGCCGCGGATCATGGGCTGCGGGAGCCCGCCGCCCCCGCGAACCACTGAGCAGCAGCCGTACCGACGGCGCGGAAGGACAGAGTCCGCGCCGTCGGCAAGTGATGCTTTCCCGTGCGGGTGGTTCCCGTACGGGGGTCTCTGAGTGTGGTTAGTGTGCGGTGCGCCAGTGCGGCCATTCCGGCGCGTACCCGCACCAGTGGGCGGGGCAGCCGACGCGGTAGGCGCGGGTGACCGTTTCGGTGAGCGACGCTCCGGAACGGTCCTCCGCGGTCACCTTCAGGGAGACCCAGCCGGACTCGAGTGCCGGTACGGTCACCTGCCGCTCGTTTCCGTGGCCGCGGGTGGTGGTGGGCCTCCAGGTGGCGCCGTCATCGGTGGAGTAGCGGACCGTGACCCGGCTGATGTCCGTGCGGCCGTGCGTGCCGGCCTGTGGGGCGAGTGCGAGTCCGAAGGTGTACGCGCGGTCCGCGGGCACGGAGTTGTCGCCGTCGAGCCCGCCCATGTCGTAGCGGGTGTCGAGGAGTGCCAGCGGCCGCTCGCCGGTGGTGTGCTCGGACCGGAACCGCCAGGTGTCGGAGACATGGGTGCCCAATGACCAGTCGGAGTGGTCGCGGTGGGCGGTCGACGTGAGCTCGTACCACTGCCCGCGCGCGGGGACGTCGAAGACCCCTTGCCCCGGCTCGTCGTTGCGGGCCAGCACCCGGCCCGAGCCGTCACGCAGCACTGTCTGTCCGGACTCGAGGTCGCGTGCGGGGTCGGAGCGGTGGCCGGCCGCGTCGGAGAACATCGGCAGCGCGAGCCGTAGCTTGTTCCCGTTGCGGGTGGCTTGTGCCCGCCCGTCGAGACCTGTGACCGACAGTGAGGGGTTGAAGGGGCCGGTGAGCCAGTTGTCGCTGGTGGTGCGACCCCTGCGGTAGACGGTCGGGTCGGTGTACTGGGCGCCGAGGGCTCCGACGTGGTCGAGCATGTATTCGTAGGTGGCCGTGGTCCAGGGCACGCCGGGTGTGTAGTAGGCCGTGATCCGGTCCGGGGCTCTGAACGCCGTGGACTGCTGTGCCAGGTTCAGGCCGTCGTGCGTGGCCCAGGCGTACAGGCTCTTGGGGTCGTTGGGGAAGCCGGTGGTGCGCAGGCTGTGCTCGCCCCTGGCGAGGTCGGCGCGGCGGTCCTGCCAGTGTGCGCCGGCGGGGATGCCGTTGTCGTGGGTGTGGAAGGTGAAGTACGCCCGGTCGGCGTTGCGTTCGCCGTTGATGCGCAGGGTGACATCACCCTGGGCGAGCCGGGCGCGCAGCAGCTGGACACCGTGCGCGCTGATGCCGAGCGTGGGGTCGGCGGGGTCGACCGACGCCGAGCCCGCCAGGAGGATCGCTGCCGGCTGCCGCGCCTTGATCGCGGCATAGCGTCGGTCGGCTTCCTCCCAGGGCAGGCTCCAGTCCGGTTCGTAGAGCACGATCCGGTCCTTGAGGTCGAGTCCTTCGAGGTCCTTGCCGGTACCGGCGTCGGTGACCTTCTCATCGAGGTCCCACTCGAAGCGCTGCCAGGACACGAGCTGTACGGGGATGTCGACGGGGCCGCCGCCCGAGGTGGTGGTGGCCAGGACGTAGGGCTTCTCCCAGGACGCGGCGGAGAAGTACGTCAGTCCGGGGATGCGGCCGCTGCCGACCGCGTGCGTGGTGTAGTCCCCGTTGTAGAGCGGTGCGACGAGCCCGGCGGGGGCGCCCTGGCCGGTCGTCGAGACGAGGCCGGCGGCCGACCCGTATTCGTTGATCCGCATGTCCGGGTCGTCGAGGCCCATCGTGACCGGCTTCGCGGCCGACAGATCGGTCTTCAGGGTCCGATCGCCGGTCAGAGAGACGCGCCGGGCGACGACGACGGACCGGGCGGGCACGCTGACCGTGCCGTGGCGGACGTACTCCCACGCACCGCCGAAAACGCGGTAGTCGCCGACCGGGAGCCGGAGCTGTTGCGGCCCGCCGGTGAGGTCGACGAGTTCTTCCTCGCCGGTCTTCTCGTTCTGCACCACCAGGTTGGTGTACGTCGTGTCGACGCCGGGCCGCTCGGTGCCGGGTTCGAGGGTCAGTGTCGCGCTGGGGCCTTCCGCGTCGACGCCCACGGGCGTGCGTACGGTGGCGCCGTCACTGCCGCGCGCGGTGACCCAGGCGCTGTGGACTCCGGGCTTCGCGGCCGCGGCGTCGACACGGATCACGGCCCGGGCCGAGCCGCCGGCCGGGACCGTGAGCTTGCGCGTTTCGACGGCGACCGGTGCCGTACCGGCGACGGACAGGGCCAGGCGAACGTCCTTGCCGCCGTTGTTGCGGTACGTCACGGTGCGGGTGACGTCGCCTCGGTAGGGCCAGGCCAGTTCGGCGGAGACGGCGGCCGGGACGGCGGTGATCCCGGACGCCAGCGCGCCGGGTACGTCGACGCTGCCGGCGCCCTGCTCGTACACCCCCGCGCCGTCGACCGGGTCGGCCGAGGCGACCAGCGCCGCTTTCAGCTGCCGGGCGTCGAAGGAGGGGTGCTTCTGCTTGAGGACGGCGGCGGCTCCCGCGACGTGCGGGGTCGCCATCGACGTGCCGCTGATCGTCGCGTAGAACTCGCTGTCGGCCGCGGAGTCCAGGGTGCCCGCGGCACGGGCGGCGGTGATCGCGCTGCCCGGCGCGGTGATCTCGGGCTTGACGCCGCCGTCGGTCACGGCCGGACCGCGAGAGGAGAACGACGACATGGCGCCGTTCTTGGTGATCGATCCGACGGTCAGAGCGCTGGGCGCGGCCGCGGGCGAGCCGATGGTGCGCGGCGCGCCCTCGTTGCCGGCGGCGACGACGAACAGCGGCCCGCCGTCGGCCGACAAGGTCTCGACCGCCTGGGACAGCGGGTCACTGCCGTCGCTCGGGCCGCTGGTGCCCAGGCTCATGGAGACGATGTCGGCGCCTTGGGCGACGGCCCACTGCATGCCCTCGAGGATCCAGCTGATGTCCCCGGAGCCGCCCCCGTCGAGAACCTTGCCGACCAGGAGGCCGGCCCCGGGCGCCACGCCCTTGTACCGCCCCGAGGAGGCCGCGCCGCTGCCGGCGACGGTCGAGGCGACGTGCGTACCGTGACCGTTCAGGTCGGCGGCGCTCTCGTCCCAGGTGAAGTTCTTCTCGGCGATGACCTTGTTCTTCAGGTCGGGGTGGTCCGGGTCGTAGCCGGTGTCGAGGACGGCCACCTTCACGCCCTTGCCGTTCAGGCCCTTGGCCCACGCGGCGGGCGCGCCGGTCATGGCGACGGAGCGGTCCAGGCTCGCCTCCACCTTGGCGTCCAGCCACAGCTTGCCGGACACAGCGGCGCGCGACGTGCCGTCGGCGGCAGACAGGAAGCCCCGCCAGGCCGTCGCCGCCTCCGACTTGCGCACCGTGCGCGCCGTCAGCCCGAGCGCCGGGAACGTCTCCCGCTGCGCCGATCCGCGCAAGGCGCGCCCGGCCTGCGCCGTCGCGATGAGCGGGATGTCGGCGCGGGCGGCGTCGTCGAAGCCCTGCGCGACGAGCCCGGTGACGTCGAAGAGCTGCCGGTCGAGCCGGCCGGCGCCGAGCGCCTGCGTCGCGTCCACGGGAATCACGTATTCGTGGCCGCCCGCCCTGATACGGGTGAACGCGATGTGCTCACGTCCTCGGGCCGGGGTGACCCCGGTGACCTGGATGGCGCTGCCGCTGCCGGTGAACGCGACGCGGTCGCCGCTGACCAGGGTGACGGTGCGCTGCCCCGGCGCGGCCGCCGCAGGCACCATCGAACCGCCGGAACCGGAAACGGGGCTGGGGCCGGGTTCGGGCTCTGCTGCGGCCGGCAACCCGGCGGCCAGCATCGCCACTGCAGCGGCCGCCACCACGGCCGCTGTCCTCGATCTGGATCTCATCTGCTGAACCAACTCCCCGAGTCCGCACGGTGAACGGCCGGCATCCGAACCGACTGTTCGTCGAAGCCTTCGTCTACCGGGAGAAGTTGACGCAGCAACAGAGATCAACACGGCGCATCGTCGCCATGTCACATGATCGCCAACGGTGCGCGGGGCCGCAGGGGCTGCGCAGGCGGCTGGGTGTCGTGTCCGATGCGCGGTACGGGTGGTGAGCGGTGGCTGCGCGGAGGGGCACCCGCGATACGACTGCGCCCCCAGCCGCGGTACGTCATGGATGTCGGGGCCGGCTGTATCAGCCGGCCCCGACCGGACCATCGACCACAGAGCCCCGACCAGGGGCACGAGGTGGGCACCAAATTCTTGGTGGGGGTCGTGGTCAGGCCGACCAGGCTGCGCGATGTGCGCCTGCGGTCGAACGGTCAGCCGGGGGAGGCAGTTCGCTGACCCGTAGACGGCCGTGGAATGACCCGGTGGCGGTCGGGACCGCCCCGGATTCAGGCCGAAGTGATGCTCAGCCGCGGTAGGTCTCCAGCAGGCGCAGCCAGATTTCGCCGAGGGTGGGGAAGGCGGGGACGGCGTGCCAGAGGCGGTCGAGGGGGACTTCGCCGGCGACGGCGATGGTGGCGGAGTGGACGAGTTCGCCGACGCCGGGGCCGGCGAAGGTGATGCCGACGACGGTGTTGCGGTCGGTGTCGACGAGCATGCGGGCGTGGCCGCGGTAGTCCTCGCCGTACTGGTGGGCGCCGGCGACGTGGGCGAGGTTGTAGTCGACGGTCTTGATGGGGCGTCCGCTGTGTTCGGCTTCGCGGCTGGTCAGGCCGACGGCGGCGACTTCGGGGGTGGTGAAGACGACCTGGGGGACGGCGGTGTGGTCGGCGGTGGCGACGTGGGTGCCCCAGGGGGTGGTGTCGAGGGGCTGTCGGTTGGCGCGGGCGCCGATGGCGGCGCCGGCGATGCGGGCCTGGTATTTGCCCTGGTGGGTCATCAGGGCGCGGCGGTTGACGTCGCCGACGGCGTAGAGCCAGCCGCCGTCGATGGCGGTGACCTGGAAGGTGTCGTCGACGGTGAGCCAGTCGCCGGGTGTCAGGCCGACGGTTTCCAGGCCGAGGTCGCGGGTCTGGGGGGCGCGGCCGGTGGCGAGGAGGATCTCGTCGGCGGTGAGCTGTCCGCCGTCGGACAGGGTGATCCGTATCTCGCCGCTCGCGCCGCTCTCGCCGTTCGCGCTGTTTGCGCTGTGTGCGCTGTGTGCGTTGTTGTCGCGGGTCAGGGAGGAGACGGTGGTGTTGAAGCGGATGTCGACGCCTGCTTCGCGCAGTCCGTCGGCGACGAGTTCGCCGGCGAAGGGTTCCATGCGCTCCAGGAGGCTGTTCTCGAGGACGAGCATGGTGACCTGGGAGCCGAGGGCCTGCCAGGCGGTGGCCATCTCGACGGCGACGACGCCGCCGCCGACGACGGCGAGGCGGCCGGGGACCTTGTCGGCGCTGGTGGCTTCGCGGCTGGTCCAGGGGCGGACGGTGTCGAGTCCGGGGATGGGGGGCAGGGCTGCGCGGGTGCCGGTGGAGACGGCGACGGCGTGGCGGGCGGTCAGTGCGACGGTGTCGCCTTCGGGGGTCTGTACGGCTACTTGCTTGGGGCCGGTGAGGCGGCCGTGGCCGCGGACGAGGTCGACGGAGACGGAGTCGAGCCAGTCGACCTGGTCCTCGTCCTTCCAGTAGGAGGACATTTTGTCGCGGTGGGCGAGGACCGCGTCGACGTCGAGGGGGCCGGCGACGGCCGGGTCGAGGCCGGGTATTCGGCTTGCGTCGGCGCGGGCCACGACCGGTCGCAGCAGGGCTTTGCTGGGGTCGCAGGCCCAGAACGAGCACTCTCCGCCGAGGAGTTCGCGTTCCACGATCACGGCGCTCAGTCCCGCCGCGCGGGCGCGTTCGGCCACGTTCTCGCCGACCGGGCCACCGCCGATCACGATCACGTCGTAGATGCGGGCGGACTCGTTCATCACTGCTGCGTTGCTCACTGCTGGATTCCTCACTGGTTCGTTCCTCATTGCTTCGGTGACTCGGCCGGGCCTGCCGGCGGTCGCGGCGTATTGCGGGCCGCGTTTGCCGTTCCCCGCCGCCGGACGGCGCCGGGGTTGCCGTACCGCACGGGGCGGGGGCGGTCACCGGACGGGACGGTCCCGGCGGCGACGTCGTCCGCGGCCGCCGGGCCTTCGTCCAAGCCATGCGCACCCCGCGCGCCTACTTGGCGTGCGGTGCCGCCCTTCGGCCCGGACGGCGAGAACCGCCGGTCCGGGCCGATTCCCGTCCGGGCCGGACACGGCCCGTTGCGGCAGTTGGGCGCCGGCTCGTGGGTCGTCAGCGGCCGGGGTGGCGCTGCTTGATCTCCTGGATCACCCAGCCGTTGCCGTCCGGGTCGCTGAAGGTGAGGAAGGAGCCGTAGGAGGCGCGCTCGGGGTGCAGGCCGGCGAGCCGCTGCTGGCCGGGGCGGCGGTGGGTGACGTCGCCGCCCTCGTGGCCGTGGAAGAGGCCGCCTGCGTCGTGGAAGATCTCGCTGACCTCGATGCCGCGGCCGGTGAGCTCCGCGTGGGCTTCCTCGATGTCGTCGACGATGAGGTACAGGCCCTGGAGGGAGCCGGGGGCGAGGGGAGTCATCTCCTCGCCGAACATGATCGAGCACTCGGAGCCGGACGGCGTGAAGTGCACGATCCGGAAGTCCTCGCCGGCCGTGTAGTCGACGTCGAGGCGGAATCCGATCTTCTCGTAGAAGGCCTTGGCCCGGTCGATGTCAGAGACGGGCAGCACGATCATTTCGAGCTTGAGCTTCATGGGGGGTGTCCTTGCTGTGTGCGACGGTGGATCACGCGCAATGCGTCGCCTTTACGACGGTGGATCACGCGCGATGCGTCACCGGTTCAACAGGTGGTGGCGGCGGCCGGGACGTCTTGCTGTCCCACGGCTGCTGCTGTGGCGGACGGCGATGACGGCCAGAGAGGGCGCTCGTCCGTGCGGGAGCTCACCTGCCGTGCGGGAGGTCATCCGCCATGGGGATGGCTCGTCCGCAGTGGGGGCCGAGGTGGGAGGGCCGCGGTATGGGGTCCGCCGTGTGGGGGTGGCTCGTCCGCCGTGTTCCGCGCTTCGGCGCGGTGACTCGCGCTTAGGCGACGGTGAGAACGATCTTGCCCTGGACGTGGCCGCGGGCGGCGCGTTCGTGCGCGGCTCGGGCGTCGGCGAGTGCGAAGGTGCTGTCGATCGCGACGCGGACCGTGCCCGCGTCGAGCAGGCGTCCGAGTTCGGCGAGCTGCGTGCTGTTCGAGCGGACCTGGGTGCCGGTGACGGTGACACCCAGCTTCGCGGTCTCTTCTTCGTCGAATTCGCCGAAGAACACGGGGAACTGGGAGCCGCCCCGCTTGAGCGTGCGCAGGAAGCGCTTGCTGTCGGGCCCGCCGACGGTGTCGAGAACGAGATCGATGTCGTGCACGAGTTCCTCGGGGCGACTCTTGGTGTAGTCGATGAACTCGTCGGCGCCGAGTTCCTTCAGGAACGTTTCGTGCGCGCCCGACGCCACCGCGATGACGCGTGCGCCCTTCCATTTCGCCAGCTGCAGCGCGAAGTGCCCCACACCGCCCGCGGCACCATTGACGAGCACCGTCATGCCTGCGCGGAGCGGCACCGGACGGTGCTGGGCCGCCTGGAAGGGCGAGGGGTGGTCGTGTCCGAGCTCGATCAGGAACTGCCACGCGGTGAGCCCGGCCATGGGCGCCCCGGCGGCATGCACGTGATCGATGCCGGCCGGCTTGTGTGCGAGGTCCGACGCGGGCGCGGCCACGTACTGGGCGTACGTGCTGCCGTCGAAGCCGGGGAAGCGGAGGAGGCCGAAGACTTCATCACCGACGCGGAAGTCGTCCACGTCCGCGGCGACGGCCTCGACGACGCCGGACAGGTCCGTCCCCGGGATCACGGGCAGGCTGAACTTCGGCCTCACGTGCTCAGGCAGGTTGGACATCCCGTCGCGCAGGTACCAGTCGGGGGGATTGACACCGACCGCGTGCACGCGGACGAGCACCTCACCCGGCCCCGGCTCGGGAATCGGCACCTCGTCGTAGCGCAGAACTTCAGGGCCGCCGTGCTCATGGAGCCGGACCGCCCTCATCGTGTGTTTCGGCATCGTTTTCTCCTGCCCGCGCCGCGGGCTAGACTATTCGGATCAGCGATCCATATAAGTGGACCACTGATCCGAATATATGGACCACTGATCCGGAAGTCAAGAGGGACAGATGCGGGCCGACGCCAGAAAGAACCACGACCACCTGCTCGAGGTAGCGGGCGCCGCCATCACCGAGCAAGGCATCGACGTATCACTGCGCGACATCGCCCGCAGGGCCGGCGTCGGCCTCGCGACGCTGCTGCGCCACTTCCCGACCCGCGAAGCGCTGCTCGATGCCCTGCTCCGCACCAACTTCGACGAGCTGACCGCCAAAGCAGCCGCTCTCGAAACGTCCAGCTCGCCCGACGAAGCCCTCGCCTCGTGGCTGCGCGACTGTGTCGCCTGGACAACCGAATACCGGGGTGTGGTCGTGCTCATGGCAGCCGCCATCGACGATCCCGAGTCCGCGCTTCACGCCTCGTGCTCCACCCTGCGCGCGGCCGGCGCCCGGCTTCTCACCCGCGCCCAGGCCGCGGACAAGGCACGGACCGACATCGACGGCGTCGATCTGTTCGCGCTGGTATCGGCACTCGCCTGGCTAGGCGATCAGCGCTCGCTCGCGTCACGCGCCGACCACCTCTTCGACGTCGTCGCAAGCGCGATCCTGACCAGCGCGCCGAGCAGCGATGCCGGGGCGGAACGCGACCCTGTCGCCCGCAACTGAAAGCGCCGCGCACACGGACCGGCGAACTCGGCCACACGCTCGGCACAAGCCGAGCGGCACCGAGTTCGCCAAGGCGCTCACAGCCAGCCAGCCGCACCGAGCCACGAGGCACTCCCAGGAGCGGGTCGCGACCGCCGGGAACGGCTGACGAACGCACAAGCGCGCCAGCCGGTCACACCCTGGCCGCCACCCGACGTTCAGCCCTGCCCCCGGTCGCCGTACTCACCCGGCCCACGAGCAGCGAGCAGGCGCATGACCTGGCCGACGCACCCGCATTCGGCGACCGATATCGACAACTACCGATACCGGCAACTCTCAATTCGGAGCCACTGTCAGGGAGTTCATCCCAAAGCACCGAAGTGCTTCAGCCCCCTCGCCCTCTTCGTGGCCGGGATCACGCACGCCGGCAAGCGGTCAGGGTGGAGCCCCCGGCGTGGAACGCGCTTCAGGCCCGGCGCTCGGCCGCCGCCAGAGCGTCCTTGACCTCCTGCGCCACGCGCGCCGCGTCCTCGGGGTTGTTCACCACATCCGTGTGGTTCATGTCGACGACGAGGACCTCGCTGGCCGAGTAGTGCTTGTGCACCCAGTCGTCGTAGCCGGACCACAGCGCCCGGTAGTACTCGACGAGACTGTCGTCCTGCTCGAAATCGCGGCCCCGCAGCCCGATACGGCGCAGCACCGTATCGAAGTCCGCCTTGAGGTAGACCATGAGATCGGGTGCCTTGCGGTACGGCAGACCGTCGATCTCGCGCATCATCTCGTCGAGCAGCCCCTCGTACACCTGCATTTCGAGGGAGCTGATCCGGCCCAGGTCGTGATTGACCTTGGCGAAGTACCAGTCCTCGTAGATGGAGCGGTCCAGGACGTTGTCGCCCTGCTTGTACGCCTCCTTGATCGAGGCGAACCGCGTCCGCAGGAAGTAGAGCTGGAGCAGGAAGGGGTAGCGCTTCGCCTGGATCTCCTCGGGGCTCGCCGTGTAGAAGAGCGGCAGGATCGGATTGTCTTCCACGCTCTCGTAGAAGACTTCACTGCCCAGCTCCTTGGCGAGCAGTTCGGCCACACTCGTCTTGCCGATTCCGATCATGCCACCGACGCAGATCACGGGCATACCTCACTTCTCCCTGGGGGCCTTCTGTTCACTGGCTGGCGGGCTGAGCGCCCCACACCACTCAGACGCACCCCGGCGGTCACGTGATTCCCCCCGATCTTCATGATCAGCGTCACGTGGTCCCGTCCGGACCAAGGCCCTGACACAAGCCGCTCTCCTCGACCGGCCTGACCGTTCCGCAGCCGCCACGCACAGCGACGAGCCGCAGCCCCGCAGCCGCCCTGAAGCCTAAATGACGATCCGCCCCACCCCGGCCACCCGTGCGGCACCCCCACGGCAACATCTCCTACGGGGGCGTGGCACCACGAGCGCAACCACCCCCCGCCTCCCGCTCCCCGCTTCTGGTGCTGGTGACCGGCCGCGGCGGTCACTGCCACAGCCGGGCCTCCGGGCTCGGGCGCCGGACAGCTGCCGGCGCCCGGACGGAACGAACTCGACCTGCCGCGGTGATCAGCTCACGGCGTCGACCAATCCCTGCCGGAGTTCTGTGAAGAACTCTTCCCTGATGCCGTGGGAGACGCCGCATACCTGCATCCGGCCGGCGAAGGTGGCGACCGATATGATCTCCTGCCCCTCCACATGGCTGGCTATGAGTGGACCGACAACCCTGGTCGGGTGGATCTGTTCGGCGGGCCCCAGATCGACAACTCCCAAGTTGGTGATGCTGAGTTCGTTGCCAGGCCCGTTTGTGACCATTTCAGCCAGTGTGTCGGGATCCACGTCACCCGGGAAAGCTTCGTCGATGGCCGCCACCGCCGTGGCGATACCGGCAAGGGATCCCAGCGGTGAAAGCTCCGCGCGAACGGCTCGGGCCTGCTCCCACAACGGGGTGCCGTCGTGGGGCTGCGATCCTGTACGCCCTGCGCAGCTGTACGAAGCCACTCCTTCGCCCGCGCCGGTGAGGCGCCGGTGGTTGACGGGGGACATCACGCGTACGAAGTCCTTGCCGTCCAGGGTGCCGGTCACCCTCGATGCCACAGCGACGAGGAGTGAGTGGACGGTCGTTCCCTCGATTCTGCAGCGTTCGACGATCCTGCCGGTGCGCTCGACATCCAGCTCGAGATTCTGGACAGGGGGAAGCGGGATTCCCCGCGTCGCTCGGCTCTTTCCTCCCGGTGCAGCCATCCGAGGATCCCCTCCCGAAGGCTCTCCGAGTCGGTCTTCCGCCGGCGGTAGTGAAACACCTGCGATCAGTTTTTCCTGCTGCTCCGGCACCGGAAGCGGTGCCAGTTCCCGGCCGTTGAGGGCCGCAACCAGATCCTTGAGCAGAAAGACCGCACCCATGCCGTCCGCTATGGCGTGATCGAACGTGAGGAGCACCATCGATGATGCCGTGTCCTGTATCAGAACAGCGCGCATCAGCGGGGCGCTCGAAGTCTCGATCGGGCGGCTGAGTTCCGCACTCGCCGCCTGTGTCCAGCCGTTCATCGTCTGCCGCAGGACGGTCAGTTCGATGGGGATTGCCGTTGGCGACCGGTAGAAGCCGAGTCCGGACCCGGGGCAGTCGTCGATATGCGCCGACAGCAGCGGGTGCCGTTCCTGCGCGGCCGACAGGGCAACGCGCAACTGCTCCGGGGTGAGTACAACCGGGAATTCCGCTCCCAGTGTGAAGTTCATGGAATGGCTTTTTGAGAACTGATGAGTGAGGTACTCACTGGTCCCCAGGGGGCGTACCAGGTCTTGCATGGAATTCGTCGGCATTTCGTTGCTCACCCTCGTGCTGTCCAAGGCAAATGCCGGCGGGTTCACGCCGCCAAGCACACCACCGGCGCTCCCGCCGACGGGCACGCCTGGACCCGGACCAAGAAAAAGTCTTCGAGTCAGCAACGATACTCCAACTGATTGAAGCATCAAGTTTCTGTTGGGGTTGGACCGCGACGCACACGGCCGACGCCGGCGGTCAGCGGGCCGGGCCCGCCTGCGCAGCGCTACTGGCAGATCTGCTTGAAGCCCGTCGCCCCGGGCCGGGCGCGGAACACCACCTCGTGCCCCCGGTCGTCCCGGAACACCGCCTCCGTTTGGCTGACCAGGGTCATGGTCCCCTGCTGCGTGGGGTTCTCCCATCCGGCCGGCGGATTGTCCGCGCCGTCCGACAACGGGGGATCGGCCTCGTAGTAGGTGGACCCGATCCGGGCCTCCTCGATGCCGCAGTGTGTGTAGAGGTCGAACGGGATCTCCCGCGGGGGTGGTGCGGTGGAGCGGGCGGGTGCCGTGGAGGGCTTGGGGGCCGCGTTGTCCCCCGACGCCTCGGTGCAGCCCGCGAGCACGCTCGCGGTGAAGATGAGGGCGAGGGTGGCGCGTACGGGATGCATGCCCCTTCGACGGATCACCCGCGCGACCGGTTCCGTGCAGGGATGTGTGCCCGTCAGACCGCCTCCGTGGGCCGGAACTTGAGGGCCGCACCTGACGCCCTGGGTGTCGGGGCCGGTGACGGCCACGACCTACCACCGACCTCCACGACCCCATGGTCACCCGTGGCGGGCCCGGACAGGTCTCGATCAAGCCCGGAAGAGCGTCCGTCACCCGTGGCTTCGGTGCACTCCGAAGGCAGTACACGTGTGCTGGAATACGGAGACCTGGTCGTGCGGGCCACACCGGAAGCCAGCGGTGTGCGTACCGAGATCGAGGTGGCCAACACCTACGAGCGCAATGCAACGTACTCGGTCCAGATCAGCATCGCCGACGGTGAGGGCTGGACCGCGCACAACCGGTTCTGGATTCAAGATGTCCCTGCGGGCGAGACCGGACGGGACGAAGCGATGATCGGCTCCGCGGACATGGGACCGGCTCCGCAGACTCCGAAAATCTACGTCGACGAGTTCACTCCCGTGGTCGACCGGAAGTAGAAGAACAAGCACCGGCCGGCGGTGGCGGCCACGGGGGCCGGCGGCCGGGCAGGCGCCGGAGGTACCCGCCGTGGATGCGGCCGCCGACCGGGCCCACCACCAGCGGGGGCGGATCGGCGACCCGGCGCGGGCCCGCGAACACGGGCCCGCGCCGGCCGACCCCGGTCAGCTGCCGCAGACGCTCAGCTCGTGAAGGTGAAGTACTTCCAGGAGCCGTAGGTCGTGGAGTTCACGCTGTCGCCCGAGCCGCTGATGTAGGAGTTGCGGACCCGGAAGCGGATGCCCTTCGGCGGGGTGCCGGTGAGCTGGACGGCGGACTTGCCCGCGGAGTCGAGCTTGAAGTACTCGTCGTACGAGTTCGTCCAGCTGACGCCCGACCAGTACTGGAGCTGGAGCTTCTGCGTGCGGCCCGGGTACGGCGGCAGCGTCGCCGTGACGACCGGGTCCTTGGACTGGCGGAAGAAGAGATACGTGTGGTTCCACGTGTACTTCGTCTTGTAGTAGCCGCTGACCGACGTGGAGATCGGCACCTTGGCGCCGACCGTGCTCTCCACGGACCGCGGCGCGTAGCGGGCGTCACCCGCGAACTTCGCCGTCAGCTTGGTCTTGCGCTTGAGGTCGACGACGACCGACAGGTTGCCGGCGGAGTTGACCGAGCCGGTCTTCACCAGCTTGTTCGGCTTGTCCGCGCCGTAGGGGTTGGCCCAGATCTCCACCGTGCGGTTCTTGTACGTCGTACCGAGGTGCGCGGTGAACTTCACGTCCTGGCCGTACGAGTAGACCTTGCCGTTGTTGTTCAGCGTCAGGGCCGGCGTGGCCCGGGAGACGTCGACGGTGTCGGTGGCCGAGGCGCGGGTGTGCTCGGCGTCGCCCTCGTACGTCACCGTGTACTTCACCTTGCCGCCCGCCGGCGGGGTGTCCGTGAAGCTGAACTTGCCGCCGGTGCCGAGGGGTTTGGTGCCCAGCGACTTGCCGTTCGGCGACTCCATGTCGGTGCGGGTGACCGTGATCGGGGTGCCGGCGGGCAGGGCCAGGTTGGCGGTGAGCTTGCCGGTCACCGTCAGGGTCTTGGCCCGGGTGGCGCCGGCGGGGGCGTTCACGGTCAGCGTCGCCGCGTACTTGCGGGGCTCGTCGACGACCTGGAACTGGGGCGTGTAGTAGGTGTCGGTGATGACGAACAGCTTGCTGCCGTCCGCCGACCAGTTGGTGGTGTGGCCGCCCCACGGCATCCAGGAATGCGACAGGTTGCGGACGTTGACCGGCTTGCTCGCGTCGGCGGGGAAGACGTAGGTGTCACCGATGTCGTCGGTGTCGAGGACGGTGGCCGCGACCGTGCCGTCCGGGGCGACGGAGACCGTCTCCGGCTCCGAGGGGACGGGGTAGGTACGCACCTCCGCCAGGTCGGAGAGGCGGTACTCGGTGAGCGCCCGGGTGCCGGGACCCGCCACGACCACGCTCTGCCCGTCGGGAGTGAGCGCGGCGTCGTGGTAGAAGCCGCCCTTGTCGTCGGTGACCCGGAGCACCGGGACGCCGGAGGAGATGTCGTAGACGACGATCGGGCCGGAGCTGATGTGGGCGTCGAGGGCCAGCAGCGTGCCCGGATTGTCGGGGTCGGCGTAGAGTTCGGGCGGGCTGGAGAAGTTGTGGCCCGCCGCCAGGTCGAGGGTGACCGTCGGGGTCTCGGCGGTCAGGTCGACCACGCCGAGCCCGGAGTCCCACTGGTCGCCGTAGCCGAACCACAGCTTGCCGTCGGCGTAGGCCAGTCGGGACGGGATGGTCCGGTCACCGGTGGCGTACTCGGCGGTCTGCGTGAGGGTCGCCGTGTCGAAGGCGACGATCTTGTCGGCGCCGTAGACCGCGGCGTACAGCGTGCTGTCGTCGGGGCTGAGCGTGATGTCACGGACCTGGGGCAGGCCGGTGAGGGCGCCGATCACGGTGCCGGTGCCGTCGGTGACGGCGATCCGGTTCGTGGACCTGTCGCTGATGAACACCCGGCCGTGAGTGCCGTCCACCACCATGTCGGTGGCGTCTTCGAGGCCCGTGACGGGCTTGACGGAGTCCGCGGACGCCGGAGTGGCGGCCAGTACCGCCGAGCTGAGGAGGACCGCCAGCGTGGTGGCGGCCGCGAGGGAGCGCTTGCGCACTTGTGTTTCGAACCCCCCGGAACGAATGTGAGTGTCCACACGCGCGGTCCGTTGCCATGTGGGGGACCTGTGCGTCGCGTGTGGCGAGTGAGCGAAGAATAGGTCATGCCACCGACAACGCTGCCAGCGGGTTCCTCACGAGCGGACCAGCGGGTTCCTCATCACGGGAAGTGTGTGAGCGCCCACCAGCGCCCGGACGCCCGGCTCCGCCGCCGACAGGCGGAGACGGCCCGACACCTCCCGACGGTGGTGCTGGAGCCATGACGGTGGTGCTGGAGCCATGACGGAGGGGGGCGGCCACTCGGCCGCCCCCCTCGCTCACTTCTCGGTAGACCGCGACACGTCAGCTCTTGACCGTGCCGGTCGGCTTGCTGACCGCCGAGCCGTCCTTGTGGCCGGTGCGCAGGGCGATCACCTTCACGGTGATCTTCTTGCCCTTCTGCGCCGACTTCAGCACCAGCGACGACTTGGTAGCGCCGGTGATCGCCTTCCCGTTGGCGTACCACTGGTACTTGTACGACGTCGCCGCCGGGCTCCATGTCCCCTTGGTCGTCTTCAGGGTCCTGCCGACCTTGGCCGTACCGCTGATGACCGGAAGCTTGGTCGCCTTGGGCGCGTCACCCTTGGCGACGGTGACGGCCGCCGAGGTGGCCGTTCCGCTCTGCCAGCCGCTCCTGACGGCGGTGACGGTCACGGTGAGCTTCTTGCCGACGACCGACGCGGGGACGGTGTACGAGGCCGCGGTGGCCCCGGAGATCGCCTTGCCGTCGGCCTTCCACTGGTACGTGTACGAAGTGGGAGTCGCCGACCAGCTGCCCGGAGCGGCAGTGACCTTGGCGCCGGCCTTGGCCGTGCCGGTCACCCTGGGGGCGGCCGTGTTCTTCAGCTGGGGCTGGGTCACGGAGAAGGTGCCGCGCGCGTACTCGCAGCAGTTGGTGAACACGCTGACGGACCAGGTGCCCGGCGCCACGCCCGTCAGATCGAGGGTCGCGGTCAGCGTCTTGTGGTCCGCGGAGACCGAGTTCGTCGTGGCGGTCAGCGTCTTGCCGCTCTGGGCCAGTCGTACCGTGGCGTTCGCGGGCAGTGCGGTGCCGGTGACCGTGAGCGTGACCTTGCTCTCGGCGACCCCGGTGTCGGGGCTCACCGCGGTGACGCTGACCTTGTCCGTGCCGCACAGCGTCGAGAAGCACGCCAGCCTGGCGCTGTAGGAGGTGCTGGACGCCTTCTCCGGCAGGCCGAGCAGGAACAGGCTCGGACTGGCCCCCGAGGACGAACCGCCGGCCGAGCACTGGTGCCCGGAGCTCGTCAGCGTGCAGCCGTTGTTCCAGGCGCTGTTGTACAGCGCGGGCACCGCGGTGGTGGTGGCGCCGGTGGTGTCGGTGATCTCGGCGTCGAAGCGGTCGTACCCGGCTGTGGGCAGGACCGCGCACACCGCGGTGTGCTGCTCGTCGAGCGTGCCGGTGATGGGCCCGTAGCCGTACGACACCGACGGCACCTTGGTGCACTCCGGCGCCGGCCCGTCCGCGGTCGCGATGCGCAGCGCGTCCAGGCGGTACGCGGACGCGGCCTTGAGGTTGGCCGGGGTCTGCACGAGGACCTGGTGGGTGGTGGACCCGGTGACCGCGCAGGAGCGGTTGCGGAAGGAGCACTCGGCGGTGCCGTCACCGCCGAAAGCGATGATGTTGGCGGTGCCCAGCGCGTCCCGGACGTCCAGGTGCAGGACGTCGGTGGCGGCGGCGGTGGTGACCTGGTGGCACGTCAGGGTGCCGGGGTCACCGTACGTGCCCGCCAGGGACGGGCCGCCGACCTTCGACGCGCCGGACTTCACACAGCCCGCCGCGGAGGCGCTCGCGGTCACATCGCGTCGGGCGAGCGTGTACGTCGCGGCCGACTCCCGGCCGGTGAGCAGCACGGTGTGGGCCTGCCCCGGGGTCAGCCGGCACAGCCCCCAGCCGTTGGTCGTGGCGATGCGGTCGCAGACCTGCTTGCCGGTGGCATCGAGCACGGAGAACTTCGCGGCCACACCGCCGGAGGTGTTGACCAGCTGGAGGACCTCCGCGTCGGTGTGCGCGTCGGCCGGAATGGTCAGGCACCGTGAGAAGACTCCGTCCCCGGTGCTCAGCGTGGCCTTGGCGCCGTCGGCGGTGAAGCTGCCGGCCGGCAGGACCGGGCAGTCGTTCGCGGCGTCGGTGCGGTGGAAGGCGATCGTGTAGGGGCCTGTCGCGCCGTCGCCTTGGTCATCGGTGTGCACCAGCACCCGGTAGGGGGCCGGGCCGGTCAGCGCGCAGTTGCCGGCCGCCAGCTCCGTCGACGTGCACTGGGCGACGCCGTCCCGGTCGAAGACCGCGAGCTCGGTGTCCACACCCGTGGCGGCGAGCGGGGTGAGCGCGGCGATGCTGGACCCCTGCGGGACGTCCAGCGCCAGACAGTCGTACTGCCCGACCGTGCTCAACTCGCCCCTGTAGAAACCCGTCTCGGTGGCCGCACACCCGGCGTCGGAGGCACGGTCCAGCAGAAGCAGGTCGTCCGGGTCGCTCTCCGTGTAGGGGAAGGGGTACGCGCCGTCGAGGACCGCCGTGTACGTGCCCGCGGCCGGCAGACGGCATGGGTCGCTCTCCCGGCAGGCGATCTTCCCGTCCGTGTCGAACACCCGGACCGCGCTCGCGGAGTAGCTGTCCACGGAGTGCACGAGGTAGTGGCCCGCCTTGTCGACGGTGAACGTGAAACACGGGTTGGTGCCGTAGTCCAGCCCCTCGGGAGGGCCGAACGGGCGGAGGGTCGCGGTACGGCAGCCCTGCGGGTCGGACAGCGACCGCACCTTGACCGCGTACTCGGCCGGGTGGCCAGATCCGGCGTACGTCACTTTGGACAGCACCCGGTAAGGGCCGTCGCCGGGCAGCACACAGCTGCGGGTGTCCTCGTGGTCCCCGGTGACGCGCGGGCAGATCCAGGCCCCGGTCTTGTCGGTGATCCACGCGAGGGTGTCGCCGTAGGCCTTCGTCCCGTGGGTGAGGCGGACGCGTTCGCCCGGACTGCCCTCGAACCTCTGGCAGTCGACCTCCAGCTCACCCGTTGAGGTCCGGCTCACCGGTGCCTGGTCCCAGCCCGTGCCGACGGGGTCGAAGCAGCCCGGGGTGTCCGCACCGAGCGGAACGACGGTGAACGAGGTCTCCCCCTGCGACCAGCTGCCGTTGACCACCTTGAGCGTGTAGGTGCCCGCGGCGGGCACCTGGCACTGGCCCTCCTGGTGGAACCGCTCCTCGTAGCAGTCGACTTCGGTGCCGTCGGCGGCATGCATCCGCGCGTAGAAGTCGATGTGGTCCAGCGTCACCAGATACAGACCGGCCGCGGAAGCGGTCAGGGTGAAGCAGGTGCTGCTCTCGGCCGGGACGGTGGTCTTGGTGACCGCGTCCCCCGGATCGCCGAAGGACGCGAGCGTGAGCGGCGCACACTCCTCGTCGGCGGCGACGGCGGGGCTCGCCCCGGTCAGCGTCAGGAGTGAGGCGAACAGCGAGACGACAACGGCGAAGACGGCCGTTCTTCGGCGTCTTGTGGGTGGACACGAGTGCGTGTCGGACAAGGGATCCCCCCTGGATCAATGGTGTCGGGGCGATAGTCGCACACAGGTGTGACACAGCACTCGTGAGAATCCGGGGACTGCCGGGCACGTCGTCCGCGTTCTCCGCCGGACTTCGGTTCGAACGAACAAAGGGGACGGTGCCGGGGTCCCCTCCCGGCACCGTCCCGAGGCCATGCTCCGCTCAGTGCATGGCCCGTCCTGAGGGAGCAGGGCCGCAGTCGGCCGTTGGTGAACGTCCGGCCCTGCGGCCTCTGCTCCGTGTCTCCTACCGCGACGATGTTCCCTGCGGTGTGCGGGGGTTCAGAGTCGCCGGGATGTCCTGCTGATCGCTCGTCGTCCGACCCGCGTGGTCTTCCTTCCCAGTGCTCTTGCGGCGGGGGAGGAGGGCGAGGACCACCATGGCGCCGCCGGCCATGATGATGCCGCCGACGAGGCTGGTCTGCGCGACGCTGTGGGCGAAGGATTCGTGGACGGCGTCGACCAGGGCTTGTGCCTGCTGCGGGCCGATCGCGGGGATCTTGGCGGCTTGCTCGGCGACTGCGAGGCCGGCGCCCACCGACTGTTCGGCGACGTCCAGGGCGTCGGCGGGCAGGCGGCCGCCGACCAGGTCGCCGAGCTTGTCGCGGTACTGGGTGCCCAGGAGTGAGCCGAGGACGGCGATGCCGAGTGCGCCGCCGAGTTCGATCGAGGTGTCGTTGACGCCGCCGCCCACGCCGAGTTCGGATTCGGGGAAGGAGCCCATGATGGTGTCGGTGGCGGGGGCGACGCTGAGGCCGATGGCGAGGCCGATGAGGATCAGGGAAGCGGCGAACATGGGGTAGGTGGTGTCCTTGTCGACCTGGATCAGGAGCAGGACGCTCGCGGAGGCGACGAGGATGCCGAAGGCGACTGTGGTCTTCATGCCGAGCTTGGGGGTGAGCCAGCCGGTGGCCGCGGAGCCGACGAAGACGGCGCCGGCCATGGGGAGGAGGCGTATGCCGGTCTCGAGTGCGTCGTAGTCGAGGACGAACTGCAGGAACTGGGTGGTGTAGTAGATCGAGCCGAAGGTGCCGAAGAAGAGGAGTGCCACGGCGATGGTGGAGCCGCTGAAGGCGCGGGTGCGGAACTTGCGGACGTTGAGCATGGGGTGGGGGTGCTTCAGTTCCCACAGGACGAAGGTGATCAGGCCGGTTGCTGCGATGACGGTTCCGGCGATGACGGGGCCGGCGCTCCAGCCGCGGTGGGGGCCTTCGATGATGGCGTAGACGAGGGAGCCGAGTGAGGCGATGGAGAGCAGGCCGCCGATGTAGTCGATGCGGCCCATGCCCACGGCCTTGGACGGGGGCACGAGCATCAGGGCGCCGATGACGCCGGTGAGGGCGATGGGGACGTTGATGAGGAAGGTGGAGCCCCAGCCGTGGTCCTGGAGGAGCCAGCCGGCGAGGAGGGGGCCGACGGCGACGCCGAGTCCTGAGGTGGCGGTCCATGCGGTGATGGCGCGTGCTCGTTCGTGCTTGGGGAAGATGGCCACGAGCAGGGAGAGGGTGGCGGGCATGACGACGGCGGCGCCGATGCCCATCATGGCTCGTGCGGTGATGACGAGGTTGGTCTCGTCGACCTGGCTTCCCATGACGGAGCCGGCCATGAAGAGCAGCAGGCCGGTGATGAGGGCGCCGCGGCGGCTGTATTTGTCGCCGATGGAGCCGAGTACGAGCATCAGTGCGGCGAAGGGGACCGTGTAGGCGTCGATGACCCATTGCAGGTCGCTGCTGCTGAGTTGCAGGTCCTTGGTCATGTCCGGGATGGCGACGATCAGGGACGTGTTGGCCATGACGACGATCAGCAGGCTCAGGCACAGCACGATCAGCGCGAACCAGCGTCGTGAGTACGACCCGGTCATCTTCTCGACCGGTGTGGTGACGACGAGTGGCATCCAAGGCTCCTGAGGTGGAGGACGGCTTCGGGCTTCGCGGGTACGGGTGTGGAGCGCGGCCCCGGGTGGACGAGGCAGTTACTTGCTCATCCGTGTGCAACGTTAGCCTCATTGCCCGCCAGTGTGCAAGTAGTACTTGCCCATTGGTGTGCACGTAAAGCGGCGCGCGGCTCGACGAAGAGCGCCCGTGAGGGACCCGCCAGATCTCCCCGGTGCCGCACACGGCGGACGCGCCCGACGAGAACCGGTGTCCGACTCCGGGCGCGTAGGCGACCGTTCGCGCTGCTCGGGGCGTTGCGTAAGGCGCCGCGTAAGGTGCGGTAACGGTGTCGCGGGGGACGGTTCGACAAGCAGTGGCCGTACGCCGGGCACTGCTCGCTCCGGCTTGAACCGGCTCCGCCTTCGAGCTGCTGCGGAACCGACCAGCGGGGGCGGGTCAGACCGGATTCAAAGGCGCGAATAGGTCCAACCTGGACCGGGAGGCATGGTGCCGAATGCACCGAATCGCCACACCGGATGGGAGCGCCCGTCGTTCGCAGGCTCGCAGCCGGTCAGCGACCGCTACCGCATGCTGCGGGGCTCCGGCCGCGCAGCAGCCGTCGGCCGAACCGTGCTCAGCCGCGCCGTGGAGCCGTCCGTCCCGCGGTCGGCGCGGGAACGGTTGGGCGGGGCGACGTCGGTGGGCAGCCGCACCGGGGCTTCAACCGGGCGACGTTCCGCCGCTCACACCGCCCGTCCGGTCAGGAAGCCTCGCGCTTGATGTCCGAGGCGACCGCTTCGACCACCTGGCGGGCCCGTTCGGTCGGCACGCCCGCCGCGACCAGCGCGGCAACAGCCGCCCCGGTGCCGTCGTCCTCCCACATCCCCACATTGACGCACTCGAGGAGGGAGATCATCAGCGCCTCCAGTCCGGCACTGAGCACGGCCGGCGGCAAGTGCGCGGGAAACACGCCGTCATGCTGCCCTCGGTCCATGATGGCCGCGGCCTCATCGCGGGCCGGCGCCAGTACCTCCGACACCCGCTGCGCGCCCAGGTCCTGATGGATCAGCGCCAACAGCAGCCGGAACCGATCTCCCACAGGCCATATCGACAGGACGAACCGCGCCAACTCGTGGGCCGGTGTCTCCGCCGGCTCGGACTGCCCGGACACGGCGCTCAACAGCGCCTGTGACGCCTCCTCCGTGAGTGCCTCGACCAGCGCCGCGCGCCCCGGAAAGTGCCCGAACAACGTACGGCGCACCACACCCGCGGCCCGCGCGATCTCCTCCAGCGTGACATCGGGGTTGCGGCCGAGCTCCTGCCTGGCCGTCGCCAGAATGCGCGCCCGGTTGGAGCGCGCGTTACGCCGGACCGGCTCACGGCCCTTGGGCTCCACCACGACGACACCACCTTGCGGATTCACAGCGGCCAACGGGACGCCGATACGGCGCCCCCATCCTGCCACGCCTGACCAGCCCACTTCCGCCTGCCCATGCCACACCTCGACGGTGCAGTCACCGCAAGTTGCTGATCCGGCGCAACCGCAGCACAGGCGAACTCGCCCACTACAGCTGTCACTCCACCGGGCCTGTCCCGTTGCGCACCTTGGTCAGAACGGCCGGATCCAGACGGCGGGTGGGGAAGATCTTCCAGACCGCGAAGCGCCTGGCCGGGCTCGGGGGCTGCTCATCGGCCGGCTGCTGGTCCTGATCGTGCTCACGGCATAGGTGAAGAGGCTGAAGCCAGGCTGCCACCTGCCGAAGCTGCTGAGCCAAGGTCCGAGTGGGGTGTCCAAGGCCAGCCCCACAGGTACTTCGGCAAGGGCCATGGAGATGGCGCGGTCCTGTTGTCTTTCGCGGGCGAGCCGTCCGGCGTATCCGCCGAGGAGGGTGGCTTTGATCTCCTTGGCGGCCTGACCCGTCATCCGAACCTCGCGGTCCCGTCCTGGGTGACGACGGCTCCGGCCGACCCCAGGTCCAGGCACGTGCCGTACGGTTCGGGAGCGATGGAACCTGCGCCAGTCGGAGCAGGTCGAGCGGCAGCCACCGCGCCGGTCCTCGATCCGGCTCAGGAAACCGGCAACCGGCTCAGCCCATGGGTTCCGCCGTGAACGGGGTGAGTGTGGGAGCGTCGACCGCGCCGCTGTTCGGGACGGGCCCGCCGAGCCAGTCGACGCCGATCGAGCTGGTCTCGTCCGGCGGCGTGACGGCCAGCCCGTCGGGAGTGATGGTCCGGCCCCCGCTCACCTCGGGGTGGGCGAACCTCAAGCCGGCCCAGGCCCGCTTGCCCGGAGCAAGCGTCACCCGTTCCTTGGCCAGTGAGGTGTCACGCTCCGGAGTTCTTCCCACCTCGTCCGCTCCCTTGGTGAAGGCCATCCCCGGGAAGCCGTAGAGGGTGCAGGTGTGGTCGGAGAAATTGACCACCGAGATCGCGTACTCCACTGATCCGGCCGCCCCGTGAGGGTCCCCGACGTAAGCCTTCAGGTCCGAGCTGCGGCAGCGGGTGCCTGTGCCTGCCGCATCGCCGGAGGACGACGAGCCCTTGGAGGCATCCGAGCCACTGTCTGACGTGGACGACGGCCCGTTCCCGGACCCCGCCGAGGCGTCGGACGGTTCCTGCGAGCTGCTGCTCGCGGGGCCGTCGTCGGCGGGGGAGGCAACGTCCGTGCCTGTGGTCGACCCGCAGGCGGTGAGAAGTCCCATCAGAACGGCGCTGCCCGCTATCGCCGCGGCCCTGCCGCGGAATCCGGCGAGGCGGTGCCCGGTGGTCGCGGTCGGCTGAGACAGGGCGTTGCCGGTGCTCAGGTGCATGCCCATGGTTTCCACTCCTGTGGTTCGCGTTCGTCCGACGGCTGATCCGCCGGGCCTGCTGCACGCAACACTTCCGCCCGGATATCCCGATTCCGTCACCGGAGACCCACCAAGATCCAACAACCACTCCGCCACATCCCCCAGGAGGAGGCGTGAGTTTCGTGCAACTTCGCCGGCGCGGGCTTCCAGCGCATGCTCCACAGGGCTTGGCCCTTGTGAGTGTTCTTGCCCGGCGGGGAATCCAGTTGTGCGGCGATGACGTCCCCGACCTGGCCGAGGAGGACGGACGGCGGCCGTCCCGGCCGTGGCTCGTCGACGGGAGCGTCCGGCCGCCGCTTGACGAACCGCTTGATCCGCCGATTTCCAGCGCATCACACTAGTGCCGCGGCAGGCAACGTTTGCCCGTCAAGGAGCGGCGTTCGGTGCGTGCTCTCGGCGTGCCGGCCGGAAGTCCTTGTACTGGACGTACTCGGGCTTTCGGCCGGTGCGGCGAGAGGGCGTGCCGGGCGTCGCGACGGGGCGAACGTTGCCTGCCGCGGCACTAGCTGACTGCCGAGCGGGGAGGGTCGAATGTCTTCGCAGTGGAATGCGCGAACCACTCGCGGGAGCTGCGCTGGTGGAGCAGCACCAGCATCGTCACGCCCAGGACCACACTGAGAATGGACCCAGGGCTTTTCACTATCACCAGCAAGGAAACGGCACCGAGGATGTACACGGACAGAGTCACGGTGAGGGTGATGCGCAGTATGTTGCGGCCTGGTCGGAGGTAAAAGACATGGATAACACTCGACAATGCGGGCAGAAGTGACAGCACCTGCACGAGCAGCGATCCGGGGTAGTACTGCAACGCGATGCCCACCACCGCGATGACCACGAAGGCCATGAGGACGTAGAGAAGTGTGCGCAGTGCTTTGACTGTACTTGGAAGCGCCATTGTGATCTCCTTGGGTTCTTGCCGCGAGGCCAAGAGGCTTGGATGGTTTGAAAGCGGGCCCGTATGGCGACACGGTTCACTTGAGCTTTGGTCTGATTTGCCCGGCCGGCCGGTGCGAGGCTCTTCGGCATTGCTGCGGATTGGTGGACACCTCAGCCCACCCTCAGCAGTCAGTTGCAGCCGGCCTCCATTGGCGAGGAAGTCTGCCAAATCGGTCGCGGCCCGGCCCGGCACCGGTGCTGCGGGCTCGAAGCCAGTGCAGCGTTTTGGTGAAAGCGTCACTCAGGCCGGTGATGTCGGCTAGCAGGCGGGGTCCGGCATGGTTAAACACCCGCGACCGTCGCAGGGAACGACGAGCTTGGGGCGTAGGGCGATGAGGTTCACGCAGATGGCGAAACGCGCAAGCTAGGTCATGTACCTGAACCAGAATGCTTCGCTGCCAGATCCGCGGCAGCAAAATTACTCACCGTTTCAGTAAAGGCGATTGAGGCGTTCTGGTCGTCTCTCTCCGCAGCTGTGGTCATTGCGGCCACCAGACCCGCGGTTGCAGCGCGAAACGCACGTCTTCGCCTTTACCGAATTCATCATTTCCTTCGCTGAAGAGAGGCAACTTTGCCACGTCTGCCTCGTGGTGCATGACATTCTACTCATGATCCTTGGTGCGTCAACTAACTCTTCGACGGGTATGTGTGACAGGCGGACTGGAGAAACGAAACGGACGGGTCGTCAGGAACAGTTCCACTGTGTCTGTTTCGCGGAGTTGGCCTGCGGTGTCCAGCAAGGCAGTCGGCGATCGGGGCGCCGGTACGGTCCTGCCGGACCGTACCGACGCCCCTTGTCTCGCGCAGGAGTTTCCGCTCAGGCAGGAGAATGCCCGGCAGGCTCCGGTGTCAGCTCGTCAGGTAGGCGTCATTGATCGTCTGCTCGACGGCGTTGCCCTGCTTGTCGACGGCCACGGCCTTGAAGGAGACACTGCCTCCGGCGCGGGGGTTGACGACCTGGACCGCATTGTCACGCACCGTCAGCTTATGCCAGGTGTCGCCCTTGTCGTAGGAGGCCCACACGGTGAGGGACTTGAGGTTGCGCCCCGCCGCGGGTCCCTCGACGCTCACCGGCACCTTGATCTTCGCGCCGGCCTTGGCGGTGTTGTTGAAGGACAGTTCGGGGGTGAAGCGGACCACGGAGAGGGGAAGGGCGGTCAGCTTCGTGGTGCGCTCCGAGGCGAACGTCCAACTTGCGGTCACGTTCGTGGAGACTTCGGACACCGTCGGGCGAGTGATCGAGACCGTCAGCCGGTAATCGGCTCGCTCGTCGCCCAGTCTGAACTGGAAGTCGAAGGGCTGGGGGCTCCAAAAGACGGACTTGCCGTCGCGGTGGAGCTCAGTCGAGGCGTCGTCGTACGGGGTGTGGTTGTCGTTCATGTTGCCGAAGCGATCCACGAACAGCGGCACGTCTCCGAAGAGCGACGAGTCCAGACGGTAAACTCCGGCACCTGTAGGCAGGGCGGGGCCGAAGACACCCACGTTGAACGCCTTGCGATAGACGCGTCCCGGCTTGAACACGTCTGCGGACAGTGGCGTGTACTTGGTCCACCAGCGGCCGTTCGCGTTGGTCTGGTTGAACACGCTGTGCCAGGTGCTGTTGCTCGGCCCGAGCAGGTGAACGGCGCCGGTGTACGGCAGACGGTGGGACGTTGCGTAGCCACCGCCCACCCCGGAGATACCCGGGCTGACGATGCCGAACTTGTCCTTGCCCGTCGCTCCGATCTTGACGTTGACATCCGCGAAATCGTGGCGCTTGGTGTGGCGGGTGAAGCCGGTCAGAGCAGCGTCGCTCTTGGGCTGGTACACCAGGTGGTACTCGTCATGGCCGGTGGCGCCGGTGGAGAAGGAGAACGCGAGGTTCTGCTTCAGGAACTGTTCCTGGAGGTTCACCTTGGGGCCCAGGTGGGCGGTGCGTATCGCCTTGAGGGGGTCGAGTTTCGGGTCAGCCCCGGAGTATCCGACGACGAATCCGGCGCCCTGTTCTTCGCTCATCCCGGTGTACACACCCATGACGGCGGACACCGGACGTGCGGAGCGGTTCGGGACGGTGACGTCGAACGACTTGGTGGTACGGGCGTCCAGTGTCACCGTGGTGTCCCCGGTGATGTCGAGCCGGGGCTGGTTGATGAAGTCGATGCCCTGGTCGAACGACCCCTCCGGATCCACCGGGAGCAGTCCGTTGAGGAAGTAGCGGCCCTTGGGAACCCGCACGGAGGGAGTGCTGCCGGGCACGTAGGCGTTGTATCCGGCGCCGGCGCCGGACAGGCCCGCCAGCGCGGCGGACCAAGAGGGATCGGCTGGCTTGCCGGCACGGTCGAGAGCCTTGACGGTGAGGGTGTAAGCCTCAGCCTCGAGGTCCACCGACAGGGCGGTGCGGATGGTCTGGCCGCCGCCGGTCGCGATGACGCGCCCGCTGAAGAGCCCTGTCCGGTCACCGGTGGTCCGGGTGTCGGCGGTGACCTTCACGGTCTTCTCGCCGCCGGGGGCGACGGTGACCTGCTCGTCGACCGTGAACAGGCTGCTGGGCGCGGGCGTGCCGTCGGGCCCGGTGGCCTCCGTGGTCAGCTTCAGGGTGAGCGGTGTGCTGCCCAGGTTGCGGTACGTCACGTCCTTCGTGATCGGCTGGTCGTCGGTGTGCGGCCACAGGGCGGTACCGAAGGGCAGCGACATCTGACGGGCGACCGCGGTCTGCTTGATCGCCGCGCCCAGATCGGTGCGTCCGGAACCCTGCTGGAAGGCGGTGTAGGCACCCGGCGTCGTGGAGGAGGTCAGTACCTGCTTGATGTCCTCTCCGGTCCAGTCGGGGTGCTGCTGGGCAAGGATCGCGGCGGCACCGGCGACGTGTGGGGTGGCCATGGAGGTACCGCTGAGGGCGGTGTAGCCGTCGCCGACAGGTGTGCCCAGTCCGGTGTCTTTCGCCAGCGCGGCCCCGATGTCCACACCGGGCGCCGTGAGGTCGGGCTTGAACGCGCCGTCACCGACCCGCGGGCCGACACTCGAGAAGTCTGCGAGGCGGTCCTGCTTGTCCACCGCCCCGACGGTCAGAGCGGCGTCCGCGCTGCCCGGCGAGCCGATGCTGCCCGCGAACGGCCCGCGGTTGCCGGCAGCGATGACGAACAGGGTGCCGGTCTCGGCCGACATCCTGTTGACGGCCTCCTCCATCGGGTCGACGCCCGGGAAGTCGCTGCCGCCGAGGCTCAGGTTGACGACGTCGGCCTTCTCGGCCACCGCCCACTCCATACCGGCGATGATGCCGGAGCTGTCACCGACACCTCCGTCGCCCAGAACCTTGCCGTTGAGGATTTCTGCGCCCGGCGCCACACCCTTGTACTGGCCGCCGGACTTCGCTCCGGTACCCGCTGCGGTGGATGCGACATGGGTGCCGTGGCCCACCCGGTCGAGGGTGTCCGGCGAGTCGGTGAAGTTGCGCTCGGCGGTCACCTGCCCGGACAGGTCGGGGTGGGTGGCGTCGATACCTGTGTCGAGGACGGCGATACGCGACCCGGTGCCGTCGAATCCCGCTTCCCAGGCCTGGGGGGCACCGATCTGCGGCACGCTCTTGTCGAGACTCGCCTCCACCACGGCGTCGAGCCACACGGAGGCGATACCCGGTGCGGTGGTGCGGTTGGCGGCTCCGGCGGATCCGTTGGTGAGCGCGGACCACAACTGCGCGCTGCCGCCCGGAGCGGAAAGCGCGTCCCCGTTGATGCTGTCCAGGGTGTGCCGCGTCTCCGTACCGGCGCGCAGGGCCGTCCTGGCGGCCGGGCGGGCGGAGTCGTACCGCACGATGAACCGCAAGTCCTGGCGCTGCGCGTAGGCGGGAGAACTCAAAGTGGTGATGTCGAACAGCCGCCGGTCCAGCCGACCACTGTGGATGAGCTTCCGCGCATCGGCGGGCACCGCATACGTGTGCCCACCGAAGGTCTCCCTGACGACAGGGATCCCCTCCCGGCCCTTGGCGGGACGTATGGAGACGATGTCCCCCTTGCCGTTCACCGCCACCAGGTCGCCGGTGAGCAGCGGAATCCAGCGCTGCTCACCGGCCGAGTTGCCGGAGGAGGAAGAGGCCGTGGAGCCGGGCAGGGCGGCCGAGACCCGACTCGGCGGCACCGCCGCGCCGGTGGGCCCGGCGACAGCCAGGGATGTCGACGCGGTGGCGGCGACCAGCAGCATGCTGAGGGCCGCCACCGCATTGCCGCGCGCGGCTCTGTAGTGCTGGGATTTCACGATTTCCTCTCGTTCTTCCGTCAGCTTTCGACCTGCGACATGCATTTGACAGCAGGCGAAGGCGCACAGCGAAACACTCGTGCGAAGAGAGTGTCAATGATTACGCTGATGCAATGGCCTCAAAAGGCGCGCGATGGACGGTTGTTGACTATATCGGCGACGAATAAATTCCACCGCCCGCCGCGTGGGGACGAAAAAAAGTCGTGTGAGTGACGGACCTGTTCCCGTGGTACCGAGCGAGCGGATGACCAGGGTCGTCGTCGGCACCCCCGTTGACGCACAGCTCGCCGACCGCCGATCGCTATCCGGAGTGGGGAGTGTGGTTCGTCGGTGATCCGAGGGCCTCCGCCGTACGATGACGAATAAATTCACCTGCCTTCGCCCGGAGACGAAGAAAATCGCGCGAGCGAATGATGGTTGACCTACTCACCTGACCGATTCGAACCGGGCTGAGGTCGAGCACAGGCTCGCGCCCACCAATTCGTGTGGATACACCGTCCGAACTTGTCTCCACCCCGGGCCGGTACCTCGCCCGCGGCGTCCCAACCGATCAGAACGTTCCACGGGGCTCGGACCTTGTGTCGGAGTCGTCAGGGGTGGCCTTCGGCGGGCGCAAGCACCTGGGGGTGCCGGAGCAGCGGGTGAACGTGCTGGGGTACCGGCGTGCTTGACCGTACAACCTTTCCTGCGGGCCGCGAGTCATGGGGACGTCCGTTGTTCGAGACAAGGAGTTCCGTTGCGTAGAGCAGTCACGGCGGCCGCTGTGCTCACGGCGTCGGCCGCCGTCACCCTGACCCCGGTGACATCGTCCGCCGCCGCCCCGTTCAAGGGCGCCAACACGGCGTCCGTACAGGACGACTTCAACGGTGACGGCTACCGCGATCTGGCCGTCGGGGCTCCGGGTGCCGCCAACGGCACGGTGGAGGAGGCCGGTTCGGTCGTCGTGCTCTACGGCTCCGCGTCGTCGGTGAGTACGACCCGCCGCGCGGTCATCACCCAGTCGACCAGCGGGATCCCCGGCACCGCGGAGGAGTCCGACCGCTTCGGCAGGACGGTGGCCAGCGCCGACCTGGACCGGGACGGCTATGCCGACCTGCTCGTCGGCGCGACGGGTGAGGACGTCGGCGGTGTCGAGTCGCGGGGTTCGGTGACCGTGGTGTGGGGCGGGCCGAACGGACTGAAGGGCGGCGCGAACATCGCTCCTCCGGCCAAGTACGGCGAGGGCCGGACCTACTGCCGGTTCGGTATGTCCATCGCCACCGGCGACATGAACGGTGACGGCGCCCCGGAGGTCGGTATCGGCTCCGGCTGCAACGTTGCGTCGTACAGCGGCCCCTTCACCCGCGCCGGACGGGCCACCGCCGGCTATCTCGAGTGGCGGGAGAACGCCCGCGGCGTGGTGATGGGCGATGTGAACGGCGACGGCAGGGCCGAGCGCTTCTACCTGGCCGGTCCCACCGACGGTGACCTCCGCGGACCGGTCACTCTCGACGCGGGTGCGCCCGACGCCGAGGACCCGTCCGCCAACTCGGGCATCGAATTGCCGTACGCCGACGGCCACGCAGGGAAGATCGGCGACATCAACGGCGACGGTTACGGCGACCTCGTCACCGGCATCGCGCTCGACAACTCCCACTTCGACTCACCCGCTTCCTCGGCCCACCGCGGCGGCGAGATCCAGGTCCTCTACGGCGGCACCCAAGGCATCACCGCTGGGCAGAAGCCGAAGGTCTTCCACCAGGACACGGCGGGCGTCCCCGGTGCCGCGGAGTGGGGCGACTGGTTCGGCCGGTCCCTGAGCGTCGGCGATGTCAATGCTGACGGGTACGCCGATGTCCTGGTCGGCTCTCCCCTGGAGGCCGTCGGGTCGCGTGCTGCGGCAGGTACCGCTGTTCTTCTGCGCGGTTCAGCCGCCGGACTGACGACGTCCAAGGCGGTGGGTTACACCCAGAACACCGCGGGCGTCCCCGGCGCCGCGGAGGCCGAGGACTGGTTCGGCGCCGCCGTCCATCTCGCCGACCTGAACAAGGACGGCAAGGCCGAGACGGTCGTCGGCGTCCCCACCGAGAACTCGGACGGCTGCCTGTGGGTCGCCCGCGGCTCGGCATCCGGCCCGGTTCTCAAGGGCTCGGTCAACCTGTGCGGCAAGAGCGCCGGCATCGCCGTACGCGGAATGAACGGCCACTTCGGCGCCGCCCTCACCAGCCCTCACGTGGAGAGCTGACACGGGCCGGAACACTCAGGGCCCTGGGCGTCACCCGTCACTTCGCCCAGGGTGCCGAGACCGACGAGTTCCTCGACCTGGCATGTATCTGCCGCCAACCTCACAACGCGGCCCCACCCGACGGACCCGCGCTGACAGTACCTCGGAGGGAAACCGTTGTCGGCGCGGGCGGGGGCTGTTCGTGCGGCGCCGCGGGTACCGCCCCGCAGGCTGTGATCACCGCCCGGCGCGGCTCCTAGACTGGGCTCATGACCACTCGCGCTTACCGTTCGACCGTGCGTGAACGTGCTGCCGTAGCCACGAGAACGGCGATCCTGGACACGGCCGAGGCGCTGTTCGCGGAACACGGTTACGCCCACGTCACCATCAAGCGCATCGCCGAAGAGGCGGACGTCGCCCAGGGCACTGTCTACACGGCTTTCGGCAGCAAGCCGGCTCTTGTGTCCGCGCTGACCGAGCGGGCCGCGGGTGACACCAGCATCGGTGATGCTCTCACCGCGGTCGAAACGGCGGCGACCGGTGAGGAGGTGCTGGCGCTGGTCATCGCGAACACCGGCGATCTGGTGCGCCGCCACAGTCGGACGATGACCGTCCTGTTCGACGCCGCGGCGCTGGACCCGGCCATCGCCGCCCTGCTGCGCGAGAGCGAAGACCTTCAGCGAAGTCGTTTCAGGCTGGTGGCGGTACGGCTGGAAAGCCTCGGCGCGCTGCGCGACGACGTCACGGAGAGCGGCGCCGTGCGGATCTTGGAGTACTTCGTCACCCCGCTGTCCTGGCACCGGATGCTTCAGCTCGGCTGGGACTGGGAGGACGCCGGCGTCTTCGTCACCGAAGCGGTCTGTTCCGCCCTCCTCCGCGGGTGACATATATTCAATGTAGTCGCACTTCATTGAATGTCTTAGGATCGGTGCCATGCGCATCCTGTTCTCCAGCACCCCAGCGTTCGGGCACCTCCTGCCGCAGCTTCCTCTCGCTCGCGCGTTCCGTGACCGTGGCGACGACGTGGCTGTGCTCACGGCGGCTTCCTTTCGACCGATGCTCACAGGCGAACGCATCGCCCTGCTCGCCGTCGGTCCCGAGGCGCCCGAACTGCTCGCGGAAGCGGCCCGCCGGACGGGACCCGACCCCGCGCCGGAGCCCACCCCCGCGGCTGTGGCCGAGTTCTTCGCCGGAACGCGCATCGACCTCACCGCGGACGCGGCACTCGTAGCGGCGCGAGACTTCCGGCCCGACCTGGTCGTCGCCGAGGCCACCGACTGCGTCGGCCCCCTCGTCGCCGCCGCGCTGGGAGTCCCGTACGCCAAACTGGCGTTCGGCCCCTTGATACCGGCCGAGTTCACCGACGCCATCGACTCCGTCGCCGAGAGCCGCTACAAAGAGCACGGCTTGGACATGGTCACGCCGACCTGGTACCTGGACCCGTGCCCCGAACTCCTGCGAGCGCCCGGCTGGGAGCCGCCGCACGGCTGGACCCCGATGCGGCCGGAAGCCCACCGCGGTTCCGGCACACCGGACACAACCGTCGACGCCGCCGAGCCCACCGCCGGCACAACCCGGCCCAAGGTGCTGCTCTCCTTCGGCACGGTCTTCGCCGAACCCGCGGTGCTGCGCCCGGTGATCGAAGCCCTCGCACCGACGGCCGACCTCCGCGTCACCCTCGGCCTCACCGCGACGGCCGCCGACTACGGCAGCGGGCTCGAGCATGTCGACTTCGTGGGGTTCACGCCGCTTGCGGAGCTGTTGAACGGCATCGACCTGGTTGTCACCCACGGCGGTGCCGGAACGACGATGGGCACCCTCGCGCGCGGCCTGCCCATAGTGGTCGTACCGCAGGGCGCCGACCAGTTCCTGCAGGCCGCGGCCGTCGCGGGCTCGCGCACCGGGGTCGCCGTGCAATCGCCGGCCGGCCCGGAAGCCGTGGCTCAGGCCATGAACGAGGTGCTCGGGAACTTTGAGTACGGCGTCAACGCCCGCCTCGCCGCCGAGCAGATCGCCGCGATGCCCTCGCCGCGCCAGGTGGCGGACCAGCTCGCCGCCGCTCTCAGCTGACCATTACGCATTTCCGGACAGTCCACTCCGGACACATCTGAAGCCCGTCCGGACGGGCAATGCGCGGACGCCCGGACCGCGGTTGGGCACCGTAAGGCAATAGTCGTCGCACGGGACGGTGGCGAAAAATGTCACGGCCGCACAAGCGGCCCCTGGAGCTGCACATGCGGCTGTACGCGAAGTGCTCGTCCTTGACCAGCCTGCTCAGTTCCCGTGTGCAGGTTGTCGGAATTCCTCGGGCTGGTCGATGGTGCCTTCCTGAAGTGGAACTCGCTTCCCTGGACATCGAGGAAGCGCGGCCGGGCCGACCGCGGGGAATCGTGGCCCTTGGGTTCTTGGCCCGACGGATCGCCAACGCGGGCTGACGGAGCATCAGCTTTCGGGCAATTCCCGTTCAGAAAAGTTGACGCATCAATCATGTGCGGTTACTGTCGCTGTATGGATGATCCCGGGCCATCCATTCACAAGGTTCCGTCAGAGCGTTTGACAGGCTGCAATCAAGCGATGTGGATTCATGCGTATACTCTTCTTCGGTAATTCGCTGGCCGGCCATCTCCTGCCTCTCCTTCCGCTGGCTAGGGCGTTTCGTGAGCGCGGTGACAGCGTGGCTGTCTGCACGGCCGCACCGGCGTCGCCGCTGTTCGATTCTGAAGGCGTCGAGTTCCTGTCTGTGGGGCCGACGCCGGACGTGATAGTGGCGGAAGTCCTTCGCACCACCGGTCACGACCTGTCGCAGGGCGCGACCGTGGAAACGGAGGCGGAGTACTTCGCCGGAGCCCGGATCGACCTGACTGTCGACGAGGCACTGGCCATGGCGCGTGACTGGCGACCGGATCTGATTGTTGCCGAACAGGCCGATTTCGTCGGCCCGCTGGTCGGAGCGATCCTCGACGTGCCCGTGGCATCCCTGGCCTACGGACCCGCATGGCAGTCGGAGAGCGTCGAGCCCCTCGCGACTCGCCTGCGCAGCAGGTACGAGGCACGTGGTCTGGTTTACGGACCGCCGCGCTGGTACCTGGACACCTGCCCGCCCGCGCTGCAGCACCCGGACTGGGAGGCGCCTGAAGGCCGGATCGGTCTGCGCCCCGAAGCGCACAGGAATCCAGGTCAGGAACCAGCGGCGACGCCTGGCCGAGACGCTGCCCGTCCGCGCGTCCTCGTGAGTTTCGGCATGTTCGTGAACATGCCGGAAATCGTCGGCCCCCTGCTGGCTGAGCTGGGACAGCTTGACGTGGATGTGCTCGTCACCCGCCACAGGTTCTCGCCTGACGACTTCGGTGTGGGCGCCGACGCGGCCGGACGAGTGGAGTTCGTCGAATTCACACCGCTGGCGGAGTTGCTGCAAGGTGTCGATGCGGTGCTGACGCACGGCGGCGCCGGGACCGTACTCGGCGCGCTCTCCCGGGGCATCCCGATGGTCATGGTCCCGCATGGTGCGGGTCAGCCTGCTCTGGGCGAGCGGGTGGCTGCCGCGGGCGCCGGAATCTCATTCCCGCTGCATGAGGCCCCCGCCAAGGCCGTGGCCGAATCGGTGGCCAGGATTCTGGCGGACGCCGCGTACCGGGAGCGTGCGGAAAAGATCGCCACACAGATCGCCGGTCTTTCATCGCCGGCGGACGTGGCAGAACACCTCGCATCCGCCCTCGCGCGGTAACGAGAACGGCGGTCACGTCCACGTAAATGGTGTAGCGGCCCCCACGGGGGCGGGGGCGAGCGGGGGGCTCGCCCCCGGCCTCGGGAATGCGTTGCTCGGCTGACATCTCGACTTGTTCGCGATGAAGAGGAAGCCGCTCGAACAGGCAGCGCGGCGTTGCCGGTCCGATGGCGGCGTGTGGCGTACGCAATTGGTCGCCTCAGTCCCAATTCGAGTCGTAACAGCCCTAATTGGCGCACTCCCGCGCCTCACTGATTGTTTGCGGAATCGATACATCACTCCCGAGTGAGGCTGTTGAGTCACCCGGCCCGACCCAGCCTGTTGATATGGAATAAGATTCCGAATGGAAAAGTATATGAATTCCTTTGCTGTGCACGCCGGTTCGTTCTTCGATGGGTTCGTCCCGTCGGGACCCGTCACGGTGTACGTCAGAGGCACCCGTATCGTCCGAGTGGACCGCACAGGCGCGCTGCCCGCCGACGGCACACAGGTCATCGATCTCGGCCCCCATGCCTGCCTGATCCCCGGCCTCATCGATACCCACGTCCACCTTGCCTTCGACGCCGGCCCGGACCCGGTGACGTCCCTCGCCGCGACCGGTGACGCAGACCTGCTGGCCCAGATGCGGGCGGCGGCCCTGACCGCACTGCACGCCGGCATCACCACGATCCGTGATCTCGGTGACCGCGACTACCTCTCGCTGACCCTCGTGGAGGAATGGGCGGAGCACCCGGAGCGGGGCCCCGAGATCCTTGCCGCCGGTCCCCCTCTGACCACCCCACGCGGGCACTGTCACTTCCTCGGCGGAGAGGTCGAAGACACAAAGGCGTTGCGTGCCGCCGTCCGGGAGCGCCACGCCCGTGGTTGCGCAGTCATCAAGATCATGGCCAGTGGCGGCAGGATGACGCCCGAATCCGTGCCGCCGCACGCCTCGCAGTACGGACTGGAGGACCTGCGCACGGTCGTGGACGAGGCACACCGCCTCGGGCTGCCCGTGGCCGCCCACGCCCACGGAATCCAGGCCATCCGGGACGCCCTCGAAGCGGGCGTCGACAGCCTGGAGCACGTCTCCTTCCTCACCGCCGATGGCATGAACGCCGACCCGGCTCTGATGCAGGCCATCGTGGACAGCAACACCTTCGCCAGCGTGATGGCGGGGGTGGAACCCAGTGTGCCCATCGATCAGGCGCGGTACGAGGTCATCATGAATGTCTACGGCACCCTGCAGAAGATGGGTGCCAAGGTCGTCATAGGCTCGGACGCCGGCGTCGCGCCCCCCAAGCCCCACGACGTCCTCCCGCACGGCGTCGTCGATCTGGTCCGTGCGGGCGTGGCTCCCGTCGACGCACTGATCTCCGCGACCAGCCTGGCGGCCCGACTGTGCCGTGTGGAGGGCCGCAAGGGACGGGTCACCGCCGGTGCTGACGCCGACCTCCTGGCCGTCAACGGCGATCCGCTCAAGGACCCTGGCGCCCTGCTGGACGTGCTGGCCGTCTTCCGGGTGGGAACCCGCGTGCGGTGACAGCAGGCAATGCCGTGCATCCCGCGACTGCGCCATCTGCTGGAGACCTGCCGGACCGTTGTTGAAGCGCGCTGGGCAGAGCGTGCACCGATCCGTCGTGATTGCGCAGAATGTCACCCTCGTCTCCTGAGCCGGCGAGTTGAGACGTAGGCGCCTCTCTCGTAGCAGCTCGGGAGCCCTGGCCGTTGCCTACGGCCCCGCCGGCACCCGTCCGGGCTGCCCCATCTGAGAACCCTCAATGCTTGAGCTCTTCTTTGAGGTCAACGACGCTCAGGACGCGGTCGGCTGTCCCGGGGCCGCAGTGGCGCGGCCGGACGAGACCAACGGCGCGCGCTAAGAGCGTACCTTCGACAGGCCTCCACAGGAGGAGAAGCCGGGGACGGTGCGGTACGCCCAGGTCGTCATCGACCGGGCGATCGCCGACGACATCAAGCAGACGCCGGGGCAGAGCGCCTGACGTTCCGTCCTCGCCGGGCTGCGCTGTGCCCGGCGCGGCTCGCGTAGTGCGCAAACCCGTAGTTGTGGCCTCCGTCCCAGGGCGGAGGCCACACGCATGAGTGCCTGCATCGCCGTGCTGCCGCAAACTTCCGGTCCAGGCGCCGGGGCCGCGCGTGGCGCAAACGTGCCAGGCGCCCAAGTGCGTCACCCTTCAGGGCGCTCCACGCCCGCATTCCTGCCGAAATGCCAGCCCCCGGCAGAGCACACCTTTTCTCAACACCGTGCCTGACCTGGGACATTGCCCCTTCGCTCTCGCGCGCGCCACGTCGCTGACCCCTTGGTTGCGGGTTGCGTACGTCGCACTTGGGTCATGTCCCAGGTGCGCCTTGTCGAGCCGGATTCCGATGCACCTCGACGAGCCCATAATCCGAACGACATGTGAACCACAGGTGTGCGGAAGGCTCTCACCCATGCCCAAGATTCGCCTGATGACGGCGATGCGGCTGGACTGACGCTGGTCGGCGGGGGTGTACCGGCCGTGGCCTCGGTTCAGCCAACTGCCGCCGAGACGGCGGCAGTTCCCGCCACCCGTCCGCCGAGGCGCGCAACGTCTCCACCGCGAGAGTGCGGCCGATCACCAGCAACCGCGTCACGGTCAGCGGCGCGCCCAGTGGGAAGAAGCCGGCTTCGGCGCGGCGTGCGCCGGGGCGCGACAAGGTTTTCGTCCAGATCACCGACAACGAGATACGAATAGAGAAGACTTACATTGCCCCCTGTATCCCCTCATAGAGCGAGGTTGGTGGCGCTCGGCGTCACAGCGCTCATGCTGCCCCTCTCGACCACGACATCCGCAGGCGCGCAGCCCGCACCGCCGGTCGGAAGCAAGGCGTCGGCCAATGCGTTCGGCCCGGCTGCCGCGGCGGCGGCGCGGTCCGGCCCCCGTACCGTCACCCTGGTCACCGGTGACAAGGCTGTGGTCACCCCCGCTGCCGGAGGAGCCGGCACCGTGTCGGTGTCCGGTCCGCACGGTGAGCCGATCGCCGCGAAAACCCACCGGGTCGGCAATGACATCTATGTGTATCCCGAGTCAGCCGCCCCGTATGTCTCCGCCGGGCTCCTCGACAAGGAGCTCTTCAACGTCACCCAGTTGGTGGCCGACGGATACGACGACGCGCGGGTGAACCAGCTGCCGCTCATCGTCACGTACGCCAGTGCTGCCGATGCCCGCAAACAGGGTGCGCTGCGTGGATCGACCAGGATTCGCTCCTTCTCCAGCATCAACGGTGCTGCCATCGCCGAGGACCGCGGCAGGGCGACCGAGTTCTGGTCGGCGATCACCTCCGGCGTGAAGGCATCCGCGCTGGCTCCCCGTGACACCCTCCGCGCCTCGCCCGCGTCCAAGTCCACCCTGGCCGGCGGTATCTCCAAGATCTGGCTGGACGGCAAGGTCGAGGCGACCCTCGCCGACTCGACGGCGCAGATCGGTGCACCCGCGGCGTGGGCCGGCGGCAACACGGGCAAGGGCGTGAAGGTCGCCGTGCTGGACAGCGGCGTCGACGACGGTCACCCGGACCTGGTCGGCCAGGTCGCCGAGGCGATCAACTTCGTACAGGACCTGGAACCCGGCCCCGGTGATCCCCAGAGGCAGGCGACCGACGAAACGGATGCCGTGGATCGCCAAGGACACGGCACCCACGTGGCTTCCACCATTGCCGGTACCGGCGCGGCCTCCGGCGGCAAGGAGAAGGGTGTCGCTCCCGGCGCCCGGCTGCACGTGGGCAAGGTTCTCAACGACCAGGGCCAGGGAAACCTGTCCTGGATCCTGGCCGGTATGGAGTGGGCCGCCCGGGACGCGGGCGCCAAGATCATCAGCATGAGCCTGGGCGGGGGCCCGTCCGACGGGTCCGACCCGCTGAGCCAGGCCGTCGACCAGCTCAGCGCCGAGACCGGCGCGCTGTTCACCATCGCCGCGGGCAACTCGGGGTCCACGGCGAAGACGGTCGCTACGCCCGGCGCCGCCTCCGCGGCGCTGACCGTCGGTGCCGTGGACGGCGACGACAAGCTGGCCGACTTCTCCAGCCGCGGTCCGCTCTGGGGTAACAGCGTGGTCAAGCCCGAGATCACCGCTCCCGGTGTCGACGTTCTCGCCGCCCTCTCGCGGCACGCCGGCGGAGCCGGTGACTACATGAAGATGAGCGGCACCTCCATGGCGACTCCGCATGTCGCTGGAGCCGCCGCGCTGCTGGCCGCCGAACACCCCGACTGGACCGGGCAGCAGCTGAAGGACGCCCTGGTCAGCACATCCAAGCCGACCCCGGACTACACCGCCTTCCAGGCAGGGGCCGGCCGGGTCGACGCCGCGGCGGCAACCAAGGCCACGCTGTTCGCCACCGGCACGGTCTCTCTGGGCGAGCACGCCTGGCCCGCCGAGCCCGGAGCGATAGTCAGCGAGACGGTGACGTACACCAACACCGGCGACGCCCCGGTGGTGTTGGACCTCGCGGTCTCGTCGTCGAAGGCCCCGGCAGGCCTGTTCACTCTGTCGAAGGACAAGGTCAGCGTCCCGGCACATGGCACCAGCACGGTGACCGTGACCGCGAACGTCGACAAGGCAGCCGCCGGAAAGAATTACGAGGCACGTATCGACGCCTCGGCGGGAGGCACCCGCCTCGCGCACACCGCCGTCGGCTTCGTCACCGCCAACCAGACCTTCAAGGTCACGGTCGTGCCCAAGGACCGGTCGAGCGAGATATACAAGGGCGACGCGGCCCTGGTCGGCGTCTCCGACCAGGAATCTCACCCCTATTTGAGCGATTGGACCATCGACCTCGAGTCTTGGTTCAACCCCGGCGTCTTCACGTTGGAACTGCCGGCCGGCACCTGGTCCCTGGCCTACTGGATGCAGGTCCAGGGCGATCATGGTTCCCAGTCCCGCGGACGCGCTCTGCTCGCGGCTCCGCAGATCGAGCTCGACCGTGACATGACCGTCGAGTTCGATGCCACCAAGGCCCGCCAGATGAAGCTGGTGACGCCCCGGGAGTCCGAGACGACCGCGCTTCGGGTCGACTACACGCGGGCCTTCCCCGGTGGGAACAAGCAGAACTGGTCCTTCCTCACGGGACGTACGGAGAACAGCATCTGGACGGTGCCGACCACGAAGGTGACCGACGGAACCCTCGAAGTCCGCACCCGATGGCGCAATGAGCAGCCTGCGATGAAGCTCTCCGCGGGTGGCGAGACCTACCGCGACCTGTTGGTGCGGCGCGGGACGAAGCCCCTGTCCAAGGGGACGCACCGGATGGCGGCCGTGCACGTGGGGCAGGGCGCCGAGGCGGACTACGAGGGGCGTGACGTCCGTGGCAAGGCCGTCATAGTCGATCGCAACGACACGGTTCCGCTGTCCTCCCAGGCCGCGACCGCAGCCGCCGCGGGTGCCGGGCTGCTGCTCGTCGTCAACGACGGCCCCGGCCGTGTGGAGCCGCTGGCCTTCGACAGTATCGCGCCGCTGACCATCGCGACGTTGAAGTACGACGAAGGCCACCGCCTGATCTCCCGGGTCACCAAGGCCGGGAAGTCCCTGGAGGTGTACTCCAACCCGACCACCGAGTACCTGTACGACGTGGTGGGGAAGTACCACGACAAGATCCCGACGGATCTCGTTCAGCGCCCGCGTACCGGCGACCTCGCCCGGGTCGACATGTCCTTCCGCAACTATCGCCCGGCTCAGGCCACGGACTTCCGCTACGACGTGTGGCCGGAGAACGATTGGTGGGCGGTCGGGTGGCCGGAGCTTCCGGGGCAGGGCCAGGGCGATCGCACCGACTACGTGTCCCCCGATGTGAAGTACCGGGAGAGCGCGATGGTGATCGGCGAGACCCGGGTCATCGCCGCGGACAAGCACTACGGTGAGGGAAGCCGCACGGCGCAGAACTGGTTCTCCCCGATCCAGCGGCCGCGCGTCTCGTACGACAGCTCGATGCTGGGCCGCTTCAGCACCTTCATGACTGCGTTTGTCGGCGCAGGATGGGGCGACGCGGGCGCCGACCGCGAGGGATACACGAACCACCCGGGCGTCCAGGCGAACACCTCGGTCTACCAGGGCGACACCCTGCTCGAGCAGGCACCGACCTATTGGGCCACCGTGAGGGGACTGAAGCCCGAGCGACTTCCGTACCGCATCGTCTCGGAACAGTCCCGGGGCACCTGGGCGAGCCCCTACTCCACCAGTACCCGGACGGTCTGGGACTTCACCTCGGGGGCGGGTGCGCCGAACGACATGGAGCCCCTGCCGCTGGTCCAGCTGGACTATGACGTCGACACGGACTTCTCGGGCAAGGCGCACCACGGTGCGGAGGTTACCGTCAAGCCGGCCATGCCGGGCCAGTGGCCTACCACGTCCGAGGATCTGCCCCCGGTGGCATTCAAGGGTGTGACCCTGCAGTTGTCCTACGACGACGGTGCCACCTGGCACCGGACATCCCTGAAGCGGACCTCCGACGGACGCGGCTGGCGGGCGGAGCTGAACGCGCCCAAGGGCGCCAAGTTCGTCACCCTGAAGGCAGGCGCTCGTGACGCCGAGGGCAACGCCGTGGAGCAGACGATCACCCGGGCCTTCGGCCTGAAGTAACGTCAGCGCACCTCCGCTGCTCTCGGAGCGAAGTCGAGGGCGGGATCATGCCATGGTCCCGCCCTCATTCGACGGGGCCGCCCGACCGGTTGCCATGGCATCGCTCGGGCACTGTCATCTTGACTGACCGGGTGGGACGACCTACTCGGCGTTAGCCGGCTCGACCTCTCAGAGTGTCTCCCCGGGTCGATCGTGGGCTGGTGGAACCGCGTGCGGACGATGACGGTTCGGTGGATCGCGGCGTCGAACCGGCGGCGACCGCCGTGGTTGACGCGGTGCCTGCCCCCGGTGATGCCGGAGCCGGTCGGCACGGGAGCGATGCCCGCGAGTTTGGCGAGAGCCGCCTCGGACTCGATCCGCTCAGATTTCGAGCATCGCCGCCGACCTGGGCATCAACCGGGCCGCTTTGTGAAGCGAGATGCCAGCTCCTTGGCCTTGGTGACGGCGTCCTCGTGCGCTTGGCGCCGGGAGGCTTCGTACAGGCGAATGTGTTCTGACCTCGAGGCCCGCTTAGGGGCAGAGGTGAGCTCGGGGACGATGAACTCGACTTCGGTGATGCCGAAGTAGCCGGCGAAAAGAGTGGTCAGGTAGGGGACGACGAAATCCCAGCCATCACGGGGGGTGCCCGGCCGGTAAGAGCTACCGCGGCTGGAGACGACCACGACCGGGGTTCCAGCAGCGGACGGCTGCTCGCCGATGATGCGACCCTGGACCATCACCTGGTCGATCCAGGCCTTGAGCGTACTGGGGACCGTGAGGTTGTACATCGGGGCGGCGATCAGTACGACGTCGGCCTGTTCGAGCTCGGAGGCCAGCGTGGCACGCAGAGGATCCTCATTGCCGGCAGTGAACACATCGCCGGTGAGGTGGGGGAGCGGCTCGCCTGCCAGATCACGGTAGATCACGGTGCCGTGGGGGTGCCGGGCCTCCCACTCCCCACGGAAGGTGGCCATCACGTCACGCGACATGGAGGTCCCGCTGGGCCAGATCGAGCTGTCGAGGTGCAGGAGTGTCGGCATGTCGTCGTGACTTTCATTGCGTCGGCCGGGGTCGTTTCGTTCCCGATGCCATTCAGGCGTTGGCTTTCCTCATGAGCCGGATGCCGAGGTAGCCGGCGCGGTCGCGGATGGCATCGGTGTGGTCGATCGGAGGAGGGCCACTCTGCGTTGATCTGGCGCTCAAGCGTCCTCCCCGCTCGGAGTCGGGCGTCGTCTGGTGTACGAGCCGACTGCCCAGAGCCAGCGCGGTGCTCGACCACCCCCACTCCTCCCGCAGGGCGGCTCACACGCGGTCGTGCAGGGCGAAGATCTCGGCACCTGGGTCATCGGGCAGCGTGCCGGGGGACAAGTTGATGCCCTCGCAGCAGTACCTGCTGGCCCCCTGCGGGGTGGAACCATGGCCGCCGGCGAGAGGGGGGCGGCTGCGCCTGTTCCCCGGCCGCAGGGAGACCGGCGGGAGGCTGGACGATCCGGGGCGGCTCCTCCGGCCCCGTTGAGCTTCGGCTCAGCGGGGCCGCGTGCTGCGAAGCGGCGGGTGCGGCCCCGGGCCCGGGGTGTTTCGTCAGACGGCGGTGACGTTGATGGTCACGGGGACGTTGCCCTGGATGGCCTTGGAGTACGGGCAGAGCTGGTGCGCGGCGTCGGCGAGTTCGACGGCCACGTCCTTGTCGACCCCGCCGAGTTGCACGTTGAGGACGGCGGAGAGGGAGAACCCGTCGTCACCCTTGTTCAGGGAGATCTCGGTGTCGATGGCGGTGCTGGTCAGCTTGACCTCGCGGTCGCCGGCGGCGCGGCGGACGGCGCCGAGGAAGCATGCTCCCCATCCCGCGGCGAAGAGCTGCTCGGGGTTGGTAGCGGTGCCGGCGCCGCCGAGCTCCTTCGGGTGGGACAGGTCGGTCTCCAGCACGCCGTCGTCCGACCGGACCCGGCCGCCGTTGCGGCCTTCTCCGTTGACGCTGACAACCGTGGTGTAAAGCGTGGCCATGGAAGTTCCTCTCGGAAGTCGATCACAGATGTGGCAGAGCAGGACGATGCCCCGAGGAACGCCGTCCGTCACCACTTGAAGAGGTGACGAACAATTGCAGAGTGAAGCATCACCTGTCAAAGCGGTGACGTCATGGGAGGGTGCTTCGGCGTCGCCCTCGCCAGCCCTCACGTGGAGAGCCGGCTCGGCCATGGCACGATCAGGACCCAGGACGTCACCCTTCACCTCGCCCGGAACGCCGACGCCCCGCGCTTGTTCGCATGCGGGTCGAGGCGTGGGACTCCGGGGCCTTGACCTGGTCGGCTGATCGGCGGGAGCGGTACGCGAACGATCTCGGCGAAGAGGGGGCCTGGTGACGGTGACCGTCGCCGCTGTTGATCACTACGCCTGGCCGGCCGTGGTTCAACGGGGGAGCGGTTCGCCTGCACTCGCGGGTATACCCGATGTATTCTGGCGTGATGGCGCACACGACGATCAAGGTCGAGAGCACGGTCCGGGACAGGCTGGCCACCCTCGCGGCCGAGAAGGGCACCACCATCGCGCAGCTGGTCAGCGACTTCGCCGCGCACACCCCGACTGCGGAGGAGCGAGCTGAACGCACGGCCCGCACCCTGGCGGTACTGAGCGAGATGTCGGGCTACACCCCGAGTCCCGAGCAGGACCGTGCGGCAGACGCCGAGCTGGCACGCCGGCTTGGTGACATTGCATGACGTCGACCACCCCCAGCACGGTGGACGTGATCCTGGACGAACACGCACTCCTCGCTCTGGGCGCCGGCAACATCCTGGTCTCCCGGATCCTGCACCAGTCGGCAGCCACCGATGCCTGGCGTATCCACGTCGCCCTGGCCGCACTCGCGGACGCCGATCGCTCTCGCGTCGGAGTGGCAGCCCACGTGGCGATGCTCGACCAGATCGTCTTCCACCCCCTGGACCTGGCCGCTGTCCTTGACGCCTCCGGCCAACCCCGTTCCCTGGGCTGGTCGCACACCCGGCACGTGGCCCAGCCCGGCCCGGAACGCCCGGAAGGGGCACGCGTGGTGACGACCGTGCCGAAGGAATGGGACGCAGCCGGCGTCCGGATCCTCGACGTGTCGCCCTGACCGAGCACACTCCCAAGCGCGCGGGTTCCCGGAATTCTGAGCGTTGGTAAGCGGGAGCCTGCCTGTCAGCTGATGGCTGTGGTGGTCCCGCGCGCGGATTCGCAGTGGTTGAAGGGACCTGGCTTCCCCGGCGTTCGCCGTTGCCCCATCCAACTTGCTAGCCCGTGGGCCGGTGTGGGTTCGGCATGCCTTCATCGCCCATGTGCGCCCGCTGCCAGATTCCTTTCCAGCCGTACGGCATCTCCGGCGCGAGCCGATGCCGCTGCCCGCACGGACATGGCGCCGGCGCCCACGCGCACCCGCGGCACAGCTCGACCCAGCCGTGCCCGGTCGAGTTCGGCTCCAGCGGTCGCTCGTCCCCACAGGCCGGGCAGCCGGGGAGATCGGCGCCGTCCATCATCGCGTTCTGTCGCCGGACGTACTCGGACAATCGCAGCGGCGGGTGGCGAGACGGGTCTTCGTACCAGGCGCGGTCCGGGCCCTCCCACCTGCTCCACAGCCACCACGGTCGCGGGTTCGCCACAGCCCGCCGCCCGGCCTGCTTCTCGGCCCGGCGCCGCGCGGCGTACTCCTCCGCCCGCGCGAGCCACAGCACCCGCGCCTCATGCAGTTCCTCCACCGCCCGCACCAGCGCGTCCGGATCCGCCTCCAGCCGCCGGGGGATCGCGGCGCTGAGCGTGAGGTGGTGGTAGGTCGCCCGGAAGCCGTACGGCGCGAAGAGGGTGATGCAGGTCCGCAGCGCGCTGTGCCGGCTGCGGAAGGGGAGGCAGGCGTCGTGCACGCGCGCTCGGTGGGTCAGGAAGCTGGTCATCGTACGGGCCCCAGGTCCAGTGCCCGTGCCAGAGCGGCGGTGACGGCGGGGGCGTGTGCCGGCAGGTGCTGTTCGGCCCAGGTTCCGGTGAGGCCGAGGAAGTTCTGCAAGTCCTGCTGAGCACCGGTGACGAGCGTGCGTACCTGGTCTACTGGCAGCTCGACCACCGGGCTGCCGTCCTCCCCGTAGACGTCGAGAGTCAGCCGTACGGTGTCGCCGACGCGTTCGGCCGCCGAGGACGGGTTATGACCGAAATAGGCGCAGCTGGTGCCGTCGAGCACCTCCAGCCAGTCCCGCCAGGTCTCCAGGCCGTTGCAGCAGCCCGGCTCGACGAAGACGGTGTCGGTGGCGTTGTCGGTCACCCGGAACCCGCCGGCGGCGAGCAGGTCTGGCATCGTGAGCAGCCCGTGCAGGAATGTGCCGAGCGGGTCGGTCGGGTAAGGCCCGTGCTCCTCCTCCGGCTCGAAGTCGTTGCACTCGGCGATCAGCATCACCGCGGTGCCGACGTCCGCCGGAGTCAGCGCCCCGTCCAGAACGAGGTAGCCGTACGACTCGTGCTCGCCAACCGGCCAGAGCGCAAAGTCGTCGGCAGCGACGATCTCCAGAACGGGTTGCATCACCATCACACGGGGATGATGCCGGACCCACTGCCGCACGGCCACGTACTTCAGCCGCGGTATCGGGGTCAGGGCGGGCCCGATGCCTGGGCGGTTTCGCGGTTCGCGTGACAGCGTCCGTCTGCGCGTGGCGTTTGCCCGACTGGCGGCTCGGCGCTTCCCGTGACCCGGCGAGCCTTCCCGCCGGGAATCCGCCGTGGTCCGAGAGGAGCAGGCGCTCCGGGGGCCCGGCCGGGGCGGCGGTCGCCGGGAATTCCGGGTGCTCGCGCCGGGAGCCCTGCAGTCGGTGCCGGCATCGGAGCGGAACTCACGGCGTCCGGCGGGCGCGATCGCGAGGCGGAAGTGGCACGGGACGTGCAACTGTTCAGGGTCGGCAGGAGTCTAGCGACCGAAGCGCTGTTCTCCTGGAAAACACCGTCCGTTTGCCCGCGTTCCGACAGAGGTCAACTCCATGCCGATCCCCCCGTACAACCGTCGCGCCTCCCGTGCCGCCGTTGCCGCCCTCGGCGCTGCCGGCCTGATCGCGCTGGCCGCAGCTCCCACCGCCTTCGCCGATGAACCCGCACCCGAATTGGTCATCGGAGGCATCGAGCCGATCAGCGGATTGCAACCGGGGAGCACCTTCGATCTGCCGGGCACCGTGGCGAACAAGGGCACCGTAGCCGCCGAGGAGGTGTGGGTCACCTACGCCGTCACCCGGGGACTCGACTTCGCGGAGGTTCCCTCCAACTGCAGAACGCAGCAGGTCCCGTCCTACGACGAGATGCCCGAGAGGTGGCACGTGGTGTGCGGGTTCGACCAGGCGGTGGAGCCGGGCGCTGTCTACACGCCCGAGCGGCCTCTCCTTGCCAAGGCGCTGGACCGCGCGTTCAACGACGAGCTGCTTGTGCGTGTCGGGGAAAACGATCCAGGGGCGGACGAGAACGGCACTGTGCCGGTGGCGGGAACCGCACCGGCGGTGAAACTGGTCGAAGGACAGGCCGAGGGCGAGGGATCCGCGCGAGTCGTCATTGTGCCCGTCACCTCCGTCAACACGGCCGACTACCAGGTGACTGGTGCCGAGTTGAAGGGGCGCGTCGGTGAAACGGTGCCGATGAAGGTGGAGTTCACCAATGCCGGGCCCGCCTGGTTCATGGCCAAGTTGGGGGAGCCGACCGTAAGGGTCATGATCACGCTGCCCGCCGGAACGTCGGTCGTCAAGACCCCCGGGTTCTGTAAGCCCAAGGGTAAGGCGTACCAGTGCGGTATGAGTCAGCGGGCTCTCAACGAGGGCGGCCGAGAGCCCTACAACTTCCAGCTGAAGATCGACAAGCGCGTGGAGGACGCCAAGGGCTCGGTGGCGCTCAGCACCGAGGCGCGGCCGTTCGACCCCGACAAAGCCAACGACAAGGCCGATATCACGCTGGATGTCACCGGTGGGGGGCCGGGCGGCTCGACCGGTGGTTCGACCGGCGGTTCGACTGGTGGTTCCAGCGGCGGTTCCACCGGTGGTTCGACCGGCGGCTCCTCCGGTGGTTCGGCCAGTGGCTCGGGCGGATCGACCGGCGGGTCGTCGTCGACCGGCGGCGACGGCACGGCGGCGAATGGCGGCAACCTGGCAGAGACCGGGTCCTCGGCGCTGCCGATCACGGGTGCGGCCGCCGCGGCGGTGGTCACGGGTGCGGGCCTGGTCGTCATCGTGCGCCGCCGCCGGGCCAAGAGCCTGAGCTGACGACCGTCCGACGCGAGCGGCGGTACCCACCCCGGGCCGGCCGCTGGTCCGGGACCTCCGTGCCGCGCTGGGACCGGGATGCCGTGTGATCGCGGTGGACGGGATGCGCGGTGGCCCGGTCGACCGGGCCACCGGCTCGAAGCTCGGCCGGCCGCCCCCGCATCTGGGCGCTGTTGTGCGATGAGAGCGGCGGCGCCGGCCACGTGCGGTGTGGCCATCGATGTCCCGCCGGCACGGGTGCAGTGCTCGTCCACCACCGTGCCCATGGCCGTTCCGGCGGCCCGGGCCGCGACGGTGCCGACACCCGGAGCCGCGATGTCCGGCTTGAAGGCCCCGTCACCGACCCGCGGTCCGCGGCTGGAGAAGGAGGCCATCTTGTCCTCCCGGTCGACCGCCGGCACGGTCAGCGCCTCGTCGGCGGCACCCGGGAATCCGACCGTCCCGCTGCCCGGGCCGCTGTTGCCTGCCGCGACCACGAAGAGGGTCCCGGTGGTGCGGCTGATCTGGTTCAGCGCCTGGCTCGACACATCGGTCCCGTCGGTGGCACCACCACCGAGGCTCATGTTGACGACCTTGGCCCCCGAGCGGCCGGCCCACTCCATGCCCGCGATGATGTCCGACGTGCATCCGGAGCCTTCGTCGTCGAGCACCTTGCCGACCCGCAGTTTGGCGCCGGGCGCGACACCCTTGCGCAGCTCCTCGGACGCGGCTCCGCTGCCCAGGACCGTGGCCGCCACGTCGGTGCCGTGCCCATGCCCGTCACGGGCACGGGGGCAGCGCCGGTGAAGTCGACCTGCTCGATGAGGTTCCCGGACACGTCCGGATGGTCCGGGGCGATACCGGTGTCCAGTACCGCCACGGACTCGCCCGTACCGTCATACCCACGATCCCAGGCGGTCTTCGCCCCGATCTGCGGAACGGACGTTTCGAGGTCGACCTTGACCACGGAGTCGAGTCATACCTTCTTGCCCCCGGCGAGGGACCCGGCGAACCGGGCGGCGGCGGCTCCGTCCGCGCGTCGGCCGCGGCCGCCGGCGGATGGACCTCTTCCCTTGCGGCTGCCTCCAGATAGGCGCGCAGCGCGGTGACGACCCTCTTGCCCAGCCCGTTCTGGTGCTGCGAACCGGAGAGGCGGATGTCGTGGGCCCCGATGAACTGGAGGCGGGCACAGAGGCTGTGCCAGGTCTCCAGTTCCTCTACGGGGCCCTGCTCTGCCACTCCAGCTCCAGGGCCCTGGCCCTGCGCTCCTTGATTCCGGGGCCAGTTCCTCGGTCCGCTTCTCGATTCGCGCGGCACGGGGCTCCACCGTCAGTTCCTTCAGCAGGGCACGCTCGTCCGCGGACCACTCATGCTGTACATCCTCGCCGTTCTTCTGCGCCAGCAGGATCGCCAGGTCCCGTTCCCGTAGCGCCTTGAGCCGTGCCAGCCTCTCGGCACTCAGCGGTTCCGCGTCGGCCGCACGCGCCGACAGTGCACAGGACACGGCGGAGCAGCTGAATCGCCAGCCGAGGAAGCTGCCTTATGACGACCCGGCCTACGCCGTCCAGCTACACGATCAATCAGGTGATTTCGGGATGCACAGTACTTTCTCATGCGGGCACAGGTACCCAATACTTAGGGTTCTGGCGGCAAGGGGGATGTCTGATGGATCCGATTGCGCTAGCGGCCGGGACGGCTCTGGTGGGGGCGATAGCCACCGATGCGTGGCAGGGGGCGCGTACCGGTCTGGTCGGACTGTGGCGTCGGGTGCGTCCCGAACAGGCTGAGGCGGTCGACGCGGAACTCGCCGAAACGCGCCTCCACATGCTGGCGGCGCGAGCAAGCGGGGAAACGGATACCGAGCAGGCACTGGCCGCGGACTGGCAGTTGCGGATCCAGGCCCTGTTGCGAGCGAACCCAGCGGTCGCGGTCGAGCTGCGGCAACTGCTGGATGAGCAGCTGACCCCGGCGCTGACCGCTGATGAGCGGTCCCGGATCGGGAGGTTGGTCATGAAGGCCGAGGCATCCGGCAGCGCGAGGGTGTATCAGGCAGGCCGGGATCAGCACATCACCGAGCGATGAGCACGCCGGAGTCCTCGCCGCCCGGCAGCGAGGAGACGCGCCTCGATGCCAGCGCCTCGGGCCAGGCCCGGATCTACCAGGCGGGCCGGGACCAGCACATCGTGGAACGGGATCTCCACCTGCACTACGAGGACGGTGTACGCCGTGCCCGTCGCGCCGAGCTGGACGACACACCTGCGAGGGAGTGCCCGTACCCGGGCCTGGCCGCGTTCGACGAGGAGCAAGCCCGATGGTTCTTCGGCCGGGATCCCGTGATTGCGGACCTGCTGATCCGTCTGGATGAACGGCTGCGAGACGGCGGCAGTTTGGTGGTGGTGGGGCCGTCCGGCGCGGGCAAGTCCTCACTGCTGCGGGCCGGTTTGCTGCCAGCTCTCGTGCGCGGGGCACTGCCTGCGGCCGGATCGGCCCACTGGCCACGGCTCCTGCTCACGCCCACCGCCCACCCGGTCGCGGCGCTGGTCACCCACCTTGTCGACGCCACCGGTGCGAGCGTCCAGGACGTATCTGCGGCTGTGGCGGCTGATCCGCGGTCGTGCGCGGTCCGGCTGCGCGCGATGGCCGAGGCCGACAGGCGGGCAGGCACACGGCTGGTGGTCGTCGTCGACCAGCTGGAGGAACTGTTCACGCTCTGCGTGAGCGACCGGGAACGGCGTGCCTTCCTCGGTGTGCTGACCGCTCTGGCAGAACAAGGACCGGACGGGGCCGGCCCGGCCGGGCTGGTGGTGTATGGGCTGCGCTCCGACTTCTACACCCCGTGCGCCAACCATTCCCAACTGCGTACCGCACTGCAGAACGGGCAGCTCTTGCTCGGCCCCATGTCACAGAGCGAGCTGAAAGAAGCGATCCTCTTCCCGGCCCGGGCGGCGGACCTGGACATCGAACCGGGTCTGGTGGAGGTGTTGCTGCGCGACCTGGGTACACCCCCCGCCGATGGCTCAACCAACCTGCCGGCGCAGGGCTATGAGGCGGGACGCCTGCCGCTGCTCGCCCACGCGCTGCGCGCCACCTGGCAGCAACGCCACCGCCACACGCTCACCGTGGACGGCTACCAGGCCACCGGCGGCATTCACCACGCCGTCGCCACCACCGCCGAACGCCTCTTCGCCACTCTGGATCCTGCCCAGGAGCAGGCGGCGCGCGCGGTGTTTCTCCGGCTGGTCAAGATCGGCGACAACGCCGATGACACCCGCCGACGCATGCCCTGCACCGACCTGCTCGCCTCGGCCAAGGACCCGTCGGCAACGGCTGCCGTCATCGACACCTATACCCACGGCCGCCTGCTGACTCGGCACGCGGACATCGTCGAGATCACCCACGAAGCATTGCTGCATGCGTGGCCCCGTCTGCGGAACTGGATCGACGACGATCGGGCGGGGCACCTCATCCATCAGGACCTCATGGAAGCCGCAGCCGACTGGGAACGCGCCCATCGCGATACCGGCATGCTCTACCGGGGCCATCGCCTTGAAGCAGCCGTCCATTGGGCCACCCGTTCCCACCAGGACCATGCCGGCGGCGCCGCTTCCGCCTTCCTTGCCGCCTCCACCCGCCATGCGCGCCGTAGCGCACGCATACGTCGCTCAGTGATCGCCATCCTCACCGTCCTTGCCCTGATGGCCTCCGCTGCCGCCGTCGTTGCCTTCCAGCAACGCTCCCGGGCACAAGCTCAGCGGAACGAAGCGGTGTTCAACCAGATCCGCGCTGAGGCGGAACGGCTCCGCGGCAGTCAGGCATCGCTTGGTGCGCAACTCGATCTCGTGACGCACCGTATGCGGCCACAGGCGTCAAGTCTTTACGGTGACCTGATCACCGACGCGAACACTGCCCTGTCCGCTCCGCTGACCGGACACGCCGGCGACATCATCTCGGTGGCGTACAGCCCGGACGGCCGCATCCTGGCCAGTAGCGGAAGTGACCGCACGCTGCGGTTGTGGGACATGGGAGATCCAGCTCATCCCAAGCCACTGGGGGCACCGATCCGGCACACCGGCTGGGTTCAATCAGTGGCGTTCAGTCCAGACGGACAGACCCTGGCCAGCGCCGGAGAGGGTGGTGAGGAAGACACACTGGTCCGGCTGTGGGACCTGGCCGACCCGACACACCCCACACCGCGAGGCCTGATGAACGCAGGCCGGTTCAACCGCGTGCTGTCCGCGGTGTTCAGCCCGGACGGGCACACCCTCGCTGCGGCCGCAGACGATGGAGTACTGCTGTGGGATGTGGCCGACACGGCCCGTCCCAAGCAGCTCAGCCATTTGGTGCGGGGCCACACCGGTACGGTCTGGACCGTGGCCTACAGCCCGGACGGAAACACCCTGGCCAGCACTGGCGGAATCAGCACAGCGTTCGGCGATGGGGCGCTGCTGTGGGACGTGTCCGATCCGTCCCGGCCTGAGTTGCTGGGACCACCGGTCGAACTCGACAGCCCTTCGCTGGCGTTCAGCCCGGACGGGCGGACATTGGTCGGCTCGGCCGATGGGGCCGTGCGTCTGTGGGACGTGTCCGATCCTCGGCGTCTCAAGCAGCTTCGCCGCCCACTGCGGAGCCCCAATCTCGGCTCTGTCGCGTTCAGTCCGGACGGGCGTACCCTGGCCACCGCTGGGGGCGACGCAGTGCAATTGTGGAACCTCTCCTCCCCGGCCTGGCCCCAGAAACTCGGTTCCCCACTCGGTCACACGAGCCCCGTCAGCGCCGTCGCCTTCAGCCCCGACGGGCAGACTCTGGCCACCGCCGGGGCCGACGGGCCGATCATGCTGTGGACGCTCCCGGCCACCGTGCTAGCCGCACACCCTCACGCCGTCTGGACGGCCGCGGTCAGTCCCGACGGGCGCACCCTGGCCAGCGGGTCGGAGGACCGCACCGTACGCCTGTGGGATCTGTCCGACCCAGCTCATCCCAAGGCGCTGAGCCGCCCCTTCGGCAATACCGGTGCGCCGCGACCCAAAGACCCCTACATCGCAGACGAGCATGCCGTCATATCCGTGGCGTTCAGCCCGGACGGCCGCACCCTGGCCGCCGACGGAGCGGACGACACCACGCAGCTGTGGGACGTGACCGATCCCAGCCACCCGAAGCGGCGCGGCCCATCCCTGAACCATGATGATGCCGTCTCCGGATGGGTCTCGCAGGTGGAGTTCAGCCCGAACGGGCGGGTGCTGGCCGTGCCAGGTGTCGGGGGCGAGGCATGGCTGTGGAATGTCACCGATCCAGATCACCCCAAGCTGCTGAGGCAGCCCCCCGACATCGACTCCGCGACCGAATTCGGCTGGGCCGTGGCATTCAGCCGCGACGGGCGCACTCTGGCCAGCGGTGGTGAAGATGGCGACGGTCGCGGAATCATCCGGCTGTGGGACGTGACGGACCCCGCACACCCCAAGCGGCTCGGACAGCCGCTGACCACCCCTGGCGTCGTGAACAAGGTGGCATTCAGCCGCGACGGGCGCACTCTGGCCAGCGGGGGCGAGGACACCACCGTGCGGCTGTGGGATGTGACCGAGCCCGGTCGCGCCAAGCGGCTCGGGCAGCCGCTGACCACCGGCGGCCCTGTCAACGCGGTGGCTTTCAGCAGAGACGGGAAGACATTGGCCGGCGGCGGTCGGGGTGGGGCTGTACAGCTGTGGGACATGGCCGACCGCCTACACCCCCAGCAACTCGGCGAACTCCTCGGACACACCGTCAGTGTCACTTCTCTGGCGTTCAGTCCGAACGGGCACACTCTGGTCAGCACCGGAGAGGACTTCACCGTGCGCGTCTGGGAGATGAACGTGGATGCGGCCATTGACCGGATCTGCCGCATCACCCACAACAGCCTCACCCGTCAGCAATGGGACCAGCACATCCCCGGCACCCCTTTCAACTCACCGTGCCCATAGTGGGCACCGGCCCGCACCCCCGGAAAACACACGGCCCGCCTCTGTTGCTGACCGGGCGAGCGCAAGCCAGAAGTGACACCGGACGTGCAACTGTTCGGCACCGGCGGGAGTCTAGCGGCCGAAGGGATGTTCTCCTGGAAAACACCTCCGTTCACCCGCGTTCCGACAGGGTTCTCTCCATGCCGATGCCCCCGTATGACCGTCGCGCCTCCCGTGTCGCTGTTGCCGCCCTCGGCGCTGCCGGCTTGATCGCGCTGGCCGCAGCGCCCGCCGCCTTCGCCGATGAACCCGCAGCCGAATTGGTCATCGGAGGCATCGAGCCGATCGACGGAGTGCAACCCGGGAGCACCTTCGATCTGCCGGGCACCGTGGCGAACAAGGGCACCGTAGCCGCTGTGGAGCCGGGCGCCGTCTACGCGCCCGAGAGGCCTCTCCTTGCCAAGGCACTGGACCGCGCGTTCAACGACGAGCTGCTTCTGCGTGCCGGGGAAAACGATCCAATGCCGGGCCCGCCTGGGTCATGGCCAAGTTGGGGGAGCCGACCGTAAGGGTCATGATCACGCTGCCCGCCGGAACGTCGGTCGTCAAGACCCCCGGGTTCTGTAAGCCCAAGGGTAAGGCGTACCAGTGCGGTATGAGTCAGCGGGCTCTCAACGAGGGCGGCCGAGAGCCCTACAACTTCCAGCTGAAGATCGACAAGCGCGTGGAGGACGCCAAGGGCTCGGTGGCGCTCAGCACCGAGGCGCGGCCGTTCGACCCCGACAAAGCCAACGACAAGGCCGATATCACGCTGGATGTCACCGGTGGGGGGCCGGGCGGCTCGACCGGTGGTTCGACCGGCGGTTCGACTGGTGGTTCCAGCGGCGGTTCCACCGGTGGTTCGACCGGCGGCTCCTCCGGTGGTTCGACCAGTGGCTCGGGCGGATCGACCGGCGGGTCGTCGTCGACCGGCGGCGACGGCACGGCGGCGAATGGCGGCAACCTGGCAGAGACCGAGTCCTCGGCGTTGCCGATCGCGGGCGTGGCTGCCGCGGCGGTGGTCACGGGTGCGGGCCTGGTCGTCATCGTGCGCCGCCGCCGGGCCAAGAGCCTGAGCTGACGACCGTCCGACGCGAGCGGCGGTACCCACCCCGGGCCGGCCGCTGGTCCGGGACCTCCGTGCTGCCTCGTTCGGTGGCGTATCAGGAGGTTCCCGGATCCGAGCCGAGTTGTTGAGCGGCATGCACGAACGCCGTTGCCGGCGACGGACCGGAGCCTGTGAGCGCGGCTTGATGATCCATGTCAAGCCGCGTTCGTAGTCCAGCGGCGAGCACGGGTCGCCCAGATACTCCCCGGACCATCAGCAAACCCTCCTTGCTACCCCGCCAGCCGACCCGACACAGGTTGCAAGCCCGACCCGGCAGCACCCGGGCGGTATTGGGTTCGACGGCGTGCCGGGCCATGAGCGCTGCGTACTGGTTGGCCAGGTTCCCTGGCCCTGCGGGGTGGGCATCAGCGTCAGGGGCGTTCCTTGAGGCCGCCGCACCCAAAGGGCCGTGTCCCGGTTACCCGTCGGCACATCGGGTGATCGTCGCGTGCAGGTTTCTGCGAACGCGGCGCCGGGGGCAGGCAGGTGCCCTGCCCCCGCACGGGGGACGCACCCGGCGACTTCCTTGACAGGCCGTGTCCCGACCAGGGCTCGCTGGGGGTGCCGCCGGGATCCCCGCGATGATGACGGGCATGCTCGCTGGCTGCCCCGACGGCGATGGGACCGGGCCGATGTCCCGACAGCTCAGCGGCGCGGGCGTGAGTTTGCCCCACGCGCCATGTGCTGAGGCGGGCGGGCCGTGGGCCCCGCGGCCATGGGTGGGCGGGGCCACAACGGCTGGGATCAGTAGTTGGCGTTGGCGAGGATCTCGCCGTCCTTGTCGTAGACGGTCACGAGGCCGTTGTCCGACTCGTAGCAGGACGTGAACGCCGAGGCGATCAGCTTGCCCTGGCCGGCGTGCGGGCCGATGAGTCCACCGGTGAAGTCGGTGAAGACCTCGGGCGCGTCGAGGATGTCGTTCCGCTTGTCGGCGCCAGTGACCTTCGTGACGTGCTTGACGGCTTCCTTCTCGGTGGGCGTACCGGTCTTGGCGACGCAGTCCTGGAACTGCTCGGCCTGGGTCTTGCTTTCCTCGGCCGGTTCTTCCTTGGCCTCGTCGGCCTTCTGGTTGTCGTTGGCGCTGATGGCCTTGTCCTTGTTGCTGGTGTCGGTGGAGTCACTGTCTCCGCCGCTGGCCGCGACGCCCGCGACGACGAAGAGGGCGATGACCCCGAGGCAGCCGAGACCGGCGATCTTGCCGAAGCTGCGCTTCTTCGGCGGCTGCGGCGCCGGCGCGCCGTAGTAAGGAGGCGGCTGCTGCGGGCCGCCCCATCCGGGCTGCTGCGGGTACTGCTGCTGCGGCTGGTTGGGCTGCTGCGGGTACTGCTGGTTCACGTGTCCCCCCGAGGGATCGTTCGTGTATTGCCGGTGTACGACTCGTGAAGAAGTCGTGTGGTTGTAGAAGATCAAACCATTTCATTCGATCGAGGGATAGTCGTGACCCGAATGGGTGAGGGTGCGGCCTTGCTGGTGAGGTGGTGCCGACTCTGCGGTCGGAGTGGTGCACGGATGAGATGGGCCGTGGCTACAGGGCCGCGGAACTCATCCAGCCGGCGTGCTGGTCGGGCTGGGGGTGCGCTGCGAGGCGGGGGCTGACGGCCCGTCTCCTGAGGGGCGGCGGCCAGCGGCGCCGCGAGGGCGGGGATGTCGCGTAGGAAGCCGGCCAGTGCTGGCTTGTCGGGTGGCGGTGTGCAGGGGGTGACGCGATTGGTGATGTCATCGGGTCGGGTGCCGTCGAGGACGAACAGGAGTCGCGGGAAGTTCAGGTGCGGCGCCGCCAGTTCTCCGCCCCAGACGTCTGGTCGAAGGCCGCTGGCCGGGGCCTTGTGACAGGCACGGGCGTGTACGCGTATCACCCCGCGTACGCGGTGATTCTTGCCGTGAGGCGTTCGGGGCACATGATGGTCCGGTCGACCTCGACGAACGCCCGCAGCATCACACCGGTCAGCGCGTGGCTGGCGCTCGCGGCCGTCCGGTCGCCTGGTCGGAAGACCGCAGGAAAGCGCCGGGCCTGGCAGACTGTGCGCGACCTGGGGGGAGATTGTCGTGCCGGATGAGTTGACCGTCCGCCGGATGCTCGGGGACCAGCCGTTCGCCGAGATCGGCCGGCCCGAGTGGGCGGTGACCGACGCGCGTCACGGCTGTGTCATCGCGGCCGGTGACCTCGGGCACGTCATGTGGCGCGGTACGGGCCACTGGCTCGCCCACCGGATCGGTGTGTACGAGGCCGACACCCTCCGTCCGCGCCACGTCGTCGCTTCCCGCTACTCCATATGTGCCATCGAGCCTCACCCCGAGCTGCCGCTCGTCGCCGTCGGCACCGGGCGCTACGACGGCTCCTGGGACTTTCAGGGACAGCTGCTCCTGCTGCACCTGGAGACCGGGCGCGTGACGAACCTGCTGAGCAAGAGCCGCCAAGTACGCCATCTGCGCTGGCTGGAGGACGGCAGGCTCGCGATGCTGCTGTCCCCCGAGGACAAGGACGGCGGCTTCAGCAAGGGCTTCGAGCTGGCCGTCGCGGCGGACGACTGGCTGTCTGCCCCGGCCGGTCTGGTCGACCCCGACGACACACGCCATCCGATGGTCGAGAGCGGACTCCTTTACGACCCGCGTGTGGAGGACACCCTTGCGCGGCTGACGGAGGGCCGGTGGCGGCGGCGGGCGGACGTGCGTGACCTGGCCGTGCTGGCCGACGGCCGGGTGCTCGCCACCGGCCGGCACACGGACCTCGAATGCTGGGATCCGTCGGGCGCGCTGAGGTGGACTCTGCCGGCGGACGGGGAGGGGAGCGTCCGGGTCGAGGCGGCCCCTGACGACGAGTCGGCGTGGGTGACGTACCGGGGCTACCGGCGCCACGAGGAGACGGGTCGCCCGGTCGACCGCTCGACCACCGTTCGGCGGATATCGACCGCGGACGGCGATGCCGTGGACTCCGTGGACGTGCCGTCGGCCCCCGCCGTGTGCGCCGCGGACGAAGGCTGGCTCGCCCTGCGCCCGCAAGGGCGCGACGCACACGCCGCGCTGCTGTTCGCCCCCACGCACCAGGAGGCGGCGCGCCTCGACGTCGTCCCCAGCCGCTCCAACTCCCCGGCGCTGCGCGTGAGACACAGCGCCCGTCTGCTGTACGTGGACGGCCCCGGCCCGGACGACGACGCGCCGTGGATCCACGCGATCGATCCTCCGGGCGCCCACGGCCCCGCCGCTGTGCGCGCCCTCTTTCCTCTGCGCTGGGACCCGGCGTCCGCATTCCAGCCCTGGTCCGGCCCCGCCGTCGAGCTGACACACACCCTTGTCCACGCGGGCCGGTCGTACGAAAGGGGCGCTACTTATGCGGAATCCCGCGAGGGCACGTACGTCGTGAGTCGCCGGCTGCCGGACGGAGAGGCACGCTGGGTCTACCTCACCGACAAGCCGCTCGCCGATCTCGACGGCGACGAGCGGAGGATGTACGTCGTGTATCTCACCGGCGACGTGGAGATCCTGGACACGGCGACGGGCGAGGTGCGGGCCCGGCACACCCTGCGCGCACACGGCCACCCGGTCACGCCGGTGTCCGCCGCGTACCGGGCGGAGCAACAGCGGCTGGTCGTGGGGACGGTGGACGGGCGGATCCTGGACTGCTCGGTCCTGGATTGACGGAGTCGGTAGAGGCCACCCGTCACCACGATGTGCCACCTGCCGGCGGAGGTCTCCTCCTCAAGAGGCTTCGGTCCGAAGTCAGTAACTGTGCGAACCAGCCAACTCGGCCAGAACGCCGCAACCGTGAGGATGTCTCGCCACCCGAGACGCGTGCCGTCCGATGCCTGGCCATTTGGATAGTTGATGCATTAATCAATAGGGTGGCCACTGCGGAATGGACACAGACCGCCGCCGCAGGCTGAGGCTGCCCTCTCCCCAGGAACCGTGCGATCCATGCGCTGTCCGGGGAGACGAGGCGCACCGGCCGGCGCTGTGGTGCCGCCGAAGACGCGGCACCGCGACGCGCCCCCCACCTCTGTCACGGCGGACCCCGACCGGGCCGCGCCGTCGGCCGTCACGGCCCGGCTCCGGCCCCCCCGCCAGACCACACGTACAGGAGCACAACCGTGACGTCCCACGACGAAGCGCAACTGCCGACCTACCCCATGTCGTTCGAGCAGGAGTCGATCTGGCTCCAGGACCAGTTCCACGAGGTCGGCGCGGGACCGGGTGACGACGACGAACCCCCGTACCCGTCGCGGTACTTGGAGTCCCTGGTCCACCGTCTGCACGGCCCCGTCGACACCTCCGCCCTGGAGTCCGCGTTGACCGCGCTGGTGGCACACCAGGAGGGGCTGCGCAGCGCGTTCCGCAGCGTCGACGGCGCCCTGGTGCAGCAGGTGTTCCCGCCGATGCTGCTGCCCGTCGACGAACGGCGTGTTCGGCCGGACGAGTTGGAGGACGCACTGGCCGCGGCGATCACCCGCCCGGTGCCGCTGGACCGGCCACCGCTGCTGCGGGCCACCCTGCTGCGCACCGGGCCCGAGGACTCGGTGCTCGCGCTGGTCGGACACCACGCCGTGATGGACAGCTGGAGCAGCCGTCTGCTGGAGGAGCAGATCAGCGAGGGCTACCGGGCGGTCGTCGAGGGCCGGCCGCCCCGGCTGCCGGACATCCCCCTGCAGTTGGGGCCGTACGCGCAGCGGCAGCGCGAGGACGACGCCGTGAACTCCCCGGTGCATCTGGAGCACTGGCGTACCGTGCTCGCCGACGCGCCGGAGGAGTCCACCTTCCCCGGTGACCGGCCTCGGTCGGCCGTGCCCAGCCATCGTGGCGGCGAGATCCGCTTCACCGTGAACGGAGCCACCGGCACCGCGCTGCGTACGCTGGCGCGCGCCGAGCGGGCGACTCCGTTCGTGGTGCTGTTGTCGGCGTGGACGACGCTGCTCAACAGGCTGTCCGGGCAGGACGACGTGGTCGTGGGCACACCGTTCTCGCGGCGCAACGGAACGGAGGTCAAGTCCCTGGTGGGGTGTCTGACCGATGTGATGCCGGTGCGGCAGCGCTTCGGCGACGGCTGCACCTTCCGCGAGGTCGTCGCCTCCATGAAGGCCGGGGTGTGGTCCGCGATCCGGCACCGCCACATCCCGTACGGGCATCTCGTCCGCGAGTTCAGCCCCGAGCGCGTACTGGGCCGTTTCCCACTGTTCCAGGTCATGTTCACCCTGGACGACGGACTGGGTGAGGGTCTGTCGTTGCCGGGGGTGGTTTCCGAGCGCGACCACGGCCACAGCGGCCGGGCCAAGGTCGACCTGCTGCTGAACCTGGTCACCGACGGCGACGGCTACCGCGGCTACCTCGAGTACGCCCACGACCTGTACGACACCGCGACGGCCCAGCGGATCGCCGACCGATTCGCCACCCTGCTGCGGGACGCGATACACAGGCCCGACGACCAGACCGCCGATCTGCGGCTGGTGACGGAGGAGGAAGAGGCCCGGACCCGGGCCTGGGCACAGGGGCCGCCCCCGTCGGTGACGCCGCCGCGCGCCCCGTCCGTCGTACGTCCGCACGCACTGGACGCCCCGAACCGTCCCGCCGTGGTGCACGCCGACGTCACCCTCTCCTACGCCGAACTCGACGCCCGCGCCGACCGCCTGGCCGCGTCCCTGACCGCGCGGGGTCACACGGGAGCGCGGATCGGCGTGTGCATGGACCGCTCCGCCGACCACACCGTCACGGTGCTCGGCGTCCTGCGCGCCGGGGCGGCCTGCCTGCCACTGGACCCCGCACAGCCGGCCGAGCGCACCGCGTTCGTCCTGCGCGACGCCGACGTACGCGTCGTGCTCGCCGACCCCGCCCACGCCGCAGCCCTGCGCGCGGAGCACCCCGGCGTCACCGTCCTCACCCACGACGCGCTGCCCCCCGCCGCCCCGGAGACCGCGCTGCCCGAGGTCTCCGGCGACAGCCTGGCCTACGTCCTGTACACCTCCGGATCGACCGGACGCCCCAAGGGCGTGGCCATGACCCACCGCGGCCTGGCGAACCTGATCGCCTGGCAGCGGCGCGACTCCGTCTGCCGTACGGGCGCCAGGACACTGCACTTCGCGCCGCTCACCTTCGACGTGGCGTTCCAGGAGATCTTCGCCACCTGGGCCGCCGGAGGCACCCTCGTGGTCGCCGACGAAGCCGCCCGCAAGGACCCCCTGCACCTGCTCGCACTCCTGCGGGACCAGCGGGTGGAACGGCTGGTGCTGCCGTTCGTCGCCCTTCAGCAGCTCGCCGAGCACGCCGTCGCAGAAGGCCAGGTCCTGGAGCATCTGCGGGAGGTGGCCACCTCGGGCGAGCAGCTGTACGTCACCCCGGCGCTGCGCGCCTTCTTCGGCCGGCTCACCCGCGCCGACTTGCAGAACCAGTACGGGCCCACCGAGACCCATGTCGTCACCGCGCTGCGCCTGACCGGGAACCCCGCCGGCTGGCCGGACCGGCCGGGCATCGGACGTCCGATCGACGGCGCACGCGTGGACGTACGGGACCGGGCGCTGAACCCGCTGCCGGTCGGGGTGACCGGTGAGATATGCGTCAGCGGTGTGCCGGTCGCGCAGGGCTATCTGGGACACGCCGCCGACGCGAACGACGGCTTCACGACCGGTCCCGACGGCGAACGCATCTACCGCACCGGGGACATGGGCCAGTTGCTGCCCGACGGCCAACTGGCCTTCCTCGGACGCGAGGACGACCAGGTGAAGATCCGCGGCTACCGCGTGGAGCTCCAGGAGGTCGAGGCAGCGCTCAAGCAGGTCCCCGGTGTCGCCGACGCGGTAGTGGTGGCCGTACCCGGCGAGACCTCGGCCTCCACCTGGCTCGCCGCCCACTACATCGCCGCCACGGGCACCCAGGTGTCGCCGTCGGCCGTACGGGACGCCCTGCGCGACCGGCTCCCCGCCCACCTGGTACCCGCCGCGATCGAGGCCGTCACCGCCTTCCCGCTCACCGCGAGCGGCAAGGCAGACCGCGCCGCGCTGGCCCGGGCACTGCCCGCTCCGGCACCGCTGGACGCTCCCCGCCCCGCGGCGGGAACCGCCACGCTGGAGCGCATGTCCGACCTGTGGGCCCGGCTGCTGCGCCGCGACGCCGGCACCGTCGGACCGGACGACGACTTCTTCCACCTGGGCGGCGACTCGCTGCTCGGCGCGCAGCTCATGCTCCAGCTCCGCGAGGAGTTCGGCGTCCGCCTGGGCCTGGACGCCATGTACAACGCGCCCACCATCACAGGGCTGGCCGCGCTCGTCGACGCGGGTACGGTGACCCGCCGGCCGGGCGCGGTGAGCGCACCGACACTGCCCGCCGACATCGTCCCCGCCGCGAGCTGGGAGACCGGCAGCGGCGAACCGGCACCCGAGCCGACGCGTACGCCGCCCGCTCCCGCCTCCGCCCGTCGTCCGGCGGAGGGGCCCGAGACGCTCCAGCGGATGGCCGACCTGTGGGCCCGGCTGCTGCGCCGCGACGTCGGCACCGTCGGACCGGACGACGACTTCTTCCGCCTGGGCGGCGACTCGCTGCTCGGTGCGCAGCTGATGCTCCAGCTCCGCGAGGAGTTCGGCGTCCGCCTCGACGTGGAGTCCCTGTACGAGGAGCCCACGATCGCCGGGCTGGCCGCACTCGTCGACACGGACGCGGGAACCCGCAGACCGGACGCGGACGCGGAGGCGGCGATTCACCGGCCTGACGGGGAGACGGCTCCCACGGCGCATGCCGACGGCGTACCCACCAAGGTGACGCCTGAGCGCGCCCCGCTGCGGCACGTCCTGCTGACCGGCGCCACCGGATTCCTCGGCGCCTTCCTGCTCCGTGAGCTGATCGACCGCACCGACGCCACGGTGCACTGCCTGGTGCGGGCCCGGGACGACGCGCACGCGCTGCGCCGGCTGGAGGAGTCCGCCCGCGGCCACGGCGTGTGGACGCCCGAGGTCGCGGCACGCACGGTCGCTCTCGTCGGTGACCTAGGCAAGCCCGCCCTGGGACTCGACCCCGCGCACCACGACGAACTGGCCAGGACGGTCGACGCCGTGTACCACTGCGGCGCCGCGGTCAACCTGGTGCTGCCCTACGCCGAACTGGAGGCCGCGAACGTGACCGGGACGGTGGAGGTGCTGCGTCTGGTGGCCCTGCACCGCACGGTCCCCGTGCACCATGTCTCGACGGTCGGCGTGTACTCCGGCGCGCACCTGGCGGGGAGCCCCGTCACCGCCGACGAACCGCTGCCCGGCGTGGACGGCCTGCACCTCGGCTACGCGCAGGCCAAGTGGGCGGCCGAATGCCTGATAGCCCAGGCGCGCGAACGAGGTCTGCCCGTCTCGGTGTACCGGCCCACCCGTATCGCCGGCGACACCGAAAGCGGCGTCTGCCGGCCCGACGACTTCCTCTGGCTGCTGCTCAAGGGATGCGTGGAGGCCGGCGGGTACCCGGTCGACCTCGGCGTCGGCTTCGACCTGGTGCCCGTCGACTACGTCAGCGCCGCCATCGTCGCCCTGTCACTGGACGCCGAACCGCCCGGGGCCGCCCACCTCGCGCACGGCGCCGAACTGTCCCTGCGGGAGGCGGTCGACCGGCTCGCGGACCTCGGCTACCGACTGCAGCCGCTGCCGACGGCCGAATGGACCCGCAGGATCGAGGCGGACCCGCACAACGCGGCGTTCCCCCTGATCGGGCTGATGGCACCGGAGACGATCGGCTCGCAAGCCGCCGCCCTCACCTTCGACGGGAGCGCGGCGCAGACCACGGCGGCGGCCCACGGCGTTGTCCTGAGGCCGGTGGACCGCGCGGCGTTCGCGCGGACGGTGGACTACTTCGTCCGTACGGGATTCCTGCCGGCACCGTCCGGCACTCCCCGCAGTCCGAGGCAGACCTCGTGACCTCGTCGACACCCTGGCGCCACGCGACCTGATCCCCCGAGGGTCGACGCCGAGAGGCGAGCGATCCGCCTGCCGAGCTCTCGACTTGACCCGGTCCCAAAGGGCCGGGTCAAGTCCCCTCACCAGCCGCGCGCCCAAATCGTCGCAAGCCCAGATGAAATCCCTCACACACGAGAGAAGCGCTCCACCTTTGGGGGATGGGCAGCACTCTTCCGATGTTGCGCAACGGCGAGGCCTCCGCAGGCGGTCGGAGCCATGCGCGCAAGCAGCATCAAGCGCCGGCGACCTGCATGATGCAGCCCCCGAACCACCCCGGAAGCGGCTCATCCGGTGACCCCATTGAGGGGGTTCTTGGCCAGCTTCGGGAAGTACGCGGCCCGGAACTTCTTTCCGCACCCCAGATCCTTCAGGGCGATTCCGATCTCCTGAGCGAGCTTGGCCCTCGCGGTCTCCTTGTCCACCGTGTCCACGTCGCCGCCCCGGCTGTTCATCTGGAACTTCACCATGTCCCCGATGGCGGTCGGCTGCGTGGTGGTGACGGCGATGCCCGTATCGCGCAAGCAGGACGCGAACTCCTGCGCCAGCGACACCAACGTCGGGTCACCGTCCAAGGCCCGCTGCGCCTGGCGGTGCTTCTCCTCGTTCGCGGCACTTTCACGCTCGTGTTCGGCCCTGGACTTCTCCGGCCCGTAAGCCTTCTCGTACGCGTCCTTGTGGCAGCCCGGAAGCGTCGTCTTCTTTCCGTCCACGAGTGCGAGGCCGAACTCCGCGTCGTAGGCCCGCTTCTGCGCCGGGGACAGAGGGTCCAGATACGCCCGGTCGGGACTGGTCTCGTACTTCTCCTTGTAAGCCCGCGACCCGTGAGCGTTGGCGTCGTCCGGGTAGACGACCTTGGCATGGGTGGCGCCGTACCCGTACTTCCCCCGGTACTCCTTCGCCAGGTCGTAGTCCTGACCGTCGATCGGGAGTTGCGCCGCTTCGGAGCCCTCCACACGCGGGGTGTAGGTGAAGCCCTTCGCGCGCATGCAAGCCGCGAGGGCGTTCTGGTACAGGAACTCCTTCTTCACGTCCTCATCGGCGTCCTGAGGCACGGCCAGCAAGCCGTCCTCATCGGCGGCCGTGGCTGAAGTGCCGCCGGTGGGGGAGGCAGCCGCCTCGGGTCCGGCGGCGTTCGTGCCGGTCCAGGAGGAGCACCCCGGCGAGCGCCAGCACACCGGCGAGAGGCGGCAACCGGCAGGGCACTACGCATCCTGATCAGGGGAGTCACATCGTTCCATCGGGTCGGTCGGACAGGGTGGTGCGGGGTGAAACACCCCGCCGACTTCCTCAACCCGGTGGCCCCCATCAGGGGAGTGCCTCGCAGAGGGATGTGGGGGACGTCACGGATCAAGGGCTACGGCGCGGCCCCGCGACGCTCAGCTTCTCCGCGGGCGGGGCAGGTCTCCCACCCCCTGATGGCGCGTCGGGATGCGGCTGAACCATGAACTGACCAGATGACTGATCTGGTCAGTTCGTGTACGGTGAATGCATGAAGACGAACTCACCGCGTCAGCGGGCTCTCGTGGTCGGACTCGGCATCAGCGGAACGGCTTCCGCGCTACGGCTGCACAAGGCGGGCTGGGACGTCGTCGTTCTGGAGCGGTCGGCCGAACGCCGCCGCGGCGGGTACTTCCTGGCCCTCTTCGGTACCGGGATCACCGCGGCAGAGCGCCTGGGCATCGATGTACCGAACCGTGATTCGAAGGAGATCGCTTACTACAACTTCGACCGCAGCGGCCGGCGGCGGCGCTGTGTGGGGTTCACCGAGGCGGTGGGGGACCCGGCGCGGCCGGTGGTGCGCGGTGATGTGGAGACGGCCGCGTTCGACGCCCTGCCCGAGGAGGTGGAGATCCGGTACGCGTCCGTCCCGGTCGCGCTGTGGCAGAGCGCGGACAGAGTGCGGGTCGACATCGAGGACAGGGCCGCGGGGATGGTGACCACGGAGCAGTTCGATCTCGTGGTCGGGGCGGACGGCTTGCGTTCCACCGTGCGCCGGTTGGCGTTCGGGCCCGACGAGGGCCGCGTGCACCGTCTCGGTTACATGATCGCGGCGTGTGCGCTGCCGGGGCCGGTCCCCGGTTTCCGGAACATGGACGGCATCGTCATGACCGAGCTGCGCCGGTCGTTCTTGGTGTTCCCCTTCGCCGACCGACCGCCGACGGTGCTGTTCAACTACCGGACCGACAACGTGGACGGCCAGTTCGAGCGGCCCGCGATCGACACGCTTCGGTCGGTGTTCGGGCCGGAGCCCACGGGTGAGACGCTCGGCTGGCTGCTCGACCAGTTCGAGCAGGCGCCTGACCACCTGTTCGACTCCGCCGAGCAGGTGCGGCTCGACTCATGGTCCCAGGGCAGGGTGGTCCTTGTAGGCGACGCCGCCTGGTGCCTGACCCTTTACTCCGGGATGGGGGCCTCCACCGGCCTGGCCGGGGCCGACATGCTCGGAACGATGCTTGAGCAGTACCCGGGGGACGTCCCCCGGGCGCTGCGGGCCTGGGAGGCGAAGTTGCGCCCGTTCATCAAGTTCCACCAGGACGCCGGTGTGGCCTACCGCAAGCTCTTCGTCACGGCCGACCCCGCCGAGTATCGCGTGCGGTCCGTCTTCGACGGCGTGGTGGCGACGACGCCCGGCAGGAATCTCGTCACGGTGGTGGAGCAGCACCGCAAGATTTCCCGAATGAAGCAGGTCGACCTCGCCCGCATATGACCGGGCGGGCGGGGAGCAGCACCGCACGCCCGGCGCACCATTGCGGAAATCCCGTGACATCATGACGCCCGAAGAGCGAACGGGAGAAACCACGACGGTGAACCGACTGATCGAACACGACTCCGTCAAGGCGGCCAGAATCCTCGACAGCGCACGCGCGCTGGTCCTGGAGCACGGTGTCCGCAAGGTGACCATCGCGGAGATCGCTGCGGCCGCAGGCGTCGGCAAGGGCACGGTCTACCTCTACTGGGAGACCAAGGAAGACCTGTTCGTCGGGCTGGCCGCACGCGAGGTGCTGGGCTGTATCGAAGCCATCAACGACCAGATCGCCCAGGACCCGCAGTGCATCCTGCCCCGCCGTCTGTCTCCGCTGCTGATCCGCACGACCCTGGGCAACCCGTGGATGCGATGGCTTTGGAGCGAGGACAGTGCACTTCGGCAACTGCTCCACCGCCCCGCCGACCAAGAGCGCTTCGCCGAGGCCACCGCGAGCGCGATGGGCGGCGCGGTCATTTCGATCCTGCGCGACTGCGGGATAGTGCGCGACGATCTCCCGCTGCCCAGGCAGATCTACGCCCTGCACTCCGTGCTGGTCGGGTTCGCCACGGTCATGAGTGACGTCGAGGGCGCAGGCCGCTTCGGCATCGATGACCCCGAAGCCGCACTCGCCGACACGGTCCACCTGCTGCTCGAACGGCCGCGCGACCCGGCCGCGCGCGATGTCGCCAAGGCCGCGGAAGCGGTGCGGACCCGATTCAACGAGATCCACGACAACCTCCTGGGACTCGTCACGGTGGGCGCTGCCGGAACCAGATGACCCGTGCCCTGGAGGCCGTGCCGTTCAGGTGCGGATCGGCATGGAGCCGAGTACGGGACAGAGCCGAAGCCCCTGCGGACCCCGCCCGCGACGAGCACCCCCACGCCCTTACGCGGTACCGGGAGCGGCGCATCCGCAGCCGGATGTGGTCGATGACGGGACAGCACTTGCCGCGCGCGATTACGGCATCCACCACGTCGGCCTGCTTGCCCCTGTCCAGCCCGCGACGGTCCAGCAACTCTCCGGTGGCTGCGGCGGCGGTACCGCCGCCGACCGAGCGCACGACGCTCTTGCTGTTCCACGAAAGCGGCGAGCCCGGTGGCGGTGATCATCATTACCGCCACCGGGCTCGCCGCCCTCACACGTCACCTCAGTCGCTGAACGACCCGCCCATCAGCGGCAGCTCGGTCAGCCCAGTGGCCGTCGGCCCCGCGCTCGAGCCGCGCAGCAGCACGCTGACGTCCGCCGCGCCGATGCCTAGGTCCGCCTTGCCGTCGCCGGTCACGTCGCGCAGGCGCAGGGCGTAGCCGAAGGACACCCACGAGTGGGCCGCACCCTGAACGGTCTGCGGGATCCACGAGGACCGCGTACCGGTCAGTCCGCCGGAGCCGCCCTTGAACACGTGGACGCCGCCCTGGTCCTCCAGGCCGTTCACGTCCTCGTGCGGCACGCCGACCACCAGGTCCGCGTAGCCGTCGCCGTTGGTGTCGCCGGCCGAGACGGAGTAGCCGAAGTTGTCGTCCGCCTCGGGACTGCCGGAGACGCCGGAGCTGGCCTGGTTGTACGTCATCGAGCCGCTCGGGCCAGCGGACGTGCCGCGCCAGACGCTGACGATGCCCTTGCCGCTGTTGTTGTCGGGCAGGCCGACGGCGATGTCGCCGTAGCCGTCCTTGTTGAAGTCGCCGATCGCCGCGGTCCACGGAGCGCTGATGTACGTCTTGGAGGCGCCGGAGGTCAGGCCGCCCGAGGCGCCCTTGAGGAACCAGATGCGGTAGACCGGCTTGTTGTCGATGTTTTGCTCGCCGAGTACCACCAGGTCGGTCTTTCCGTCACTGTTGACCTTGCCGGCGGCGAAGCCGTACGAATACCAGCCCTGACCCGCTTTGTCGATCTTGCTGACGCTGCCGGTGGTGCCGGACTTGGTGAAGCCGCCGCGGTACAGCCAGGCCTCGTGGCCGCCGATGACGGCGAGGTCGGGTGAGCCGTCGCCGTTGAAGTCGCCGGTGGCGAGGTCGCGGCCGAAGTAGCTGCCGGCGCCGGACTTCGGGGTCACGTTGGTGCCGCCGGACAGGCCGGACCTGGAGCCCCAGACGATGGTGACCGAGCCGCGGTACTGCGTGCTGCCCACCGTCTCCAGCGAGTTGCCGACGACGAGGTCCGCGTAGCCGTCCTTGTTGAGGTCGGCGCTGGTGATCGAGTCGCCGAACATGTCGTCTTCTTCGTCGGTGCCGGGGATGCCCGGGCTGTCCTGGTGGATCACCTGGGTGCGAGAAGTGTCGAGGCCGCCGGCCTTGCCGTAGACGACGTTGACGGCGCCGCCCTCCCAGCCGTCGGCATCGGAGGTGCTTTTGTAGGAGTGGCCGTACGCGAGATCCCGGTAGCCGTCGCCGTTGAAGTCGTCGTAGTGCTTGGCGACCGCGGCGGAGGCCGGCGCGCTCAGCGCGAGCGGTGTGAGGCCCGCGGTGAGGATGGCGGCGGCCAGGGTCGCCGAGGTTTGTCTGTGCATCGGTGAGGAGAACTCCTTTGGTCTAGCCGAACATGATCATGCTCAGTCGGAGGTCGTGGCCGGTGGAGAGGCCAAGGTGGATCGGGCCGTACGCCGTCGTGTCGGACGTCGTCATGCCCGAGGCAGATCCCTTCAGGACGGTGACGAGGCCGTCGAAGCCGTTCTCGCCGTTCGGGGCGGCCGGCAGATCGGTCTTGTCGTCCCTTTTCAGACCGGTGAGCAGGTCGCCCGTCAGCGCGGCGGCGGTCGCCGCCGCGAAGGCGACGCGCAGAGGTTGGTGCTCGTGCATGCCGGCTCTCCTGCTGCATGCGGGATGCCCGATGGTCATCCGCAGTCGGTGGGTGCCTGACCGCCCGCGTTTGCCGGAGGTTGTCCTCTACTTCACCGGGTGGCCAGCGATCAGGAGACGCGCGGAGGGGCGAAAGGGTTGTACGTGAGTTCGGCGGACGTACGGCCAGCGCCGGCCGAACCGTGCGGCGCCCGACTCCGACAACGCGCGAACGCCTTGTCGGACGGCGCGCCCAGGCTGCCCGCACGGGCTGCACCAGGGAGCAGCGCAGTGCGGATAGAGCGGCATCAGGTGGGCGAGGCAGTCGTTACGGCGACGCGCGAGGACTTCGCGAACAGGATCGGGGGACAGGTCCGGTCCATGTCGAAGGCCGGCCGGATGGCCGTATACGAATGGCAGTCGATCGCCGATGAGTTACTCGACTACCTGGGCGCCCTGTCCGTGGAGACGCCCGGCCTCGACACCCCGGAGGCCGAGACTGCCCTCAAGGCCGCGGCAGAGGCCGCGGCCCGAGCCGTCCGAACTGGGGCTTCGCCCCGCCACCGGCCGTACTGCTGTCACAGCTCGTGGAGGGCGACGAGGAGAGCTTCAACCTGGCTCTGGCCGATGCCCTCGAAGCCCACCGCGATCACTGCCAGGCCGCCGGCCGCTCCGACGACGCCGACGCCACGATCAATTTCAACGTCCCGGCCCTGGCCTGCCACGCCCGCCGCCGGGGCTGGAACATCCGGGTCGCGTCCCCCTACCTGCCTCAGCGTCTCCTCGACGCTGCCGAGCCCATAAGCCTGGAGCCTGACGGGACGTAGCGCTGACCATCACCGTGGCGCGCCCGGAAGGGAAAGCACCGCCCAGGGCTGGCCCGGGACACCGTGGGCTGGTGCCGCGGCAGGCAACGCTTGCCTGTCAGGAAGCCGCGTCCGGTGCGTGCTCGGAAAGACGCCGATACGCGGTCGGGCAGAGTCCGATCATGGACAGCCGAGGAGCGGCACGCTGGGCAGGGCCTGCCGCCCAGTGAGGGGATCCACGCCACTCAGCCCGAAGAACAACAGCGGCCCGCCTGACCCCACTTGCAGTCAGTTACGGTGCTGCCTATGGCGATGTTCTCGGCCGTATCCCCGGCGCTGTCCTGGCCGCACTGTGCTCACGGCGCGGACCCGGCCACCGATCCCGTCGGCTGCCGCGGTATCCACGTCCCCGGCCATACCGCCTGCCTTGCCCACCTGAGCGACACCGACCGCGACACCTACCTGGCGGGCCTGACACCCGGCTCCGACATCGACCACCGCGGCACCCCCTTCACCGAAGACCTCCTGAACCGACTTCTGCACGCCCTCCAGGACTCCACCACCACCCACCCCCACCTCGGCGCCACCAGGTTCGATGGGGCGCAGTTCTCCGGCACCGCCAGCTTCGTCGGGGCAAAGTTCTCCGGCTTCGCCATGTTTGTCGGGGCGAAGTTCGCCGGCGACGCCGTGTTTGTCGGGGCGCAGTTCTCTGGAATCGCCGTATTCGTCGAGGCGCAGTTCTCCGGCACCGCCAGGTTCGACAGGGCGAAGTTCGCCGGCTCCGCCGTGTTCGGCGGGGTGGAGTTCTCCGGCTCCGCCGTGTTCGACACGGTGGAGTTCTCCGGCATCGCCGTGTTCGGCGGGGTGGAGTTCTCCGGCGATGCCGTGTTTGTCAGGGCGGAGTTCTCCGGCGACGCCGGTTTCGTCGGGGCGAAGTTCTTTCGCAGCGTCGCGTTCGACAGGGCGGAGTTTGCCGGCACCGTCGCGTTCGACGGGGCGAAGTTTTCCGGCATCGCGGGGTTCGGCAGAGCGAAGTTCACTTGCGACGCCAGGTTCGGCAGGGCGCAGTTCTCCGGCATCGCCGGGTTCGTCGGTGCGAGGTTCTCCGGCGACGCTGTTTTCGTCCGGGCGAAGTTCTCCGACGACGCCAGCTTTGGCGAGGCGAAGTTCGTAGGCACCGCCAGGTTCGTCGGGGCGAAGTTCTCCGGCTCTGCCGGGTTCGTCGGGGCGGAGTTCGCCGGCGACGCCTGGTTTGGCGAGGCGCAGTTCTCCGGCATCGCTAGCTTCGGCGTGGCGAAGTTCGCCGGCGACGCCAAGTTCGATGGGGCGCAGTTCTTGGTGACTTCGCGGTGGGGGCCGACTGTCTGCGCGGGGACGCTGGATCTGTCGGGTGCCGTGTTCGGGGAGCCGACGACATTGGAGATCGCCGCGCGTGAGGTGCGTTGTGTGCGGACGCGGTGGGAGTCGACGGCCACCGTGCGTCTGCGCCACGCCGCCGCCGACCTCAGCTACGCCGTGCTGGCGGCTCCCGTAGCGGTCACAGCCCACCCCGCCCCCTTCATCAATGGCGATGGTGTCGTGGACGAGAGTCTGCTGCCCGGCCCCGCGGGGGTGCGGGTGACCTCGGTACAGGGTGTGGACGCTGCGCTGCTGGTTCTGACGGACACCGACCTGTCCGACTGCCTGTTCTCCGGGGCCTTCCACCTTGACCAACTCCGCCTGGAAGGCCGCACGGATTTCGCATTTCCCCCCACCGGATGGCACCGCAAGGGGATAGGACCGGTCCGCTGGACACGCCGGCGCACCCTGGTCGAGGAACACCACTGGCGCGCCCAGTCCATCGGCCGGCCAACCCCGCCCACCGGCCACGCCCACTCGCCCCGCCAGTGGCGTGCCGGCCCGTACCACCCCGACCCCGACCACACCCCCGACCCAGAAGATGTCGCCGCCTTGTACCGGCAACTCCGCAAAGCCTTCGAGGACGCCAAGAACGAACCCGGTGCCGCCGACTTCTACTACGGCGAGTGCGAGATGCGCCGCCACGACCGCGCCGGCACCCCCAGAGTCGAACGCGGCCTGCTGTGGGCCTACTGGCTGCTGTCCGGCTACGGCCTGCGCGCAGCGCGCGCCCTGGGCTGGCTCGCCGCCGCCATGTTGCTCACGATCATGCTGCTGATGGGCTTCGGCCTGCCGGGTTCCTCCCCGAAGCAGGAAGCGACCGGCACCGTTCCGCCCGGCGGGGGCAAGGTCACCTTCACGATCGACAAAGACGACGCGCAGAACCCGACCGGGGACAGGTTCACCGGCAAGCGGTTCGAGAAGGCCCTGAACATCACGCTCAACTCCGTGGTCTTCCGCTCCAGCGGACAGGACCTGACCACTGCCGGCACCTACATCGAGATGACCTCCCGCCTCCTGGAACCCGCGCTCCTGGCCCTCGCCGTCCTAGCCATCCGCGGACGCATCAAACGCTGACCAACCGACGCAGGGACTGCTCGATCCGCACCCCCGGTGAGACGACGAGGTACATCTGCTCGGTGGTCGCCATCCAGTGCTGCGCCGGCGACGCCAACGCCAACCGGTCCCAACTCGGGTAGGCCGCCGCAGCCGTGGTGTCTCGACCGCGCGCGTGTGCCCTCTGATGGTTTTGGCCAGTTGGTTAGTTGATGTTTTACTCAATATGGCAGCCGCCGCGGGATGCTCACGAACCATCGCCGTAGGCTGGCGCAACCCACGCGACGCCCGCGGCTCTAGGGGATCGATGACTGAGTATGGCAGGGGCCCAGGCTCCGAACCGTGGCATCCGCAGGACCCGTTGTTCGGGGACGGCGGATGGGGAGGCCAGCAGGCCCAAGCGGGTCAGCAGTTACCTTACGGCGACCACCCGCAGCAGTGGCAGTACGGCGACCGGGGTCCCGGCGAGCATCCGGGCTACGGCCATGCGCAGCAGTACGACCAGCAGCAGTACGCCGCTCAGGCGCAGCAGTCGTACGGCACTCAACAGCAGTACGACACCGGCAGTTGGGCCACCGGGACGCAAGTGCACCTGCAGTACGCCGCCGACCCCACCGACCTGTACTCCCAGCAGGGCGTTGCTCCCGGCACCGAGCAGCCTGACTTCTACGGCCCGCCCGACGTCTACCCACCGCCGGAGCCGCCCAGTCGCCGGCGCACCGAGCCGGAGCCCGAGACCGACTGGGACCCCGGCCCCGATCAGGGCGAGCACGCCTTCTTCTCGGGGGAGGTCGATTCCCAAGACGAGGAGCCCACGGACCGGCGCGGGCGCGTCGAGCGGCGGGGGCGGGGCGGCAAGGGCAAGAAGAGCCGCAACGGGGGTGGCCGCCGCGCGGTGGCCCTGGTGTTCGGCGGCGGTATGGCCGGCGTCGTCTACCTCGGCTACCAGTTCTACCCGGACCGTTTCGGCGTGGCCCCGGACTTCGCGGGCGGTGGAAACGGTGAGGCGGTGACCGTAACGATCCCCGAGGGTGCGGGCGGCTATGAGATCGGCGGCCTGCTGAAGAAGGCCGGTGTCGTGAAGAGCGTCGACGCATTCGTCGCGGCGCAGAACCGCAACCCCGAAGGCAAGGGCATTCATTCCGGTGTGTACGCGCTGCAGCAGGAGATGTCGGCCGACAGCGCGGTTGAACGCATGCTCAATCTCGACAGTATCAACAACCTGATCATCGCCGAAGGTAAACGCAACACCGACATCTACAAGCTCATCGACAAGCGCCTCGAGGTCGCCGATGGCACCACGGCCGCGATTGCAAAGAAGGAATACAGAAAGCTCGGCCTGCCCGACTGGGCGTTGAACCAGGAGAACGTCAAGGACCCGCTGGAGGGCTTCCTCTACCCCTCCAGCTACGCCGCCGCCAAGGGACAGACCCCGCAAGACGTTTTGAAGCAGATGGTGAGCCGCGCCACTTCGACGTACACAAAACTTGGCGTCGAGAAGAAGGCGGAAGAGCTCGGCCTTGACGGCCCTTGGCAACTGCTGACCGTCGCGAGCCTGGTGCAGGCAGAAGGAACGAGCCACGACGACTTCAGGAGAATGGCCGAGGTTGTCTACAACCGCCTGGACCGCTCGAACCCCCAGACCAACGGCATGCTCGAGTTCGACTCCACGTACAACTACATCAAGAATCAGAGCAAGATCGACCTGAGCCTGAGCGAACTCCGGAACTACGACAACCCATACAACACCTACTACAACAGGGGTCTCCCACCGGGACCGATCAGCAACCCGGGTGACGAAGCGCTGAAGGGCGCACTCGACCCGACGGACGAGGGCTGGTACTACTTCATCTCGCTGAACGGCAAGACCAGCGAGTTCACGAGGACGAATGAAGAGCACCAGCAACTAGTCGACGAATGGAACGCCACGAGGGGCAACTGATGGCCGTACTGTGAGTGCCACCGCACCCGGGTCTGGCATCGCCGACTCGCACACACGGTGCGCATCGCGCTGCACACGCGGAACTGGGACCCACTCTGCCGGGCGACCGAGCTGAGATCGGTGTGGTCGCCCCCGGCTTCGCCGGTCAACAGGGCGGAAGTGGTTGAGGGTTCGCAGAGAGTCAACTGGTTGTTTCGCGTGCTTCCCCTCACGCGATGCCTGCGCTGCCGAGCCCACCCGCATGGTGACCTGGTCCATCAGACCCTTGGGCATGCAGATACTCCGTTTGAGGAATCCAGCACCAGCCGCACGACGCCCGGCAGCAGGCCTCAAGTGGCGAACTACCGTAGTGTCACCGCTGCCGAGTGCAGCGCGGGGACATGAGTTGGGGGCGCAGGGGCCGCACACGAGGGGGATGCGTTCTCCGGCGACGCGGCATGAGCAGTCTTTGCGACCGAGACCCGGATGCTCGCAGGGACCGTTGGCTGCCATGGCTGAGTTCCCCAAAGTTCGATCATGAGGCACGCATCTTCTATAGCCGTATGGCTGAGACGGGCTACGGTGAGGACAACCGAAATTTCGGTGCGCCCTCGCGTGCCTCTTGGCTGCAGCTCCCCGTGGCTGCTCCAAGGGATCCGGGCATTTCTAATCTTATTAGAGATGCGACCGAGTGGCGTCGAGGAGACCGTGGTATGCGCCCCCCCGATCGGATACCACGGTCTCCTCCTATTCAGGTCGATCCTTGCGGCAGTGAGTTTTGTATTGATGTCTCTTGTTCGCAGGGCAAAAGGAATCTTATTCCCATGGCTTGAGTCACAAATTTCAACGAGACGCGAATCAGAAAGCTAGCTGTTTTGCCTCAGATCCCATTGCTTCCACACTTTCTCGTTGATCTGCGAGTCGCAGTTCCGTGCTCCAGTCGCCCTCATCTGTTTTACCGGCCGGACGAAGTGACCGAAGGCGCGAGTAGTCGAGGTCAGTCGAGAACAGCGGAAGCTCGCGAATTGTGCGCCACCTGCCCCGTCACCGTTGCTTGCCGCAACTGGGCGCGCGAGAGCGGCGAGTATGGCATATGGGGTGGCGAGACCGAGAGTGAGCGAATTGCCGCTGGCTACGCATGTCGCGTTCATGCTGACAAATAGTGGCCGTGGCTTTGCCGTGCTGGCGTCGTTGAGGAGGGCGAGGTGCCGCTCCGTTTTGAGTGCGGCGAGCAGCCTGAGTCGGCCCGCTACTGAAATCAACGGGGCGGCTCGGCACAACCCGCAGGAGAACTCTGTGTAATTCGACCATCACGCAATGTGCACCAAAGTCGACGTGAGTGGTATCTGCGCGCCGCATATGGGATAGGCGTGCTGATTCCGGGTGCGAAGTGGGGGTGTGCGGGGGATTCTGGTCGTGTCCAAGCGGCCTGCCGTCGGTCGGTACGGGCGGATCAGTCCCGTCCGGTCGTTGTCGCGTGTGCGGGCTGCTCCTGGCTGGTGAAAGCGAGGCACCCCATGCAGATGCGAGCAGCGCGGATGCACGGGTACAACGAACCTCTTCGGCTTGAAGAGGTACCCGTTCCCGAACCCGCCCCGGACCAAGTTCTGGTGAAGGTCGCGGCGGTAGGCATGTGTCGAAGTGACTTCCAGCTCGTGGAGGGCTACTTCAAGGGTGCGTTCCCTGTGGACTTCCCCTACATACCCGGCCATGAGGTCGCGGGTCGTGTGGTGGGGAAGGGCAGCGCCGTCCCGGATTCGCCGGGCTACTCCGAGGGTGACATGGTCGTGGTCCTCACTGGTTGGGGCGACGGTACGTGCCGTCAGTGCCGTGAGGGCAACGAGCAGATCTGCAGCGGCACGGGCCGGTGGGTCGGGTTCGGGCCTCCTGGAGGCTACGCCGAGTACATAGGGGTGCAGTACGCCCATGCCATCCCGGTCTCGGAGGAGGCCGCCCGGCATCCCGAGTTCCTGGCCCCGATGACGGACGCGGGGCTGACTCCGTACCGGGCGATGAAGAAGCTGCGTGACACGGGCAAGGTGGTGCCCGGACGTGTCATCGGTGTCACCGGTATCGGCGGTCTGGGCAGCTACGGGGTCCAGTACGCGAAGCTGCTGGGCGGCGGTGCGACGGTGGTGGCCCTGACCCGCTCGGACAACAAGCTGGACGTGGCGAAGGACAACGGCGCGGACCACGGGATCAACGTCCGGGACAAGTCCACCGAGGCCATCCAGGACACGCTGGAGTCGCTGACCGGCAGCAGGACGCTCGATGCCGTGCTGGACTGCGTCGGCAGCAAGGACGCCATCGCGACGGCGTTCGACGTGCTCGGCTCGGAAGGCATCGTGGCCTCCGTCGGTCTCATGGACCACCACGTCGAGCTTCCCCAGTTCCCGTTCGTCGGGACGGAGCGGTCCTACTTCGGCTCGTTCTGGGGCAACTACGAGGACCTCGCAGAGGTACTCGCTCTCGCCGAAGCCGGCCTCGTCAAGCACAACGTCACCAAGATCAAGCTGGAGGACGTCAACGAGAACCTGGAGGCCCTCGGCCGCGGCGACGTCGTCGGCCGCCTGGTCATCACCTTCGAATGACATCCAGCTGAGATCGAGCTGAGAGGCAGCGGGACGGCCACCCGGTGGGGACCGTCCCGCTGACACGGCCGCTTCCAGCGGAAACCTATCGACGGCGGAGATCTCAGCGGCACGCCGAATCGGTTGGCGACTGCCCGAGCCTGTTGCTTGTCCGCTCGACGGCGTTACGCATTTTGGTCGCGCTGCTCGTGGCGTTGCCACTCGCGTCCGCCGTCGCGCGAGACCCACAAGCCTTCGCCCTTCACCAGGTCATACGTCGGTGTCGTAGCATCCGCGATGCCGTAGAGCGTTGTTCCGTCGACGGTGAGCGAGGTGAATTGCGCCGGCGTCCGCAGCTTGCGGAAGGCGGTGTTGCCGGGGTCGTCGGCGAGCCAGTAGCTGCCGCCTTCCTCGCCGACGAGCAGCCGTCCGTCCGCGAGCACCTCCAGGACCAACAACTCCGAGCCACCGTCGAAGTTCTGCCAGGGGATGCCGCCGTCGAGGAGCGTCCGCCAGTGCTTGCCGCTGTCGGTCGTCACCAGCAGGCCGCCTACGCCCTCGTCCTCACCCTGGACGAGGGACAGCGCCGCGGTGCCGCCCCGCGCGGCCAGGACACCCCCCGTGTACGGCTTCGGGACCGCGGTCGATCCAAGGGTGCGACCGTGGCGCTGCCATACAACACGGTAGGGGTCTTCGGTCAGGGACTGCTGCACGCTCCAGACAGTGCCCAGCTCGTCCACCGCGAGGCGGACGGCGTCGTCCGGCAGCCCCGCCGGGGGCGCAACGGTGCGCGTGGCCGGGCGGTAGACCAGAGTCGGCTCCGGTGCGGAAACCAGGATGTCACCGCCACGCGTCCCCAGCGGGGCCTCGCTGACAACGACCTTGTGCCGCTCACCGCGTACATCGAGGACGTACGCCTCGTTGGCATGCTCCCCAGACGGCACCCGTACAAAGCCCCCCGGCACCCCCTTGAACTCGGCTGGCGCCGCTTCCGCGTGTTCCGCGTGCTCAGCGACCGTGCGGCCGTCGGGGCCGACGATGCGCCAGGCTGTGGCAGCCGGTCCTTCGTCGTCTTCGACGTTGTCGAGGTCGTACGTCAGGAGAAGCGAGCCGTCGTCCGCGCGGACCACGTCGGCGGGGGCGCCGGCCGCCTCGATCACATCCGCGGGGCGCGGGCGCGGGTCTTCGATGATCTGCTTGTACTTCGCCTCTCGGCTCCCCGGGCCCGTGCCCGCGCCCTCAGAAGCCTTGTCGTCGGAGCTACCTGAGCCGCAGGCGGTCATCGCCAGCGCCGCACTCACCGCGGCCACGAGCGTGGCCGTCCGTCTCGCACGTTTCGTCAGACACAACACCGCCGCATTCTCACATGACGCGGTGGTCAACTGGGCGGAATGCGAGTCCTGGAGGGGTCAATTGCACAATTATTCCACTTCCTGGCACGCCGATACCGTGTAGCGGCACCTGCGACCTCATCGATCGGGCAGGCGGCCACGCCGGCAAGTGGCCGACCAATTAGGCATCGGCGAGTGCATGGACGCATAAAGGGCGGAAAGGGGGCGTTGGCCGTCGGTCGCCGCTGGCCAACCAAAGGCTGCCGACGGGGCCGCTTTCAGACAGCCGTTCTTCGTCTTTTCGTTCCGTCCGTTGGACGGAATTGACGGATGGTGGCCAAGCGTCCCATCAGGCATGTCTCCTGCTTCACGCCAAGCGCTTCGGGTGGCGAGGTCAGCGACCCGGCGTTGCCGCACGGTCCCCGTCAGAAACCACCGAACAATGACGGTTCCCCCGTCGGCCTGAGAACAACAGCGCCACATGTATAGAACGTCAGTGTCGACCTGTCGCAATCCGCCGGTATTCGCTGACCTTGTGATCAAGAGCAGTCCTCCAATCCCGTTCTGCACTCACAAGTCGCCGACACCGTCAGCACGTTTCGGCCGGAGGGCGGGAAACGGAGCCAGGTGGGAGGACGAGCTGTGCCGGTGGGCATATTGCGGTTCATCGTGATGCGGGCTTGGGTGTATCGCGCGCTCCTCGCCGCCGCGTTCGTGACGGCCGTGCTGGCCGCGCAGTGCACCCGCATGAAGCGGTGATGGGCATGCTCACTCGGCTGCGTGGCGCCTCCAGCTGCGAGATGCGGAAGCTCAAGACCGACGAACATCGACATGCAGCCCCATACTGTCCGGCTGGGAAAGCGTCCCTCATTCCATCCCCCTGGACCCTGTTCCCTGGACAGTGCTGCAGCGGTGTCTGGCCCACCTAGAGGCATCGCGGACAAACAACCCGCACGTCATTGGTCGCCAAGCCGCGGCCTTCGGTACGGATCAGCAAGCCGCCCTGACCTATGTCGCCCCCGGGCTACTGCCCGATCACTGAACATCAGCGCAGCGTCAGAGAACGGATCGAGTAGCGGGCCCTGACCGCGAGAGCGACAGCGATGTACGTCTTGCCAACGGCGGGAGCCCGAAGCACGTCGGCATTCGCATTGCCATCGACGGATGAAACGGTGGCTAGAGCCAACCTCCTCTCGTCCTACAATTATGGGTGTGGCGATGACTTACAGCAGCGGAAGCTACGACGACCTTCCCAATCACGCTAGGCCGGATATCTATCTGGCTCCGCTCACCGCCACACCCAACGAGTGGGTAACCGTCCTTGGTAAGCCCATCCAGCAACGCTCCGACTGGGGGATCACCAGCTATCTGACCAGCCCTGAGGCACAGGCACACGCATTGCAGGAGTACACCTGGAGTCAGGCAGCGATCGGCGCTGCCGGGGTCAGCACCTTCTACCCGAAGGGACACACAGTCTTCGGGGAGGGCCTTCGAGATGAGGACGAGCACGCGGAGTTCTTCGTCCAGCGCCGGGCCCATCTAGGGTTCGCCGAACCGACGCTGGAGTTCACCCCCTCGTTCCTGTGGTACTTCGACGCCATCCCCCGGAACGACCGCTCGTGGTACTACCTCAGCGAGGTCGGCCGTGAGCACGAACTGGTCCGCATTTGCCGCACCGACACAGAATTGCGCGTCGACATCGCGGCCTTGCCCCTACGCCGCTACCTTGCCGCGCGTAGACGCCTTCTGGTCCTTCAGCATGACTGGATCTCCTGGCTCGACCAGGCACCAGAGCCGCGCATCGATGCGGTCGACCGCTCCGACGTGCGGCACTTCGCCTTCCATAGCGGAGCGACCAGCTCTGCGGAACGGCCGGGATTCGTGCGACTGATTGGGAAGCAGATCGTGCTACCGCTCGACACAGCACTCGTCGATCTAGTGTGATGCGCCAGACATGGCGGGCCTAAGCTTGGTGTTGACCCCGGCCGTTCGCCTGACCTGCTGATCTTGGTTCGTTGCCGGGACAGAAGAGCGGCCGTCCTTCACGCTTCGAGGTGTCGAGCAACGTCGCGTGAAGGAACGGCCGCTGGTGAAGAGTCTTGCCGCTGAACAGTCCGCTGACGCCGCGTTGGGCGTCCTGTCCCACTTTCGTGTCGAGTTCTACGACTGCTTCTGCACCCGGGCGGATGCGCTCTTTGAGCTGACCGACGCGGTGCTGTGCTCGGACGGCCCGGTGACGGAGCCTCCTCCTGAGTGGTGGACACGCTGCTACTGGATCTGCTTGGACCGGAGGAAGCGAGCAGACCGCTGATGGCGATGAAGGATTACTCGGACGAGTTGAAGGCCGATGCCGTGGCCTTGTACGAGTCCACACCCGGGGCGACGTCCTTCGGAAGGGACCGGTGCCGCAGTGCGTGCGGCACCGGTCCCTGCGTCACTTCAGGCCGTGAGCGCGGATGATGGTCTGGCTGACCGAGCTTCCCTTTTCATCGGTGGCAGTGGTCCGCAGCGAGACGAACGAGGCCGAGTGAGGTGCGATGAGGACCGTCGTCCAGGAACCGTCGTGGCGGATGGCCTTCTGGCGATGCCACGTGGCTCCGTCGTCGTACGAGACTTCGAGTCGCACGGAAGAGACCTTGGTTGCCGGTGCGCCGAGCACTGAGGGCGTGATCGAGAGGTCTGCGATGCGCCGGGCGCTGCCGTCGAGGTCGAGGTCTACGGCGTAGTCGAGTTGCACCAGTGGAACGGTTGCCTGCTCCGCTTCGCCGGAGACGAAGGACCACTCGGTGTGCGTGGAGGTGGAGTAACGGCTGTACGCGCGGTTGTCGTTCGTGGCGTCCACCACGAGCCGGTAGGGCAGCCGATCCGGGGAGAGGTCCCAGCCGGCCCCCCTGCCGCTGTCCGACTCGGCGATCAGCGCGTTGCCCTGGTGGAGCGATGTGCGCTGGGACAGGCCGTTTGCCCAGTCGGTGCTGCCGGAGTGTGCCGCTCCGCCGCTCGCCCAGGCGGGCGCGTTGAAGAACAGCGAGCTGCCGTCACGAGTGGGAAGATCCGCACCGATCATGCGGGGACGAACGATGGGAGTGATCCAACGCTCCTGGTGAGTTTCACCAGCGTGGTACGTCACCAGTTCCGACGCCTCGCGCACCACGCGGTCGACAGTGACCTCCTGCTGCCATTTGACGCCGGCGTCCGTCGAGACCCAGTCGGTACGTGATCCGCGCGTCACGGGTTCGGCTTCGAAGCTCCACACAATGTCTGCGTACCGCGCGAAGTCCAGGCGAGTCTCCCTGACGGGAGTCCCTTCCTTCTGGCCGAAGGTGACGTCGACCCGCGCCAGGTTGCGTGAGTCGGCCCGGTAGGTGAGGTCCTTGGGGATGCCACCCACGTGGTGGCTGACCAGGTCGTACAGGTAGGCGGGGGTGGGATGCGCCGTAGCACGCAGGCGCAGGCTCTTCCGGGGCGATGCGGCGATTTGAGCGATCAGTGCTTCACCGCCGTCCTTGGTCACAGATGCCACCGCGAGTGGCCCGGGAGTCGCGTGGTCATCCTGCCCGTACCACTTGTAGAGCCGCCGATCTCCGTCGTTGACGACAAGGAGCAGCTTCACTCCGGCGGCATGGGCGGCCCGGGTCTGCTCGTATGCGGGGATGGAGCTGTTGTGGCGTACCACAGCGGCCTTGCCTCGGACGGACAAGTGTGCGTATTCCGAAGCCGTACCCGTGCCGGCGAAGACGGCATCCAGCTCCGTGGTGCCGTCAGGCAGTGGCTTGGTCCCGGGCTGGGTAAGCACGTCCAGTTCCTGTGAGCCTCGGGAAACGGCGAGAGGCGTTTGAGGGGCCCGCCATCTCGTGGTGAAGTCGAAAGCGCCGAGCTTGACGTTCTCCGGTGATGGCTGAGCCCAGACACTGTCGTACGTCGAGTTGATCTTCATGGCGTCCATCACGACCCCGTCCTGCGGTTGCGTCGTCGTGAACGTGCGCCGGTACTCGACTCTGGTGCTCACCGGCATGCTCGGCTTGGGGGTGAGAGCCTGAACCTGGACCGCTTGGGAAGCGTCGAAGGAAACCACCCTCGGATCTGTCAACTCGACTTCCGGGTCACCCAGCAGCGCCACACCCACGGAGCCAGGTCCGTGGGCGCCACGCACCTCCTTGAACATCATCGCCGTGTAGGTGTCGGTCGGCAGATGAAGGGTCATTCCGGTCGCCGGCACCGACAGGTAGCGGGCTTCGCTCTCCTTCGAGCCCTTGAGCACGACATCGCCCGTCATGGGTTGGCCGTCGCGGTCCTTCGCACGGAGCGTCAAGTCGTAGCGCTCGGAATCGGTCCTCGTGCTCAGGACGGTATGTGCGACAACCGCGCCTGTGCTGTCCTGTGCGATGACCTGTCCGGTGTATCCGCCCGTGGCGATCCCACGTGGGTCGATGACGAGGTTGACCGACGCGCTGTCGTTCGCCGGCACGACGATCTGGTCGGAGCCCAGGGCGAACAGGCTGCTGGGGCTTTGGCCGCGGTCCAGCATGAGCCGGAGCGTCACCGGGCTGTTGCCGTGGTTGGTGTAGGTGATGTGCCGTTCGACCGGCTGCGGGTCACGTGACCACTTGATGAGCCCTGTATCCACCTTGCCGGAGGCGACGACTTGCGCGCGGAAAGCCGCAGAAGCGTCGACCCGGCCGCTCCCACCGAGGTAGGGAGTGATGTCAGGGGTGATCTTGCTGGTGCTCATCAGAGCGTCCTTGAGCTGCTGCCCCGACCAGTCGGGGTGCTTCTCCGCAAGAAGTGCGGCGGCGCCGGCGACATGCGGAGTCGCCATCGACGTGCCGTTCTTGGTGGTGTAATACCCCTCGCCGTTGCTGTACTGGGAACGCGCTGCCAGAATTCCTACTCCTGGGGCGGTCACCTCGGGCTTGAGTCCGTCGTCGCCCTCGCGGGGGCCGCTGCTCGAGAAGTCAGCTATCTTCTCCGCGGAGTCGACCGCGCCAACGGTCAGAGCGGACTCGGCCGTTCCGGGCGCGTAGACTGTGTACGAAGGTGCCTCCTTACCGCTGTTGCCGGCGGCAATGACGAAGAGTGCGCCGGTCTCTTTGCTGAGCTGGTTGACGCTTTGGCTCGTCGGATCGTCCTGAGTATGCACCGCGGCGATACCCAGACTCATGTTGATGATCTTTGCCTTCTCGGTTTTGGCGGCCCACTCCATGCCCTCGATGATCGAGGACAGTGTCCCAGTACCCTGGCTGTCGAGGACCTTCCCGATGATCAGATCGGCGCCTGGGGCAACCCCTCGTTCCTTACCCGCCGATGCGGCGCCAGTACCCGCGAGGATGGAGGCCACGTGCGTGCCATGACCGCGCCTGTCCGTGACATCTTCGCCCGGGATAAAGCTGCGACTGCTGACGATTCGCTTCTCCAGGTCGGGGTGGCCCGCGTCGATCCCCCCGTCGAGAACCGCAACCTTGACGCCCGCGCCGGTGGCGCCATCCTCCCAGACCCCGGGCGCGCCGATCTGGGCTGTACTGTCCGCCAATGTTGCTTCGGCCTTGCCGTCCAGCCAGATCTTCTCGATGCCGCCGGCCAGGGACGGCGGTTCGGCTGCCTTCCGGTCTGCCTTTTCCTCGGACGTGGGGACAAGAGCACGCCACAGGCTCGTGACACGGGAGCGATCTGCGACCACTGCCTCGCCATCGATGGACTCCAGTTGCCGCTTGATGGCGACCCCCGGCAAGTCTGCTGCGGGAAGCCGCGATGCCCCCGCCTCGCGTGTGACGATCAGCGGCAGTCCGGACGTGTGCTCGTCGTCGTACCCCTGAGATATGAGGTCGGTGACATTGAAGAGCCGCTTGTCGAGTACGCCGGAGGCCACATAGGGATGAGCATCCGCAGGGAATACGTAAGTGCCCGAGTCATCGGTGACGGTTCGGACCGATCCGCTGGCGCCCGGACGCTCCTCCACGCTCAGGGAGGAGGGCCTGCCCTTCGCTCCAGGAGTGACGGTCACCTTGTCGCCGGTGATCAGGGTGACGGTGCGAGGGCGGCCGACAGCGGACTGATCCGCTGCGCGGCTATTTGAAGCCTCGGAGTCCGCGATGGAGAAGGATGCGGACGGGGATGCGGAAGCGGAGACGGAACCGACGCCTGAAAGCAGTGCCAGAGCGATTCCCAGTGCCGCCACCCGCCGGCTATGTGAAAACGGAAGCAAAGAATGTTCCTAACCGAGAAGGTAATCGGAGACCAACTGCTCCGACATACGATCGAGGTGAGGGCCGTTCATGCAACCGATAGGCCTGGCACATTGATGACATGTCTCATAGTGGACACGGGATATGGGAACTGTCTCGCAGTTGTGGCGCGCGGGTACAGCTTTTCTTGCGCTTGAATCCTAGACAAGCGATGCTGTGAGAAGCTAGTCGGAATTCGTATGTTCCGCGCGGTGCGTACCGGTCAACAGGGCGAAGGGCGGCGAGATTTAGGAGGATTGCGGCGGCTGATGCGTTGGATGTTGACGTACGTTACCTTGCGGCGTCGCGTCTTTTGACGCCTTGCCGGAGTAAATGCAATCAGACTTTCGTCACCCGCCCTCCGAATTTTCCAAGCAGCACGGTCCTCCGCAGCGAGCCAGCCCAACTCCGACTTTCTTTCTGTCCGATGACTCCCGTGACTGGACCGCGTTCTCTTGAAGATGACTGAACTACTTCGTGCGTGGAAGTGAGCCCCGTGCAGAGGTGCGGCATATTCAGGTCGGCGTCCCTGTTGCGCAGTTGCTCGGGATGGGTCGTGATCCAGGACGTGACCTCGCGGACCGAGGGAGGCTTGGGTCCCGGGCCGGGCGCGTATCCGCGCCCGGCCCGGTAGCGTCGCAGGTGGCGCAGCCTGTGTGGGCGGTCAGTGGTCAGCGAGCCGGAGGAGGAGCGCTTCCAGCGAGCGCGAGGCCCGCCACGACGCGTTCCGCTGGCTTAACCGCTACAACACCCGACGCCGTCACTCCCACCTCGTACACCGCAGCCCGATCGCCTACGAGACTGCGTCCGAAACAGCTTCAACTACGCTTGCACCAGCCGCATAGCCCGTTTCCAGGATTCGAGGTCAAGGCCCGGTGGCTGATGTACGTTCCCGGATCACCGTGCCGGCGCAGTGGTGGCGTCCGCGACGGACCTGCGGCGACGGAGCCCGAAAGCGGTCAGGGCCGAGAACGCCAGTAGCAGTCCCGCGCCGGCGGCGAAAGGCGCGCGCAAGCCGAGCGAATGCGTGACCACACCGCTGGCGACGGCACCGAGGGCGCTCGCACCTGCATTGATCTTCTGGTAGGCCATGCTGACCCTGCCGAGCAGGCGGTCCGGCACGACGCTCTGCCTCACAGAAACTGCCACGACGTTGAATGCCAGCGCCGCGGCACCGTAGCAGCCGATGAAGCAGCAGAACGCAACGCTGGAAGAGACCGAACCCGCTGCGGCCACAGTCGCCGCCTGGCCGATCATGGCAATGGTGAGCGTCCTACCGGTGCCGATCCGCTCAGCCAGCCATGCGACGGCGACGGCCCCGACCAGGCCACCGATAGCGAAAGCGGCCATGACCAGTCCGTAGCCGATGCCGCTGAGATGGAGCACGTCCCTGGTGTACAGCACCAGGACTGCCGTGAGGCCGACAACCACGAGATTGCTGGCGCCGGAGGCTACACACAGGAGCCGGAGGAAGCCATGATTCCAGAGCCAGTTGACGCCCTCTGCTACCTCTCGGCGTATGGATCTCTTCGGCGTTGCAACAGGTCTGTGCGCTCGATAGCTCCCTGGCAACAGCGCGACCAGCACGGCAGCACTCGCAATGCAGGCCGTCTGAACTGCGAATGGCGCTGCCACGGACACCGTGAACAGCACGGCGCCCAGCGGCGATCCGAGGAGATTTCCCGTCACCTGCGCTGACGCCTGCAGGGCTCCATTGGCTCGGGTCCGGCCGCTCGGTGCGACGAGTGCCGGCACCATGCCGGCCCACGCGCCGACGTACATGACCTGTGCGGCTCCGAGCAGCAGAGCGATTCCGCCGAGCAGTGCGATCGAGGCCTGCCCCAGGAGAATCGCCGCGGTGAACACGCCCACCACCACGGCTCTCAGCAGGTCGGTGATCCACAGGACACGTCGACGGTCCAGCCGGTCGGCGGCGACTCCGGATATCAGGCCGACCACGAGCCACGGCAGTTGCTCTGCGACGAAGACAATGGACACGTCTCGTGGATCGCTTGTGAGCTGGCCCGCGAGTAGCGGCATCGCGGTCAGGCCTATTCCGTCACCGAGGCCGGCCACGGACACTGCGCTCCACAGCAGGCGGAACCGGTGGCCGAGCGGCTGTCGAGGCAGGGTGGGTGGAGCTGACATGGGAGACCGTTCTTCCGGAAGACGAGTGAGCAGCGCGCCGAGGTCATCAGACGGCCTGGCCGCCCGGTTTTGGGAGTGCCCGGCTGCGACGGCCACGGGTGACGTGCCCACCTTCGAGACCGGCGTGGCAACGTTGGTTCGCGAACCGGGCCCGGGAGACAGAGGGCACTTCTGAGGCCGTCGTAGCGGACCGTGGCGCAACACCGGTCGGAGGGGCATGCGGATCACGTGCTTCGCGACCAACACGCCCCTCAGGCCGATTGCCGAGTTCGAACTGCGTCACCGGTTGCCAGCCCGGGATCGACGCGCGGTTTGACGTAGGACAAGTCCCGAGTTCCCGGGACTACCGTTCGGCTGCGGCACAGGTTCATAATCGGGAACCTCGGGCGGCTGCGTTGCATCCTTCGGCATCTCCGAGGGCGCTCCGCGAGGCAATGCCGTCAATATGCCGGAAGTCGGGGAGTCGCATCCCCACTCGACGTAGCTGCACAGACGGACAGGCGCCATGTCGACTGGTTCGTTCGCGCAGCAGATTCAGAGGATCTGTGTTCACATACGAAGGTGCAGAGGAAAGTGAGGAATCATTTTACACAGATATCGGAATGAGTCTTTCCGTGCATCGCGGAAAGAGCGCGGCTCTCGTATGGCCACGAGGGGCAGGCATCGTACTGGAAGATGTCTCCACTGAATACATGCGGGACCTGGTCGATTGTTCGCCCTCCGACGACGTATTGGTAGACCATGGCGGGTCGGCTCGAAAAAGAATGATGCGGCTGCTCTGTGAAACATTAGATGTGCCGGAGGTCGGACTGGCCCGCTGGACCCTGGGTGTTGGTCAGAGAATTGACGATACCAACGACCGCCAGGACGTGCTTCTCCTGTCGCTCGACGGCGGTTTCGAATGTCGCATCGATTCCGTGGGGGAAATTCCGGGCAAAACCCTGAATGATTCATCCATCCATCTCCGGGCCCGGTTCGGAGAGGTTCTGTATATACCGAAGAGCCTTGGCTTCTCGGTTTCCGGGGCCCATTCTCGGTGCAGCATCCTGAAGGTGGAGTTCTAGCCGGAGCGCGAGCGGATCGCGCCCGGGCGGGAACGTACCCTGAAGAGGAGTGTGCGGCCACCGGCCGAGCTCCGCGGCGATTAGTCCCCGGAGAGCGGATCGACACGGTGGCCGCACCTGGTCGTTTGTCAACGCGACAGTTCGCGGGCCATGCCGCGGCTGCTCAGCCGCCCCAACTGGTGTCGTTGTCCGACGGCGGGATGTCAGCGGAGGACGCCAGTGAATACGGTGCGTCGGCGCTCGCGCCGGCCGAGACCGTTGTTTGGTGGGCGAACGCCTGCTGGGTGCCCACAAAGCCGACCCACCCCGCCGCGAGAACCAGGATCGGCGCAATGAACATCTTCAAGTGCTTCATCTTCTGTTTACTCCCGTGAAAATGCGTTCTTGTGATTTCCGATCTTTCCGCCTCCATCAGATTGACAGGCCGTCTAGACGCATTCCAGGTTGAAACCCCCTCACTAAAGTGCCAGAACACCAAAATGTCAGGGTGACGAAAGGTCGCAAAGTCTCCCAATCTGGATTATATTTATGATGCACGTTAAATCGTTTACTATTGAATATTTTGGGATGTGCGCGGAGTTGCTCGCGATCCGTCAGGAGCGAAGCCGCCTGCAACCGCCGAGAGCCGGAGTGATGAGCGAAAGCGATCTGTAGCCGCCGCCGAGTTCCGCACACCATCGCAGTTGACCGCTGCGGCCGATGGCCACTGCTACGTCCGCCTGCTGGACCAGGACGCCTCCCGGTGCGCGCTGTTGATGGAGACCGCTCCGAGCCTCGCTCGACTCCACGGGACTGTCCGTAGCGGAGATGCTGGACGTGTTGGCCGCCACGCTTCGGCAGGCGTGGCTGGCGCCCTGTGTGCCAGGAGCCACCGTCGCTGCGAATAGCGACAAAGCCGAAGGGCTGATCTTCCTGCTGGACAGCCTCTGGCCTGGCGACGGGCGGGCCCTGTTCGCCCCAACTGATGCGGGGCGCCCGCTACTTCGCTGAGCAACGGGCGGCGGGCGGCACCGAGGCCGATCAGGTCGCCGGCCACGGCGACCTGCACCCGCAACCTCCTTGCAGTCAGGGCCCCAGAGCGCGGGCCGAGACGGGCCATGTGTTCGTGGACCCGGACGGAGTGCTCTGCGGCCCCGGTTACGACGTCGGAGTCGCCCTGAGCGGCTGGCAGGAGCGGACGAGATCAGCTCCAGGTGGTCGAGGTCGTCGAGGTCAGCACCTGCAGATGCATCCGCTGCGACCCCCCGCCTTGAACGCGGCGATCTTCTCGGCCATCTCCGTGGGTGACCCCGCGAGACCGTTCGCCTTCACGCTCGTCGACGTCGCGCGCCCGATGGCGTCGGCCCGCAGTTCCACCTCCAGGTCGCTCCGGGCGACGGAGGCGACGGGCGTGTTGGAGTGGAGCAGTTCGTCCCCGCCGCGCCCCTCCCGCTCGGCCGCCGCCCGCACCCGCTGGAACTGCTTCTTGGTGTCCGACAGGGAGGCGAGGGTGATGTCGAACTCGTCGGCGTACCGAGCGTCCAGGGCCGGTGTCCGCTTGGCCCCGTGCCCGCCGATCAGGACCGGTACCCTCAACTGCGCGGGCTTCGGCAGCGCGGGGGAGTCCTTGAGCTGGTAAAACGCGCCCTCATAGGTGAACCGGTCGCCTACCGGCGTGTTCCACAGACCGGTGACGACAGCGAGTTGTTTCTCCGGCCGGCCGAACCTTTCCCTGGTGAACCGTATCCCGTACGCCTCGTGCTCGGCCTCGTACCAGCCGGAGCCGAGTCCGAGCTCCACCCGTCCGCCCGCCATCCGGTCGACCTGTGCCACCTGGATGGCGAGGACGCCAGGGAGGGGCGGAAGGTGCCGGCCGTCACCAGAGCGCCCAGGCGGATCCGCTCGGTCTCCCGCGCGAGTCCGGTCAGGGTGATCCATGCGTCGTGCGTCCGGGGAGCCCGTCGATGGACCCCATGTGCAGACAGTGGTCGGAGCGGAAGAAGGCTCCGCAACCGAGGTCTTCGGTGGCCCTGGCGACGCGCAGCAGCGTCTCGCAGGCCGCCGCCTGCTGTGGTTCTGTGAAGACTCGAAGATCCATACTTCCTTCGTCCAGTGGCGTGCGTCCGCAGCAAGGCCCACTCAAGTCACGTCATGCCGGGATACACGGATTCGGTCTGCCGTGGCCAGCTCGCCAGGCGACCTGCGGCCGATCGTGTTCTGCCGAACCGGTTTCGCAGCCCTTCCCGGGCTGACGAAGCGGAACTCCTGGCCTTCACGTCGGTTCAGACGGTCAGGTGGCGGATCTCCGTGACGTGAGCGGTGACAGCCTCGCGCTCGGGCAGCGTCGTGTCCGGACGCTTCAGGTCCACGAGCAGAAAGCTACGGGGCCGCGTGCCTCGCCCGCTCGCGAGCGATGATCGCGGGGATGGCGGCGGTGGGTACGGGATTCACCGCCTTGGGGCTGATCCTCCGGCCCGCTGTGCTGTGGCTGGGGTGCTGTCCGGCCGGCACGGGGCTGTGCGTGTGGAACGTGTTGTGCTCCAGCCGCCTTCAGCGCCTCCCGCCACCGGCAGCCCTGGGCCGGGTCTCCGGTATCCAGCACATGCTTGCCTGGGGCCTGAACTCCGTGGGCAGCACACTCGCCAGAGGCGTCGCAGCCGCGACCACCATCCGTATCCCACTGGTTCTGGCCGGGGTGCTCACCCTCCCGGCACTCGCCTTGTTCGCTCCTGTCCTGCGCCGGGAACAGAGAGATTTGCCCGTTACGTCGACACGTCCTTCTGGTGCCACGCACTTAGCTGACGGGCCTTCTCCCTGGTGAGCGGTGGCCGCTCCCCGCAGGCTGGTACCGGACGCCGCCGTGTACGGGGTCGCGCCTTCCGCTACTTGGAGAATGCGTCGCTCGGCGGGGCATCGACCGCGCGGCCGACAGCTCCAACGGCGGCTGACAGCGACGGGGCGCCCAGCTGCGGCCGCGCCCATCTGTCTACTCACCAGGGGCTTTCATGTCTTTGCAAGAACTCGTCCAGCATTCCTTCACTCCCAGGGAGCGCGAAGTCCTCGTCCGTCTGTGTCGGGGAGAGACCTATCGGTCCATCGCGCGGGACCTGGGCATCAGTCCGCACACGGTGGACACCCATATCCGGCGGGTCCGGAGCAAGGCGGGCGTCACCAACCGTTCCCAGCTGGTGATCATGGCGGTCGAACTGGGCCTCTACCGGCCCACGTTGCTGGAGGTGCAGATGGGGCCGAGCGACGAGGCGTGACAGCCGCCCCACCGAGGAGGTGACGAGGATCCCGCCGGCCACGGCCGGGCGCTGCGCGTGGGCGGCGGCCGGGTCCGGCGGCGACCTCGTCCGGCTACTGACGGTTTCAGCGGGCCGAACCGATGCTCATGCGGGAACACCCCCCGATCGGGCCGCCGGTGATCTCGCCCTCGGCGTTGCGCCGGGCCAGGCGCTGGTCGGACCTCTGACGTTGAATCGGACTCAGATGCTCGGTATGGAGCCGTAGCGTCCAGGGTGCCGATCGCCATCGGCTCGTGTGACCTCATACCACCCCGACCCGAACTCGTTCATGATGAGTTTGCCGCCGCCGGTCGGCGCCCGCACGGTGTGGCTCGAACGAGGCGTCACCAATGGACGCTGAGACTCCAAGTCAGAGTGCCCACCGCACCCCGCCCACTCCGCTCGACCTGGGCAGGGTGCACGTGCTCACTATCGGTATCGACCCGCAGGGGTCCACCTACACCGCCGTCGCCGGCCGCGCAGGACATCAGCTTGCCCAGCGGCGCTTCGTCGTCAACGCAGTGACCGTCCGGCAGCTGATGCGCTGGTGCGAGCGGCGGCCCGAGCACCGCTTCGCGGTGGAGTGAGGCGAGGGACTCGGCTGCAGAGTCGCCGAGCAGCTGGCTTCCGCTGGCGAGCACGTGGTGGACGTGCCCTCCGCCCTCTCCGCCTGGCCTGGCTCCTGGCCGCCGGCGGGGACCGGAATACGAATGCGGCCGACGCCGTGCACGTCGCCCACTTGCTCGGAACCGTGGCCCCCCTGGCCCGCTGCCTTCTGGAGCAGTGCCGTCGGCTCACCGCCGAGATCCGTTCCTTCGCAGAGACAACCGACATCCGTCGGTGCCGGACGGGCAATCGCCAGCTCGACGCAGCCCTGCACCGGATCGCCATCACGCAAGCGCACTATCACCCAGCGGCCGGCACCAGAGCGCCGTCACCAGGCCGGGAACACCAACACCGAAGCCGTACGCGCCCTCCGGAGCCGCCTGTCGGTCGGACGGTGGTCTACCGAGCCCTCATCCGCGACGCCCAGACCAGCACCGAGCAAGCTGACCTCACGCAGGCTGCCTGATTGACATAGGAGTCATCGGACGCAAGCGTGCGCGCATGTTCTATTTCCACCGACACTGGACGGGATACTCTCTGGCGGGCGATCACCCAGAGCGCCCGAGGATGGCCGCATGGTTGTGCTGGGAAGCACTGTCCAACCCTTGAACAGGCGGAGATGCACGATAGTTCGGACCCTCATAGAGCCCACTTCGAAGTCGCTCGTGACGGGACCAGTCTCGCGCGCTTCAGCCATCGCAATGGTGAGGGCGCAGAGGACCGGCGGTGCCGGTGTATGGCGGGCGAGTCGGCTGCCGATGCCCGCCGGGTACTCGGTGACTCCGGCATGGCGCCCGAAGGGCGCACAACGAGGCGAAGGCCGTTGATTTGGGCGTTGGGTGGCCTCTCGATCTCTTCCTTCGCGTCGTCTTCAGCAGTATTCCGCGGAAGTCTTGACGTGACAGAAGTCGAACCCGTACACCACACTGGACGCACCCCTGAGCAGAGGAAGCGTTCAAATACTCGTCCGCTGTGCTCACACCGGTAATGGTGGATCGTACGGATACTGGGCAGATGAACGAATCGGAAGCGCCGCTGAGTGGGCCCCCTGCGAGGACGACGACATCCTCGTATACGGATGGATCGTCGAAACCAAAGGAGGAGGCTGCAGTGCCGACCGTGCGGCTTCCGACCTCGGTCTCCAGCCTGACCAGGTAGCTGCTGCACTGGAGCGGCTGGCCGGCTTGGGCCTGATAAGAACTGTCCAGCCGGGCTACGGCGAATTCATGGCGGTGGATCCCGACGCGGTGGCGGTCACTCTGACAGCACCGTTGCGCGCCTCGATCCGCCGCCAGACGGAGGATCTGGATCGAATACACGCCACCATCGATCGTCTGCGTGACCGTTTTCTCAGCCGAAGACCCGGAATCCAGGATTCCACCGTCGAGGTGGTCCCGACACTGGAGGAAGTGCGGGCGGCCCTGAACAGAGCCTCGGACAAGTGCCAGGAAGAGGTGGTCAGCAGCCAGCCCGGCGGCAACGGTCGGATTCCGGAGGCGATGGAGGAAGCCCTGGGCCGCGATCACGCGCTCCTTTCACGAGGAGTGCGGATGCGGACCCTCTACCACCACACGGCCCGGTTCAACGGCCCTAGCCAGGCGTACGTCGCCGCGGCGACAGCCCTCGGCGCGGAGTACCGCACGTCGTACGAACTGTTCGGCCGCCTGATCATCTATGACCGTAGTCTCGCCTTCTTGCCGGAAAGGACGGGGAGTTGGGGAGCGGTTGCCATCAGGGAGCCCACCATCGTGGGCTACCTCTATGACATATTCGAGCAGACCTGGGTCCGGGCCGCTCCATTCTCGGATGCCGCACAGGACGGTCTGGAACGTGTGGCGAAGGAGATCCACCAGACCATCGTGGAACTCCTGGCCGCCGGTCTGAAAGACGAGTCGATCGCCCGCCGCCTGGGCATGTCGCTGCGTACGGCCCGCCGACACATCGCCGACATCATGGACAGCCTGGGGGCTGAAAGCCGTTTCCAGGCGGGCGTGCTCGCGGCGAAGGCACAACTGGTGAACCAGCCGCCCTTATCCGATGTCGAGAGCGGGTGATCCGGGCCGTTCTGCTGTTCCGTGGCAAAGACATCGCTGTGGCGGGCGCGTGTGCCGCCAGGCCTCGAAGAGCGGACCGAGAGTGTCGCGGCCGAGCGCATATGTCCTGGCTGTCCGGCTACTGCCGCGTCAACCACCGTTACGCACGGGAACCAGCAACTACCTGACCATTTTCGGCTTGGCATCCGCTCTCTGCTGCTACTGAACGCTTCCTCAAACTCACCGACCAGGACACGATGGCGGCCACGGGCGTGCTGGCCACCTGGCAGGAAATATGTGACGGTCCGCCGACTCCGTCGGCGGACGATCCGCCCGTCTGCGGCCCGGGGCAAAGCCACTCCAGCCAAAGCCTCGCGCAGCCGCGCCACATCCAGACGCGCGCAGTTCAACCCGCCATACAGAGCACCATGACCACGCCGGTACTCAGGAGCCGGTGACAACTCGACCAGCGTCTTCGCCGGCGCGTCCATGCACAGCAAAGCGTCGACGAGCTCGAACACCTCGTCGCCCCGCGCTTCCGAACAGTCATAGGTTCCGGCGAAACCAGGACAGCACGCCAAGAGGGTCGTCGCGGACGACCTCGTCCTTCCCGGATCGGACCCCGCGTATTTGTGTGGGTCGCCCGAGTCGCCGAGTCACCCGGGGGTATCCAGCGGCTGGGTTGCTTGGATGCCTCGGGGAACCCTCAAGAGTCGAAGCCGATGCCCAACGCGTCACAGAGGCGCAGCAGAGGGCCGTCCTTGCCGCCGTTCGCGTCGGACTTCTCGACTGCCCGGCGCATGAGCTGGATCAGTGGGTAGGCCAAGGGCTCCGGCGGTATCGGGAACGGCTTGGACCGGGCCATCCTCAGCCGGGTCCGCTCGGTATCCAGGCCTTCGAGCAGATCGAGCATGGTTTCGGCGCCGAAGCGGGTGGCCCCGACACCGAGCCCGGTGTAGCCGGCGCTGTAGGCGACCCGGCCGCCGTACGTAACACCGTGGAACGCCGTGAGCCGCGTCGACATGTCGATCATCCCACCCCACTTGTGGGTGAAGCGCACACCGGTCAGCTGCGGGAAGGTGCGGAAGAAGTGGTCGGCCAGCAACTCGAAGGTCGCAGGCCTCTGATCGTTCTCCGCCGTGATCCGCCCGCCCTTGTGGTAGATCGCGTCGTATCCGCCGAAGAGGATCCGGTCGTCCGCCGTACGCCGGTAGTAGTGGAACTGCCGCCCCGAGTCCGTGATGCCGTGCCGCTGCGTCCAGCCGATGCTGTGCAGTTGCTCCCTGGTCAGCGGCTCCGTCACCAGCGCGTAGTCGTAGACCGGGACGGTCAGTTGCCGGGTGCGCCGCAGGAGCGAGGGGAAACCGTTGGTGGCGAGGGCGACCCGTTCCGCCACCGCCTCGCCGTGCTCGGTCCGCACGACGACCCGGTCCCCTTCGCGCCCGAGCCCTGTGGCCCGGGTGTGCTCGAAGATCCGGACGCCGAGTTCCTGGCAGGCGCGCTTCAACCCCCAGGCCAGCTTGGCGGGATGTACGTACGCGTAGCCCGCCTGCTTGATGAGTCCGGCGCGGTAGAGGGGCGAGTCGACGACCTCGCGCACCTGACGGGCGTCCAGGAACACGGTGGCGGGATCCGTGGAGCGCGCCGCCGCGTCTTTCAGGCCAGTGATCTGGGCTTCCTCGGTGGCCACCACGAGCACGCCGCTGTTCTCGAGTTCCGCGTCGATTCCGTAGCGCTCGATCGTGGCCTCGAAGTCGGCGAAATTCTGTTCGGCCAGCCGTGACAGCACGGGGAGTTCGTCCCGGTAGTGCCGCTCGCCGTTGCGGACCCCGTGGGTGAGGCTGCTCTCGAAGAAGCCGCCGTTTCGCCCACTCGCGGCGCAGGCGACCTCCTCGCCCTCGATGAGCACGACGTCGGCCCCGGGGTCGCGTTCCTTGGCGACCAAGGCGGTCCACAGTCCGCAGTAGCCGCCTCCGACCACGACGAGTCTCGCACTCACCCGGCCTTCGAGGCGGTCCTCGGCGGGCGGCCGTAGGGGTGAGTCGAGCCAGAAGGGCACGGTGCCGGCGTCGGCGAGGGATGTGGCGATCACGTCTGCACTGGTGCGCCGCTCGTGGCTGTACGCCCTGGTCGCTGATGACACTTCGAAGGGTCCTTCTCAGATACGGATGGCGGGGTGCACGGACTCGGGCTCAGCGTTCGGTGGAGGCGCGAAGGTGCAGCAGCGGCTCGATCAGCCGCTGGCGCTTGACCTGCCGGGATTCGACGATGCTGACGAGGAGTTCGACGGCTTCCCGGCCGAGATGCTCCGGTCGCAGGTCCAGGGCGGTGATGGGCGTCGGTGAGGTACGGCACTCCTCCGCATCGGAGCCGGCGACGATCAGGACGTCACGGGGGACCTCCAACCCGGCGTCCAGGAGGGCGCGGGCGGCCCCCGCCGCGTGTCGTCCGGTCTGGCAGTAGAACGCGTCCGGAGTGCGGGAGTTCTTCAGTAACGTGGCCACGGCGCTCTGCCCGCCGGCCGAGCCGCTCGCCGCGGGGAGCCTGATCAACTGCGGTTTCACGCCGTGGTCCCGAGCCCATGCGCGGTAGGCGGCCTCGGACTGCATGTTCCAGGAGTTGCGTTCGGTTCCCGAGATGAAGGTCACTTGGCGCGCACCCCGCCCCCTGAGGAGTTCGAGCACCTCTGTGGTGTGTCGGCGGCCGTCGGTGGAGACCCACGCCGTCTTGCTCTTGCGTGAGGGGTCCCAGCCGACGGTCACGAGCGGGATGTTCGCGTTCTGCAGGTGCGTGACCAGCGGGTCGGAGGAGACAGGATCCTCGATGATGTAACCGTCCGCCCACAGCGCGACCCGCTCCAGGGAAGGGCCTGCCGGGTAGGGGATCAGCATCAGGCCGAATGCGCTCTCCAGTGCCGCGACGGCGGCGGCACCGGCGATCCGCTCGAAGTGGTGCGCACCGTCGGCGCGGTAGGTCCCGGTGTCGTCCAGGGCGCGGATGCTGAGGCCGATGACTCCGCTGTGCCCGCCGCGCAGGCCCCGTGCCATGGGATGGGCCTGGTAGCCGAGTTCGGCGGCCGTTGCCGCCACCCTCTCGCGGGTGTCTCGTGACAGGGTCCCGGTGTCGTTGAGCGCGTGCGACACGGTGCTCACGGAGACCTTCGCTGCTCGGGCGACGTCGCGGATGGTCACGCGGCTCGTGCCGGGGGCGGGTTCTCGGAAGGTTCGCGGGTCAGGCATGGCCACGATCGTAACAACCAAGAAAACGTTTTTTCCAGCCCTGTTCATGAAAGGTTTCATGCCATAACTTCTGCTCAGCGCCACCGCAGAAGCGGCAATCGCCGACTGCTTGGGTCTGGCGCGCTGAGGCATGGGATGAAAGAGGGCACATGACTTCCTTCATGCGGGCCGGGTTGAGCCGGCGTGCCGCACTCAGGGGCGGGCTGGGCTTCGCCGCGGGCATGGCGTCGATGACGCTGACGGGATGTGGCTCCACGGAACCGAACCCGGCGGCGGCCCCGAAGGTGAAGCCGGTTCCGGACGGCGACATCACCTGGTTCACCTGGGACGGCTACGTCGCCCCCGAAGTGGTGGCGGGCTTCGAGAAGAAGTACGGCGTGAAGGTCACGCAGACGTTCTTCGACTCCGACGACGCGATGCTGCAGAAGCTCGCCACCGGACTGCCCTACGACCTTGTGACCAACAACAGCGCCTATCTGGCCAGGTCCATCGCCGGCGGCCTGGTGCGGCCGTTCGACTACGCGGACCTGAAGAACATCGACCAGCTGGTGCCCTTCTTCAAGAACGCCCCGTACGACAAGGGCGCGGAACGCTACTCGGTTCCCTATGGCCTGTCCTCGACCGGTTACCTCGTCCGCAAGGACAAGGCCGAGACGACCCGCAGCTGGTCCGATCTGTGGAACAGCACCGCGGCCAAGGGCCACATCACCGTCCTCCCGCAGATGGAGGAGACGATCGGGATGTCCCTGCTCCGTAACGGCAAGGACCTCAACTCGGCCGACGAGGCCGAGGTCACCGCCGCCGTGGACGAACTCATCGCGCTGAAGCCCGCGCTGCTGAACGTTTCCAGCGACACCGAGAACGACGTCGCCGGCGGCAACGCGTGGATCGCCCACACCTGGCCGGGGACCGCGTACCGCATCATCAAGGCTTCCAAGACCCCTGAAGTCTTCGACTTCGTCCAGCCCAAGGAGGGCGTCCCGTTCGGCGGTGACCTGCTCACCATCGGCGCCAAGGCCAAGGCTCCGGGAACGGCCATGCTGTTCATCGACTGGGTCCTGGAGGCGGAGAACGCGGCACGGAACGTGACGGCGACCGGCTATCCGAACGGCACCTTGTCCGGGGACGCCCAGTACGCCGAACTGGTCAAGGACTACCCCTTCCTCGACATGGGAACCGAGACCTACGAGCAGGCACGCTGGAAGGACTCCCCGACGGGAGCGCGCCTGCAGATGTACACGCAGCAGTGGAATCGCTTCAAGGCATGAGCGGGCAAACTACCGACCAGGCGCCGTACCGGAAGGTCCGGTGGACCTGGACCGCGCTTCCCGGACTGGCCATGCTGCTTGCGTTGTTCGTCGCACCGCTCGGCCTGCTGGTCGTCTACTCGTTCGGGACCATCGACGTGCTGGGCCGGCCCGTGGTCGGGTTCGTCTGGACGAACTACGAGCAGGTCCTCCAGGGTTACAACCTTCCGGCGGTCCTGAGGACGCTCGCCTTCGCCGTCGCCGCCACCGCCGTGTCACTGGTCCTGGGTTACGCGGTCGCCTACGCGGCCGTACGCTTCGCGGGGCGCGCCGGACCGGTCATCATCGCCCTGCTCATCATGCCGTGGCTGGTGGACTATCTCGTCCGCATCTACGCGTGGAAGGGCCTGCTGGCCGAAGAGGGCCTGGTCAACTGGCTGCTGTCGCTGGCCGGCCTGGGTCCCGTGCAGATCCTCGGCACTCCCTGGGCGGTCGTCGGTGGGCTGGTGTACGGATACCTGCCGCTCATGGTCGTCCCGATCTACGCCGCGTTCGGGCAGATGGACATGTCGCAGATCGACGCGGGCAAGGACCTGTTCGGCACCCCGGTCAGGACCTTCTGGTACGTCACGCTGCCCGCCACCCGTGAGGGCGTGGTCGGCGGCTGCCTGCTGGTCTTCCTGCCGGTCCTCGGTGACTTCGCCACGACACAGTTCCTCGGCGGTCCGAACACCACGATGATCGGCAACGTCATCGCCGACCAGTTCGTGTCGGCAGGGTCGCAGCCCTTCGGAGCGGCGATGACAGTGACGTTGCTCGTCGGCCTGGTGATCGCGGTACTCGTCGCCGCACTTGCCACCCGCCGGCGAAGCGGGCCGGCCGGGGGAGGTCTCCTGTGAGCGCGATGACACACGAGACCGAGGCGACCACCGCGACCAGCACCGGGCCAGGTGCGCCCCGTACTCAGGGACGCGGCAAGGAGTTCGACCGGCCGCGGTTCCTCTGGCTGGTCACGGGCCTGGTCCTGATACTGATGCTGACGCCGATCGTGACCGTGGCCGTGTACTCGTTCAATGCACAGAACTCTCTGGCCGTCATGGACGGCTGGAGCCTGCGCTGGTACCGCGAGCTGGCCGGAGATCAGGACATCCTCGCCTCACTGCGACTCAGCTTCTGGATCGCCCTGGTCGCCGCCGTGACGGCGACCGTGCTCGGCACACTGCTCGCCTTCGGCCTGCAGCGCGGCCGACCAGCCGTGGCGCGCACCGGACAGAGCCTGATCTTCCTGCGGCTGGTCTCACCCGAGACCGCGCTCGGTGTGGCACTGCTGCTCATGTTCACCCAGCTCGGCGTCGAACTGTCGCTGACGACGGTCGTCATCGGGCACGTGGCGTTGTGCACCGCCTTCGTCACCGTCGTCGTCCGCAGCAGGCTCGTCGCCATCGCCGCGGAGGTCGAGGACGCGGCACTCGATCTCGGCGCACGGCCCTGGCAGGCGATCTGGCTGGTCGTGCTGCCCCTGCTGCGGCCGGCGATCATCACTTCGGCGCTGTTGTCGTTCGTACTGAGCTTCGACAACTTCATCACGTCCTACTTCACCTCGGGGCTGGGCGTGGCCCCGTTGCCGGTACGCATCTACTCGATGATCCGCTTCGGGGTCACCCCGGAGATCAACGCCATCGGCATCCTGATGCTGCTGCTCACGGTGGCGTGCGTTGCCCTGGCCGCGCTGCTGCCCCGGTTGTTCCGGCGTCGCTCCTACCTCGCGGAGGTGTCCACAAAGTGACGGACAAGTCTTCCGACCCCACCGTGTCCATGCGCGGAGTCGTCAAATCGCTCGGCGGGAAGACCGTCGTCGACGGGATAGACCTGACGGTCGGCACCGGGGAGTTCTTCTCCATCCTCGGACCGTCCGGCTGCGGCAAGACGACATCGCTGCGGATGCTGGCCGGGTTCCTCACACCCGACAGCGGACACATCCTGCTGCAGGGCGCTGACGTCACGTCGGTCCCGCCGTACCGGCGCGATGTGAACACCGTGTTCCAGACCTACGCGCTGTTCGGACACCTGAGCGTGGCCGAGAACGTGGCGTTCGGGCTGCGACGGCGTCGCGTGCCCAAGCCGGAGATCGTTCGGCGGGTGGGTGAGGCCCTTGAGCTGGTCGATCTCGCGGACCGCCCGCACGCCAAGCCTCAGGAACTGTCGGGTGGTCAGCGCCAGCGCGTGGCGCTGGCCCGCGCGCTGGTCAACCTGCCCAAGCTGCTCCTCCTCGACGAACCGCTGGGCGCCCTCGACCTGCAGTTGCGACGCCAGATGCAGCAGGAGCTCAAGCGCATCCAGCGCGAGGTCGGCATCACCTTCGTCTACGTGACGCACGACCAGGAGGAGGCGCTGACGATGTCCGACCAGATCGCGGTGATGAACCGGGGGCGGATCGAGCAGGTAGGGCATCCGCGCGAGGTCTACGACCGGCCGTCCAGCGCGTTCGTCGCCCGCTTCATCGGGACGTCCAACCTGCTTGACGCCACGGCGCGCGACGGATCCCTGGTCCTCGGCTCCGGCACCGTGGTCGCCGACCGTCCCTCGGAGGTGGCCCGCGAAGCGGCGGTGCGGGTGTCCATCCGCCCCGAGAAGCTGGCGTTGGCCGATCCGGGCTCGGTGGACGGCCCACGCCTGCGCGCCCGCGTACAGAACGTGTCCTACCTGGGCGTCATCACCGACTACCGGCTGGAGACGGCAGAGGGAGTCCAACTGACCGTGGTCGAGGCGAACCCCGGCGGCCAGGCCGGCGGCAAGAGACGTGCCGCGGGCGACGAGGTGGATGTGACCTGGCACCCCGACGACGTCGTCACCCTGACGTCCTAGGCGCGTGCCGCCTCCAGTAATCGACACACGCAAACAGATCCAGGAGTGACCATGCGTATGAAGAACAAGATCGCGATCGTCACCGGCGCGGCCCGGGGCAACGGACGGGCCATCGCCCTGCGGCTTGCGGAAGAGGGCGCCACAGTGGTGCTCGGCGACGTCAACGAGGACCAGCTGAACCGGGTTACCGCGGAGATCGAGGCCGCCGGTGGCCGGGCGACCGCGGTCCGCTGCGACGTCACCAGCGAAGCGGACGTCGCGGCACTGATCGCGGCGGCCGAAGAACACGGACCGGTGAACGCCGTGGTGGCGCAAGCGGGGATCTCCTACAGCGGCCCGCTCGACAGCACGCCCCTCGACCAGTGGCAGCGCCTCATGAACATCGACGTCACCGGCACCTTCCTGACCGTGCGTGAGGCGGTGCGGTCCATGCTGCGCACCGGCGGCGGCTCGATCGTCACCATGTCCGGCACCTACGCCTACATGGCGGAGCCAGGTACGACCGGGTTCTGCGCCGCCAAGGCCGCGATCCTCTCCTTCACCCGCGCCGTGGCCGCCGAGTACGGCGACCGCGACATCCGCTGCAACGCCATCGTGCCCGGCTATGTGATGACCGAGATGGTGCAGGAGGTCTACGACAATCTCCCCGACGGCGCCGCCGCGCACGAGGAGATCTCCAAGTGGCACGCGCTCGGCCGTATCGCCACGCCGCAGGAGGTCGCCAACATGGCGCTCTTCCTGTGTTCGGACGAGTCGTCGTTCAGCACCGGCAGCCCGTTCCTGGTGGACGGGGGGCTGACCACCGGGATCAATTCCTTCCAGCGCCCCATCGCCCGTCCGGCCTGAGCCGGCCTGCGCCACAGCGCGTACCGCACACCCCGTCGAACACCTGACGCCGTCACGTCGTCCACCCAGGAGGGTCCCCATGAGCTTGCTGAAAAGACTCGACAACATCGACATCCTGTACACCGACAGGGACGCGATGCTCGACTTCTACCACGGTGTCCTCGGACTGCCGTTCTTCCTCCCGCACGAGGCGGACGACGACTGGTTCGCCCTGCAAGCCGGTGACGTCACGCTCTTCTTCTTCCCCGGCACAGGTGCCCACCCGCCGAGACTCGACGAGAACGGAGCCGTGAATCCGCCCGGCATCGAGTCCATCGCATGGGCCGTGGACGACCTCGACGCGGCCGTCGCCGTCCTGGACGGCAAGGTCGAGTGGGTGGGCGAGGAGAAGACCTGGACGCACCCCAGCGGCCGGTGGTACCGGATGCGGACCTTCTACGATCCCGAAGGCAACAAGGTCTGGATCACGGAACCGCACACGGCATGAACCCTGACACCAACTCGTCACCCACGCTGGCCCTCACCTTCGACGTCGACACGGAGGAGGTGTGGCTGGCGGAGGACCCGCGCAACGCCACCCGGCCGGTCCTGCTCTCGCAGGGCGGCTACGAGATGCGGCGCGGCCTGCCCGAAGTGCTGCGCCTGCTCCGATCGAACGAGGTCACCGGCACCTTTTTCGTGCCGGGACGGGTGGCGGAACGTCATCCCGACGCCGTACGCGCCATCGCGGACGACGGACACGAGGTGGCCTGCCACGGCTACACCCACCGCTCACCCGCGGATCTCCCCCTGGACGAGGAGACCGAAGAACTCACACGGGCCCTGGCCGCCTTCGACCGACTCGGCATCCAGGTGAGCGGATACCGCTCACCGTCCTGGGAGCTCAGCGCGTCGTCGCTGGGCATCCTTGAGAAGGCTGGGATCCGGTACTCCTCGAACTTCATGGACGACGTCGTGCCATACATACATCCGGGCACCCGGATCGTCGAGCTGCCTGTGCACTGGGCGCTGGACGACGCCGCGCACTTCTGGTTCAGCAACGAGTCCTGGTCCAAGAAGATCAGCACCAACTCCGAGGTCGAGGAGATCTGGACCGACGAGCTGCTGGGCATCGCGTCGATCGGCGGCTGCTGCATCCTCACGCTGCACCCGCAGATCATCGGCCGCCCCGGCAGGCTGCGCCTGTTGGAACGCTTCATCGCCCGGGCCCGGGAGGTGCCCGGACTGCGCCTGGCCACCTGTGCCGACATCGCTGCGTCAACGCTCCCGTCCGAGGAAGGACCAAGGTCGTGACCTATCCGTACGTCCGTGTCAGCGGTGAGCCCCGCGAGCGCGGCAGACAGTACGGGAGCGCGGCCCGCGCGCGGATCGAGGTGTCTCTGCACGGCTACGCGGCGGCATTCGGGAAAAGCGCCGGCATCGACTGGCCCGACGCCAGGGCGATGGCGCTGCCGTACCGTTCGCTGATCGCCGAACTCGATCCCTCGATCATCGAGGAGATGGAGGGGATCGCCGAGGGTGCGGGCCTGGACTTCGCCGACATCCTGGCCCTGAACTGCCGTACCGAGATCATGGCTGCCTCGATGGTCGCGAAAGACCTCGGCCCGGCCAAGACCGACGGATGCAGCGCTCTGGCGGTCCTGCCGGAGCGCACCGCCGATGGCGGCGTCCTGCTCGCCCAGAACTGGGACTGGCTGGTGCACTCGGTCGACAGCGTGGTGGTTCTGGAAGTCATCAGGGACGAGGGCCCGAACTATGTGACCGCAGTCGAGGCGGGACTGCTGGCCAAGACCGGAATGAACTCGGCGGGGCTCGGCGTGTGCACCAACTTCCTGGTCGCACAGGCCGATGGCAGCCGCACCGGACTGCCCTATCACGTCCTGCTGCGGGCGCTGATGGACCAGGAGACCCTGCCGGACGCCTACGAGCTGCTCCAGCGCCATCCGCGGGCGGCGTCGGCCAACTTTCTGCTGGCGCACAACGACGGGGTCGCCGCCGACATCGAGTCCGAGCCCGGCGGTGCCGACCGGCTCCACCTGCGTATGCCGGACAGCGGCGTGCTGGTGCACACCAACCACTTCTGCTCGCCGATCGACCGGCCGGACATCGCGCTGAAGCTGGTGCCGTGCAGCCCGTTCCGTTTCGACCGGCTCACGGCCCTGCTCAATGCCCGGCCCGGCGGGGTGACGGTGAAGAAGCTCACCGAGATGCTGGCGGATCACGCGAGCTTTCCCAAGTCGATCTGCGCCCATGCCGATCCCCGGGTCGATCCGCTCAAACAGGAGACGACAGCGCTGGGGATCGCCATGGACCTGCGGCGGGGCGAGGTCTGGCTCGCCGACGGCAACCCGTGCGTCGCCCCGTGGCGGCGACTGTCCCTCTCGGACGGCTTCGCGAAGCCGTCCTCGGTCACCGATCCGGCGTACTCCCCTGGTTACGTGAGGTAGCGCGGTTCGCCGACACGCCCGCCGCTGCTCAGTGCCGTCCGGTTTCGTGCCGGACGGTCACGCGTCAGCCACGTCCACCGCCTGGCCGTCACCGAGCCACCACGGGCTCGGCACGACACGTACTGGCGAGGCTGTCGTCGTCCCCCTCCGCCGCGCAACCTTCAGGGGTTTACGACTCGGTTGGTGACAACTGAGCGCGGTCCGGTCGTGTGTGATGGAGCGCGCTTCAGCCGGCCCTTTCGCGCTCGGTGTGGCCTCGCTGAGCGTCGGAGCCGGCCCGGAATCAGGATGACGTGGCGAAACGAGGAGCCCTAACGGCGGATCATGAACATCCTGATCGGTAGGCGGCAGCGGCTTCCTGGGTCGCGAGTTGGCTCAGCAGGCATTGGCAACCGGGCACGCTGTAACAGCGACCTGAGGCTTTCCCGTGATCCAGGACACCTGGAGACTGGAACGTGAGGTCCAGAGGAAGTTGTGCCAGACTTCCCAATGGGCTTGTCAAGCTGTGCCTGCGGCAGGGTGTGCGGGTTCGAAGCGGCGTCCGTCTCGGAGTAGAGCCCAGAGAACGTTGACGCGTCGCCGGGCCAAGGCCAGGACGGCTTGGGTGTGGCGCTTCCCCTCGGCACCTTTGCGCTGGTAATAGCAGCGGGACTCCGGACAGTAGTGGATGCTGCTCATGGCGGACATGTAGAAGACGCGTTGGAGCCCGCGGTGGTAGCGGGTGGGGCAGTACAGGTTTCCACTGACACGTCCGGAATCGCGCGGGGTAGGGGCCAGCCCTGCATAGGTCGCGAGCCGGTCGGCGCTGCCGAACAAGGCCATGTCGCCGCTGGTGGCTGCGAGGAACTCAGCACCAAGCAGGGGGCCGATGCCGGGCATGCTCGTCACGATCTCCGCATATGGATGGGACCGGAAGGCTTTTGCGATCTCCTCATCGAGCTCGGCGATTTTGCGGTCGAGGTCGATGAGTTCCAGCGCGAGAGCCTGGACCAGCCGGGCGGCGGCCTGCTCCCCGGGAACTGCAGTGTGCTGATGGCTGGCAGCTTCTACTGCGGTGCGCGCAAGCGCGGCCGACCAGCGAGCTCCGCGACCGCGCAGCCACTTCTCAAGGCGGCTGGCGCCGAGTCGACGGATCGTGCCAGGGGGCTGATAGCCCGTCAGCGGACCCAGGTTGGCCAGGTTCAGTTCACGCTCGAGGGCGGGGAAGATGCCGGCCAGCAGGCCGCGCAGGCGGTTGGAGGCACGGGTGCGGTCGCAGACCAGGTCGGTGCGTCGGGCTGTGAGGAACTTCAGCTCCGCCATGGCCTCGTCGGCGGCCCTGAGCGGGCTGAGGTCCCGACGCATCCTGGCCTGGTCGGCGATGATCAGCGCATCGCGTGCGTCGGTTTTGCCCTCACCTCGGTAGCTCCCCGAAGCACGGTTCACGGCTCGGCCTGGGATGTAGAGGGGCCGCTGCCCATGGCTGACCAGCAACGTGATCACCAGGCTGGCATAGCCGTCCGGAAGATCGATCGCCCAGGTGGCCTCGTCCCCGAGTTCGAGGACGTCCGCGTGTCGGCGTACACGTGAACGTGGCCCTGGCAAGATTTCCGTGAAGCTGGGGTGTGCCACCGTGCGCCGGTGACGCTCCGTCACGGGTAGCTGCACTGTCGGAAAGTGTGATGACCTCGTACGGGTCCTGTCTCCGCACCTCGATGCGGTGCGGGTGGAACGAGTGTGGGTGGCGGGCGGCGTGGTCCGCATCGCGGCCTGCACCCGCGGATTGACAGTGGCGTGTCCGGACTGCGGTCGCGGTTCTGCGCGGGTGCACAGTCGCTATTGCCGGACGCTGGCCGATGTCGCTGTCGGTGGGCGCCCGGTGCTGATCGGGCTGTCGGTGCGGCGCTTGTTCTGTGACAGCCCGAGCTGCGGTCGGCGGACGTTCGCCGAGCAGGTCGAGGGGCTGACGGTGCGCTACCAGCGCCGCAGCCCGCTGCTGCAGCACCTGGTGGAGATGGCCGGGGTGCTGCTCGCCGGCCGGGGCGGCGCCCGGCTCCTGCAGATCCTGAAGGTGCCGCTGTCGCGGACAAGCGTGCTGCTCCACTTGATGCGCTTGCCGCTTCCGTCAGCGGCGACCCCGCGGGTGCTGGGCGTGGACGACTTCGCGCTGTACGCGGACGTCTACGGAACCCTGCTGGTGGATGCCGATACCCGGTTGCCGATCGAGCTGTGGGTCGGGCGCGACGCCGAGCAACTGGCCGCCTGGCTGCGGACGCACCCCGGTGTTGAGGTGGTCTGCCGGGACGGCTCGCTGGTCTACCGCCAAGGCATCACCGACGGTGCCCCGGACGCGGTGCAGGTCAGCGACCGCTTCCACCTGTGGCAGGGGCTGTCGAAGAGGATCGGGGATATCGCCGCCGCTCACCGCGGCTGCCTACCTGCCGCAGTACCTGAGCCCGAGCCGGCACCGCCACCAGCGAACGCAGCGGGACCGTCCGACCAGGCCGATACCCCTGCCCGCCGCCACGCGAAGCGGCTGTTCGAGGCGGTGCACGCGGTGACCGAAACCGGACTCTCGCTCAGCGCCGCAGCCCGCGAGTTGGGCCTGAACCGGCGCACCGTGGGCAAATACGCCCGGGCCGCCACCTGGCAGGATTGCGTACGGCGCCCCCGGCCCCGCCGACCCAGCAGCCTCGATCCATACCTGGAGTACCTTCGGCAGCGGTGGGAGGAAGGCGAGCACACCGCGACGGTGCTGCACCAGGAGATCGCCGCCAAGGGCTACCGCGGCCACTACCAACGGGTCAAGATGGCCATCGCACCGCTACGCCGCGGCCTGCCGATCGACACCCCACGCGAACGGCCGCCCTCGCCCCGCGAAGTCGCCCGGTGGATCACCACCGGGCCATCCCGCCGCAGCTTGCACGCAGCCGAGGCACTCCGGCGACTGTTCGAGCACTGCCCGGAGCTGAACCGAACCCACGACTTGGTGCGTCAGTTCGCCGCCATGCTCGAAACCCGCGACGCCACCCCGCTACCGGACTGGCTCGACCAACTCGCAAGCTCGCGTCTTCCCGAACTGGCCAGCCTGGCCAAGGCCATCCGCGAAGACCAGCCCGCAGTCGTCCAGGGCATCACCACCCCGTTCAACTCCGGCGTCAACGAAGGCCGCATCACCGATCTGAAGCTCCAGAAGCGGATGATGGCCGGACACGCAGGGATCCGGCTGCTCCGCCACCGCGTCATCCTCATGGCCCTGCTCCGACGCCGCTACCCGTGACGGAGCGTCACCGACGCACGGTGGCACACCCCAGCTTCACGGAAATCTTGCCAGGGCCACATTAAGGAGTACGCCGACACCGCGAGGAGATTCAGCAGTTCTGGCTCGTCGTTCATCACCCGGCGCGAGAGGAGCTTGTCTCCCTCGGCATCGATGACCACGCAGTGGTGGTGGATCTTGCCCGCATCGATTCCGGCCCATATCCGGCTCATCGTTCCCCTGACGCCGTCGTTGCACTGTTTGGTTCTGACGGCCTCGCCAGTGGTGTCCTACGCAGCGATTCTGATCGCAGATCCCAATGAGCGGCCTGGCCGCCGGTGAGACCCCGGGCGGCTAAGTCTGCACAGCCACCGTGCGGCAACACCTCACCACCCACACCCGGTGTTCCTCGGGCGACGAGGCCTTACGAACGGCCCGATCAACCCGCACCAGAAGGTAGGACACCTCACGATGCCAACGCGTCAAGCCGCAGCCGCGAGTTCGGTGGCGAAGGCGGTGTGTTCGTCGAACAGCTTGCGGTGCTGGAGGCAGTGTGGCGCCAGCGGACGCTCGGAGTGAGGCGAATGCCCAGAGGTATCCGACGTGGTTGAGCCGGTCGTTCTTCACCCAACGGCGGGTGATGCTGGATTGCTTGCCGGAGGCCCTGGTGATGGGCGAGGCCCCGGCGTACGCCTTCAGACCACGGGCGTCGGCGAAGGGGGTGCGGTTGTCCCGGATCTCAGCCAGGATCCGGGCGGCGAGCTGGATGCCGAGCCCCGGGAAGCTCAGCAGAATCTCGGCGTCCGGGTGGTGAGGGAAAGCCTTTTCCACCGCTTCGGCGAGCTGGTCGGCTGCCGTGCAGGCAGCCTCCAACTGGATGAGGAGAGCGAGCATCTGCTTGCCAAGGGCTTCCTCGACCAGCGGCGGCTGGTGGGCCCAGTCTGCGCGGAAGACGTCACGCATCCGGTCGGCTTCTGCCTCGATGCCGCGCTTGCGGCCGGCACGCTTCAGGGTGGCTTGGAGCTGGGTGCGGGTCAGCCGCGCGGCCCGAGACGAGGTCGGCGCGGCATTCAGCGGTTCCCGTGCTTCCGGGCGATATAGGTCGTTGGCCCAGGTGGCGAAAGCTTCCAGGGCTGCGGGGTAGTACTCGCGCAGCAGGGTGGAGCTGGTTGGCGATCTGCTGCCGGTTCCATAAGGCGTCCTGCTGGGCGCGGGCGAGGACAGCGATCGCGCGTGCGAGGCTGCTGTCCTGCGGCAGGGGCCGGTGGGCGTGCATGTCGGTGCGCAGGATGTTCGCCAGGACGAGGGCGTCGCCGGGGTCGCACTTCTTGCGAGAGACGGAGTGGCGGTCGCGGTAGCGGGCGGCGGCCATCGGGTTGATCGCGAACACCTGGCGGTTCCCGGTCCGCAAGACCGCGACCAGCAGACCGCGGGAGGTCTCGATCGCGACCGGGATCGGGTTCGCCTCGGTATCGCCGTGCTCGGCAAGCGGCTCCAGCAGTTGTTCGTAGCCGGCCGCGTCGTCGGTGATGCGCCGCTTGGCCACCAAGACGCCGGTGTCGTCGACCAGGGCGACATCATGGACGCGTTCCTCCCAGTCGATTCCGCAGCGGACCACCCCCAGGGCGGAGCCGTGCTGGTCGAACAGTGTGAAGACATCCGCGACCGCCGTCCGCACCTCTTCATCGGGGTTTACGGTGATGGTGCCGTCGTCGGCATAGAATATGCCGACGGGCAGCGGAAGCCTCAGGTCACCGCGTTTGGCGGCGGCCTTGCGGGCGCCGTGCAGGCGCCCGGCCCGGATGTGCAGTTCGGCCTCGCTCATCGTGGACTTCAAACCGAGGACGGGACGGTCGTTGAATTCGCCCAGGTCATAGATGCCGTCGGCGTCGATCAGGAGGGTGTCGGTCCGGCGCGCGAACTCCAGCAGCCGGCCGAACTCGGCAGAGGAGCGGGCCAGCCGGGAGACCTCCAGGCCGAAGACCGCGCCGACCTCGCCGAGGCAGACCCGGGCCACCAGTTGCTGGAATCCGACCCGCAGCCCGGAGCACCGACCCGAGGTGCCCAGGTCGGCGTCGACGACGCCGATGTCGGACTCTGCCCAGCCCAACTCCCTCGCCCGGTCGGCCAGCCCGTACTGGCGGGCGGTCGACTCGGTATTCTCCCGCACCTGCAGCAAGGTCGACTGCCGCCCATAGATCAGCGCCAGCCTCGACCGGCGCGAGGAGGTGATCATCTGCAGTCTGCTCATCGACACCCGCCTGTCGGCGCAAGCATGGGTCGACCATGTTCGCCACCAGCAACGCAGCGATCCGCGTCCAGTCCTCCACTGCAGTCACCGCCCGTCACCGATGCGCGGGCACCCACGGCCGCGAAAGGCAGGGTGCCCTTCACGACCATCCTCCGTCTCCCGGGTCGATGCCACGGCTCATGAGGGCATCCACTGGCGCAGACAGAGCAGCGACCCCGGCGGTCGCAAACCGGTGCTCGTTCGGAGCGGGGCCGCGGTCTGTCCACGCCTGCGGAAGCGTCACCGTCACACCGTCACCGGCGGTGCAGATGAACACCAGACCGCTGGAGCGACGCACCGTGCGGCACACCCGCAACCGGCGCCCCGGCAGCGGATGAAATGGATGCGTGACCAGCAAGGTGTCCTCAGAAACGCCGCGAAGATGGGCACTATGCGAGGTCCTCTGGTCAGACGCCTGGGCCGAGTTCGTGCCCTTCCTCTCCTTCGACGTCGAGATCCGCAAGGTCATCTGCAGTACGAACGCAATTGAGAGCGTCAACGCCCGCATCCGCAGAGCCTTCCGGGCCCGCGGACACTTCCCCAACGAGGCCGCCGCCCTGAAGTGCATTTGCTGGCGCTGATGAGCCTTGACGCGACCGGGAAGGGCCGCAAGAGATGGACCATGCGCTGGCAAGTACCCCTGAACGCGTCCCAGATCGCCTTCGAAGGCCGCCTCACCCCGTGCAGCAACTGACCATCAACAACCAAGATCGGCCGTCAATTTGACTCACTCGGACGAGGCCGTGAGAAGAAACGGACATAACGTCCCCTCAGTGGCCGTCCTGGACGAAGATGGCTATGAGATCGTCCGCCGTGACACGAGGCGGAACGAGCACGGGGTCGCCGCCTTGACCAGCATCAACGACGTCGCCCGCGACCTCATCATCTGGTTGGCCGCCCACTGCTTCCCCGGACCGGCCAACCAGGCGGATCATCGGCATCTAAAACACGACCAAGCCGTCAAGGCGGTCGTGCTGGTCGGAAACCGGCTCAACCTGACAGTCGTCGCGCACCTCGGCGACCGTGCGCACCGCACGCCAGCAGAGCTCAAGCGCGTAGCAGGAAGGCTGCGCAATGACTCGGGCCCACTGTGAAATCGATTGCCTATTCGAACCGGAGCGGTTCACGCCTAGCTGAGCAACTTCCCTCTGACATCGACTGGCACGCGTGATCAATCGTTGTGTCACGGAAGTTCAATAACTTGACGAAACTGCAGTTCGATTTGAAAGCTGTGGCAATATTCCGGCCCAGAGGTGCGAACTGTCGTGAGCGGCGCGCCTGGCTTGCCTGGAGGAAGCGTGGCAACGAGACGGCTGTTCGAGCGTATGGACCAACTTGCCGTGGTCGATGCGGCACTGAGCAGGGCAGCGGCATCTGAGGGAGGCTGTCTGATATTCCGAGGTGGTGCGGGCAGCGGAAAGACCGCGTTGCTGGACGCGGCAGCCGAGCAGGCGCGGGCGGCTGGAGCGGCAGTGGTTTACGTCCGGGCCAGCCACGCCGAACACAAAGTCGAGAACAATATCGCTGTCCGACTTGTCCAAGCCCTGGTTGACCAATTTTCGGAGCGAGGACGTGAGGCGTTTCACGGATCACTGCCGTCACCGGTCCGCGTTCTCACCGAAGGCACAATTCTGGAAAGCGCAACACTCGGTGATGACGCCGCTGTACAGCTCTCTTCGTGCCTGATGCGGGCTGTAGTGCATGAGGATCGAATGACTGCCGTCGTCATCGACAACTTGCATTGGGTGGACCGCGCCTCAATGCAATGGTTGAGGACGCTCCAGTCCAGGCTGAGCACATTCCCCTTTATCGTGGTTGGTTCAGTTTGTGACGGGATCGCCGGAACCGACACCGAACTCCTGGAGGAGATCCTGGTCGCAAGCGACCACGTCGGTGCGATCGCGGGCCTAAGTGAACATTCCGTGGCTACTTTCTTCTCCTCTCGCCTCGACGGTCCCGTCGAAGCATCACTAACTTCCGCGGCCTTCAACATGACCGCTGGGAATCCCCTACTGCTAGAAACCCTGACCTGCCTCATCAAACAGCAGGGCCTCATGCTGAAAAGCAAGGCCGCCGAGTACGTGTCCCAGCTAGCTGACAGTGCGCTTGCGATGGGGGCCCGAGTCCGTTCTCGCCGGGTATCGCCGACTGCATTCACTGTTCTGCGCCTGACAGCGGCAATGGGTAACGAAGCCACACTTGAAAACATTGCCGCCCTGACAGGTTTCGACCAGGTCGCGGTGGCCAAGGACTGCCACGCACTACAGCAATTGGGCATGCTCGACGGCGACTGTGAGCATGTCACAGTCGCCCAACCACTGCTACAAAACTCGCTCCTAAAGGAGTGCCCACCGGATATCCTACATCTCTTGCATAGACAGGCTGCTCAACTACTCCACTCCGCCGGGGCATCGCCATTGTCCATTGCCCGACACCTGGTACTTACTCCACAACAGATCGGTGAAGACTGGGTAGTCGACATTCTGTTCGCCGCAGCAGACCGGACACTGGATGAGGGCAACATCGCGAACTGCCTTTCGTATCTCCAACGTCTATTGATTGAACCGCTGCCGGCGGATGGCCGAGCTGCAGTGCTGACCCGCTCGGCGTCTATTCGAGCGCGGGCCGACCTAGCCGTAGCGCTGTCCGCCCTCCGAACGGCTATGACTCTGAGCGCTGAAACCGTGTACAGCACCGCAAAAGCTGATCTCCTCGCGCTGCTCACCATTGGTACAGCACTCGACCAGCCGAATGCTGGACAGAGGGGTAGCGCTGACGCGGAGGTTCAGCAGTTCATTCCTACGGGGCTGCGTGTTCCATGTCTCCTGACACACAGTTCAGAAGCGCACAAGCCTCAGCAGGGGCCACCCGACCTGCCGGCTGACCGACTGGAGGTGGCGACGCTGGCGGCTGCCATGACGGCAGGCGGCACCGCAACCGCCGATGACGCAGCGCGGCTCGCCTGGAGTGTGCTGGCCGGGCACTCATCATCAGTGGATGCAGTTGTCGGACAGGCTCTCGGATTGTTCACCTTGTTCACCGCCGGCCAGGACAGCACGGTCGGGCAGTACGTCGATTGCGTTGAGAAGCAGGCTCGCGCGCTCGATGTCAGGCCCGCGCTGGCGCTGACGCTGGCGCTGCGGGCGGGTCGAGCCGCTCGGCACGAGCGCGACACCAACGCCGCTGCAGAGCTCGACGAGGCGCTGCATCTAGGGCGCCGCTGGGACCCGGGCTTCTCCGCCAGGTTGTGGCACCTGCTGATCCCAATTGCAGTGGAAACTTACATGACGCTTGAGGACCCGTCCGGACTGAACAGGTTCGTCGCTCTGGTCAATGAGCAAGACATCTCGAGCAGGCGCCTGATCGGTGCCTATCTTGAGTTCGGTCAAGGTCAGTTGCGTGCTGCTGCAGGAGACCCTGCCGGCGCAGTAGTTCACTTCTTGAGCTGTGGCCGGGCGTTGACGAAGTCTGGCGTGACAAACCCAGCGCTCTCCCCTTGGCGTTCACGAGCTGCCCTTCTTTTGCGAGATACCGGTCGAACCGAGGAAGCCAGTGACCTGGCTGGAAAGGAGGTCGTCTTGGCGAGGAAGTGGGGCGCACCGCTACCCTTGGCGCGGGCACTAGGTGCACAGGCTCAGACCAGCACGGAAGCCGACGCACTGCGGGCGGCACGTGAAGCCGTCGAACTACTTAAGAGGCCCCGGCAAGGGCGAATACTTGTCTCAGCCCTGCGTGAGTACGGCGGGTTGCTCGCCGCGGCCGGAGAGCGTGAGGCTGCCCAGCAGACACTGCAGTTGGCGCTGCACGAGGCATCACAGAGCGAGGACCCTGTCCTGTCGCAGTCCCTGCGGCAGGAGCTGATCGCCGTCGGTGGGCGCCCACCGCGTCCACGCCGCACTGGCCTGCAAGGACTGACCCCGTCGGAAGCCAGAGTTGCGTCGCTGGCTGTGCGCGGTATGAAGAACCGCGAGATTGCACGTACCCTATTCGTGGGCCTGCGCACTGTGGAAATCCATCTCACCAACGCGTACCGCAAACTTGGAATTGAGGGTCGGGAAGAGCTATCCGGAGCACTTAGCGCCGCTCATGAGTGATTACTGGAATATTGAGTGCATCACGCAGGTTTCGCTGCGAGTTAATATCCTGCCAGCTTCGTCATCAAAACGTTTAGCACGTCCGCGCGGCGCAGCCTGCCACAGGACTATCAGAGGCTTCTCCCGATGCCGCTCTGGCAACTGATAGGCCCCAGCCACGTGGTGAGTCCTGCCGGTCAGACTGCCGCGAGAGCGGCCCAGTTCGGCAACGAGAATCCGCGCTCTGCGACGTCGACTCGCACAGCGGTGGGCTGCTTCGTGCGGGGACGGCGGCCGCTCGCGGGCTTCGTCGATGGGCAGCCCGGACCTGAGGGGTACGACGGCCATCTTTACGCGCTGGTAGTGGCCGAGGTTGCCCTTAGCCTGGAGTTCCTCGTGCAGGATCTTCGTTCTGCGCTGTCCCTCGTCCCAGCGTTGCTGCAGGTGGCCGAGGTAGGGATCCAGGGTGGAGAGCGTTCGAGGTGGCCTGCGCATCACTTTCTACCAGCTGCGGGCCGGGCCATGCTGACGGTGTAGCGATTCAGGCCGAGTTTCCGGGCTACCGCGCCGTGACTCCGGCCGGAACGGGGCAGGGCCTGAACGGGCTCAAAGAACCTCCGGGCGTGTCGTCCGGCTCATGTGTTCGCGAGGAGTACGGCGCCCTCGACAGGCTCCTCGACACGGCCGGGGATTGTCTCGCTGAGCGGAGGTAGTGCTGCGGCCAGGCAACCGGGGTGGGCGGAGGCGACCTCCTAGACGCGTCGGCCCAGCCCCTGCCAGAGGTGGAAGCGGTCGGTGCACTGTACTGTTTCCGCCGCATCAGAAGTGATGCCTTGCCAGTAGGTCAGCGAGCCGTCGCGGCAGGCGATCTCGACACACGGGTGCTCACGCAGCCGCCAGCTGAGTCGTTCGGCATCACGCCCTCCCAGAGTCTGAGCGGGAGACGGATGATGGCGTCGATCAGGAGTGTGCCGTAAGCGTCGCGGTAGAGGGCGAAGTCATCCATCCCCAGTACCCAAGGCGCGATCAGGGGCGGAAGCGGCACGCCAATCAGTGGAACAGGACGCAGCACCGTGAGGGCCTGATGTTCAAGATCCTCAGCATCCAGGAACCGCCCCGCCCCGCGAGGGCTGTGGTCAGCGCCGCTGGTATTGCACGGTCAGCCCCGGCAGCTGTCCGGCAAATGTCACCTTCGGCACACCGTGTCTTCGCAGTACAGGCGGCGCACGGACAAGTCGATGTGTAACGGCCGGCCTGGGCAACGTGAGGCCAATGAGACGCCGCACATAACGGCTGTGGCACCACGTGCTGAGCTGTCCGCAGCCCGTACATCCGGCTGCCTCGCCGGATCTCGTGCGGGCCTGGACCGTCATGACAGCATCAGAGACATCAGCCGCTACCACCACCTGGCACGTGACTGTGACGGGCACACCGTCTCCGGCCAGCTTTTCCGCGAGTCGGTAGACTCCTATCCCAGCAGATTCGCTGCGGTCAGGTGTGCCGCGCCCCGGCACAAGATCTCGTTCTCCAGCACTATCAGCTTGATCTGCCGGCGTGCTTTCCGTAGTTCCACGCTGTCGTGGCCGGTTGTTTCAAGTTGCGCCGCTGTGTCGATGTCCGTCCGACGCATCCACTTCGATAGCGACATCGCGCGGACGCCGAAAACGGCAGCCGCTTGTTCGAGTTCCACGCTCGGGTCGCCGATCCTCGCTACCGGCACGACATCCTCGCGGAAACCTTCGAGACAGGGCTCGGGCACGGCGGCATCCTTCCCACTCGCCCCACAGGGCAAGCTAGTTCAAGATGTCACCTGATTGTGCACCCGACCCGATCGTGCGGCAGACCCCGTTACCTCCTGACTCTGTTACTGCGGAAGGCGGCTCGGCCAGAGCGTCGGCCAGCGTTCCAAGCGCGATCCGCAGGACACTGGAGAAGGCGTTCCGCTTCACCTGGAGCGGTCTGCATCCGCTTAGCTTCCGAGCGCAACCTCTTCCAGACCTATCCGGTTACTACCGGAAGTTCATGCCCACTCAACGCATACGATCAAGTTCGGAAAGCGGAAGGCGTCTGAAGACACCATGGACTACGGCGGCGCTGGCATCTGTAAGATTCCAGCAGCCAAGATGGCGCACACATTCTATTGATTGGTCATTTGATGGATTAAAGTCTAAGCAAGCATTCATTGATCTTGAGAGAAAATGAGAAGAAATATGCCCATTGCGCCAGAGCGGCTGACATCACTCGGGCCGCGATCATTTGCGCGTGATGTAGAGGTGACGCGTGCCGGACATGCTAGAGAGTTTGAGGAGACCTGGGCGACTCTAGAACCTCTGTTGCCGCAGATTCCCATTACGCGCGTCTATGACACGGCACCTATGGATTACCTTGATTTTCCGGTATGGCAGGCTGTCACGCCTTTGGCGAAAGACTTGACCGTGCATGGAGGTAAAGGAACAAGTAAAATGGCAGCAAAGCTGAGTGCGGTCATGGAAGCAATTGAGCGGGCATCAGCTGAAGAGCTGCCAAATTGGCGAGTCGCCAGGGGGTCTTATAACCAACTGGCATGCGCAGACGCAGTGGACCCGAGCAAATTTAGCTTGCCGCTCGATACCTCTTATCATCCTGACGCTACCTTCTCCTGGACTGGTGCGTACGACCTAATCGGAAACAGCTACGCGCTTGTACCAACCGATCTCGTTGTTAACCCTGCAGTTGAGGGAATCGTCCCTCGTATAGAAACTAACGGACTCGCATCCGGCAATACGTACTCAGAAGCAACCCTCCATGCCTTGTATGAGCTCATCGAAAGGGACGCCGTATCACAAGAAGACTTTTATACCATTCATCACGATCCAGCATTCTCGCCTCGCCGACCTTTGCGCAGTATCGATATAGATACGATCACAGCCGAAGCTGCAAAAGAGTTCATAAAAAAACTAGGCAAGGAAGGTTTGGTATTGCGGGTGCAAGACTTGACAAGCGCAATCGGCATACCTGTTTTTCGAGCCATTGTAATAAATCAAAACTTCTTTGGCCGAGAAGGGGAGATGAGCATATTTACTGGTGAAGGGTGCGATCTTGACCCGTCGCGAGCGGTTGTTCGGGCCATTACGGAAGCATGCCAGGCCCATAGTTCTGTCGTTACCGGTGCCAGAGATACTTTTGAGCACAGCGCTCACGGGCAACGGCCCGCGACACAAAAGCGGCTCACATCTCTGTACAGCAAACCAGGTTCCCTGCCCTTCCCTCAAGCTAAGAGGGGCGGCATCAGTAGTAACATATTGGGTAATGTTCAAACCGTTAGCAATCTACTGCGAGGCGCCGGCCTAGAGCAGTGTCTGGTGTCTGAGGTAACTCGTGAAGACCTTGGGATTCCGGTGGTTCGAGTAATCATTCCAGGCATTGCGTTCCCTTACGGCAAAGTTGCTCGCACCCCAACTCTCAGCATGCTGGAATCGGTGATTTGAAGCAATGAAAACAACCGCTTCTACTGGGCCTTCGCTTGCGCCGAGTGAGGCACAAGCTCTCCTTCCCGACGCTCAAATTCTTCCACCGGCAAAGCGAGTGGGTAAGGGCTGTGTTTGTTATTTTGATCAGCGAGAGAGTGCCGATTGAGCTTCAATGGCGGTAGGAATTCCAAGAATGGGCTGAGCTTCAGCGGTCCAAAAGTAGGCGAAGTGAAACAGCAAGAGGAGGCCAGTGAGAATGTTCGATGCGATGAGTGAAGTGATCAATTCGCCCTCTACTTTCAAGGAAAATCCACCCACCGTACCGACGGTATGGCGCTCGACGGAGAACAACCTACGTCAAATTATCGGTATCGAAAATTTGGTCGATATTCTTGATGGTGTAGTTCACGCGAAGGATAATGTCAGAATCACCATTGATGGAGACACAATAGACTCAGGCGCGTATACGGCTGCCCGCACCGAGGGGGGATCATTCGCAGGCGAGGTCCTGCCAATCCAAGTGGCGAAGTACTTGGAAAAGGGCGCCTCGCTTGTGATCAATAATCTAGAGCGTCATTGGAGGCCTCTACGCGACTATCATCGCAGGCTGACCCACGAAATAGGTACGGGTATCGAGTGTGTTGGTTTCCTTACGCCCCCCAAAGAAAGGGGATTTCGTCCTCATTACGATCAACTGGATGTGCTTATTTGCCAAGTTTCCGGACATAAAACGTGGAGACTGTATAAGCCTGTAGTCGAGAATCCCCTCATCGGCGATAATCCGCCGGCTGGCGCAGATTTGAGCGGATATATATCAAATGAGCAACCATTTCTTGAGATCGAGCTCGGCCCAGGAGAGCGCCTCTGGATTCCACGCGGTTGGGTCCACGTCGGCTTTTCAGGTCGCAATGAGTACTCCTGGCACGTGAGTCTCGTGTTCTGTGATTACACGCATAAATGGCTGGCGTTGGAGATAATTAAAGCTCTTGCTACAAGCGTGGACGAGTCATTCCTCAGGTCATTGCTACCACGCGGTGTTGCAAGCGATCGAGATCTTTTGAATGTTTCGGTGCGTGCCGTAGTAGAGCGAATTATAGAGACGCTTCCAACTCTGGATTTTGATCACGTTGTTCACAGTGTCCAACGGCAGATGCGGACGACGCTGCCCAGCGTACCTCGGCCGCTAACCGACGTCCATATTGGGCCTGATACCTGGCTACAGATAGTTCCTGAGAGCATTCTGGCGACAAGCCGTCGGAATGATGGGAAGCTTGATCTGCAGCTTTCGCGCGGGAAATTGACAATAAATGAGTCTGCTGCGGATTTCTTCTCGAGAATATTGGAAGCAGGTGACGGCGACAGAAGATGGCTGTCTACCGATCTCGCTCCGCAAGTAGGTGTGGAATCGGCGATAGAGGTTGCGAAGAAGCTTTATAAGGCAGGTGTAGCTAGAGTACTCTGAAATCGTCCTCGAGAGGAGGACTTCAAAGCACGTCCTGCTCCGTGCTGAGATGTATACCCAGCTCAGGTAAAAACCTGGCCAGTGCTTTTCTATGGGCTGGTGGTGTTCGGCATACAGGTAACGTGAGGATAAAAGGCGTTGCATAAAGTTGTGAGCTGGAAACCTTCCAGTTGCGGCTGGGGTGTTACGCGCTGAGCGGGTGTGGGTGGAGGTGTTCACGGGGCTGCGAATGACGGAGTTTTGGGCCTGCTGAAGGTAGTGCGAGAGCGGGGCGGCAACGGGACACTGTGGCGCCGACCGTGGTATTTGCCGTTAGCCGAGTGGGTATCGATAGTCGCGATGTACTATCGAACGTCCCTCACCGTGCGGCAGTTGGGTCCAGTGTTCGTCTCTTCTCATCCACGTTCTGCCGGGTAATCCAGCGGCTGGGGCCGCTGCCCGGACCGGTGGCCCATTCGGTCGTTGTTCCAGAGCGGATGTGGATCGTGGACGGCCAGGGCTGATTCAAAGTCCTGGTGATTACGTGGCGTTGCAGGTCAGGGCAGTCCGATCAGGTCCAGCGGATGGGTGAAGGGCGTGTAGGAGACCTCGCGCAGGCCGGCGGCGATGCTGTGGTGTCCGGCGGTTCGCAGGGTGCTGATCGCGAAGCTGCGCAGGGTGGCCATGTTCTCCGGTCTGTGTCCGGTGCGGATCTTCGAGGCGTCCTCGCCGAACGTGGTGTCTCTGACGTGGTGCACGGCCTCGATGCCCCATTGTGCGCGGGCGAGTTGGCCGATGGCCTGGGGAGACGCCGCACGCGCCGTCAGGTCGGTGATGGCGTAGAGGGTCTCGCGGGTGATCTTGCCTGTCTTGAGGTCGGTGCGGTGTCGGTGGATCTTCGCGGCCTGCGTCACGTGCGGGAAGTCCAGGCCGGGACCGGTGACGGTGAGCGTGCGCACCGGGCGGGTCTCACGTCGCTTGTGTCCCGCCTCGCGGTCGTAGCGGCGGGCGGTCACCCTTTTTCCAGGGCGGTGAGCGGAGCGTGTGGTGCAGCGTCGGCTGGTTCCGCTTGACCATGAGCAGGTAGTGCGCCTTCTTCGCCTCCACCAGCCACCTGGCGTGGTCACGGTGGGTGTGCAGGGCGTCGGCACTCACCACGACACCGGCCAGGTCGAACGGGGCCGGCAGCTTCGTGAAACCGGTGACCTCGGTGGTCTTGTCCGGCACGCGTAGCTGGCTGACGGTGCGTCCGCCGTCCAGGACGGCGGAGAGCAGGTGGGCGGCCGGTCCGGTGTCCGTACGCGAGCCGCGGGCGGCCTTGCCGTCCACGGCCAGGTGCCGGCTGCCAGCGGGTCACATCCGAGCAGGTCGGCAAGCCCGCCGGGACATACGAGGGTCAGGAGGCGGCGGATGGTGGAGGTCGACGGTGCACGGCGCACGCCGAGCGGGCCGCAGGCGCGTACGCCGAGGCGGGCGAGTGCGTCCAGGGGCGCGTGGCGGGCCCACTGGCCCACGGCCAGACAGGAGCGGGCCCCGGCCAGCACCGCGCAGCAGGCGGTGAGCAGGACCGATCCCAGCGAATGGCGCCGGCCCCGCCGATCTCGCGGATCACGGAGAACGGACAGGCGTCCGGCGACATCGTTCACGCCACGCTGGGCGGCAGTGGGCGACTTGGTCAGGCAGACAATGGCAGACGGCGGCACATCGAAGCTCCGGGCAGGCAGGGCGACTTGGGAAGGTCACCCCGTCAACCGGAGCTTCGGTGCCTTCGTGACGGGCTTCCGCAGGATCATCACACCCCGGCGACCTGCACATTTCCATGACCCCCAGGACTTTGAATCAGCCCTGCGTGGACGGCACGCTCGTCCTAATTCGCAATAACCGTGCGCACGCTGGCCGACGTCGCCGTCGGTGGCCGTCCGGTGCTGATCAGTCTTTCGGTGCGACGGTTGTTCTGTGACAGTGCGAGCTGCGGCCGGTGGACGTTTGCCGAGCAGGTGGAGGGGCTGACGGTGCGCTATCAGCGTCGCAGTTCGCTGCTGCAGCATCTGGTGGGGACGGCCGGGGTGCTGCTCGCCGGCTGTGGCGGGGCCCGGCTCCTGCACATCTTGAAGGCGCCGCTGTCGCGGACGAGTGTGCTGTTCCACCTGATGCGCATGCGCCTACCTCCGGTCGTGACACCGCGGGTGCTGGGCGTGGACGACTTCGCGCTGTACACGGACATCGATGGCACGGTACTGGTGGACGCGGACACGCGGCTTCCGATCGAATTGTGGGCCGGGCGTGATGCCGAACAGCTGGCTGACTGGCTGCGCATTCACCCTGGCGTCGAGGTGTGCCGGGACGGCTCGCTCACCTTCCGGCAGTTGTTGCCGCTGGAGACGGCCAGCGGTGCGCCGACAACTCCGAAGGTGGTACCCACGAGTTCGTCGCCTGGCTCGCCCAGCGCGGTCGGTAGCTGTCGTATTCGGTCGGCATGACCATCACCGACGCCATCCACGAGGCTGTCCTCAAGGTCCCGCCCGCCGCGTGGACGGTGGCCGTCGAGCCGGATGGGGAGATCCGCGATGGCGCCTGGGGCGCCGAACTCACCGGCAACGTCCTGGCGGCCTGGCCGAAGGGGATGCGGCTGATCGTCCGCAAAGAACGGTCGCACCCCGGCGCGCAGTTGCGCTTCACCGTAACCGACGGCCTGCGGCTCACCGCATTCGCCACCAACACCACCGGCATCCCGGTCGCCGCACTCGAACTGCGGCACCGCCAGCGGGCACAGGCCGAGGACCGCATCCGTGCCTCCCGCGCTACCGGCCTGCGCAACCTACCCCTGCACGACACCACGCAGAACGAGATTTGGCTGGAGATCGTCCAGATCGCCCTCGACCTCCTTGCATGGATGCCTGTGCTCGCTCTGATCGGCGAAATCTGCAGGTGGGAGCCCCGCCGGCTCCGGCGCCGTCGCCCGCCCAGCTCGTCACGACCGCCCGCCGCCAGCACCTGAGGGTCGCACGCCACTGGCCCTGGACCGACGTGATCACCGACGCCCTGGCAAGGCTCGAAGCCCTCCCGAACCCCGGTTGACCAGCGCGTTCCCATCCCTGCGAGCAGCACCACCCCGACCGGAGCTGTGGAACCCGGCGCGCCCACCCGACGCGACAGCCGGGCCATCAGCCTGACCTCCACCAGCCCGAACAACCGAAACGGTCCGCCGAAACCGACGGACCGTCACGAAAAATCGAGGTTAGTCTGTGGTCGAGAATGTCATGAGGACGCAGGCTCCGGTGCCGACGCCGGGCAGGACGTCCATATCTCCCCAGCGAGTGAAGCGACGAGCGGGGTGAGTTCTTCGCTTCCTAACTACTTATACCGAAACTTTCGCGGTCGATACCGAAAATCGTACCACAATGTCGTAGCTCAAGTTGTTGAATCTCGACTGTGTCGCATGAGTAAATATTGTTCGACTACCCACCATGGTGAACGTGTTTTGCAGTCAAATGCGGCAGCAAAATGACGTGCTGGAGAGTCGCATATTGCCGCAATGCATCGTCCGTATCCAGCTATGAGGAATTATGCGCGAACTTGAAGCATGGAATCAAATGCTTGCACTTGCCACCCCGACAGGAAAGCCAGTAGCAAAGGGATCTCCGCAACGTACAGTCGCCGAGATGATCGCCAACATAATGGCCGATCGGCGAACTATTCAACCCACTATGGTTCCCGCGGAGATAATCGATGCTGGCACTATCGAGACCCTTTCTGGTGTCGCCGGTTCCGCTATTTCCGAGAATGGTAGGCCTCACACAGGACACAAAGTTGCTGACGTCCCAGATGAGGCAATTCTGTGTCTTGAACAGACGGGCGTGATAGATTGGTGCAGGCAGATGGTTCCCGCGGTCGAAGTCTCTGGTGCCACATTCATCTATTACAACGAGGCCGGAGAAGACAGTAAGCTGCACGTGGATGACAATGCAAGGTGGGTCTACAATCTTCTCATTTGCCTTAGCCGCAGGAAGCCGGAAACTGGGCCGGGGTCAGCCACCTACTTCATGCTAGGAAATGGCGTTACGAAAGCTCATCGACTTAACGGCGGAGAAGCAATTTTCTTCCACTCTGAATCTACTCCGCATGGCCGTACGCCTATAGTCGCCGATGAGCAAGTGCTCCTATTGTCTGTCGCTTTGAGGGAAAGCAGCTATTGATTCTCAACGCGATACTGAAAGCTGGCTTCGTAACTAGCCTCGATTTTGCATGAGGGTGCGTCAGCTTGCTGGCGGACCCTTTCTGCTCATTCAGGGCGGAGATTTCGGCTCGCGGACATGCTGATGGCCCGGCTGTCGCGTCGGATGGGCGCCGGGTTCCACGACTCCGGTCGGGGTGGTGCTGCTCGCAGGGACGGGACCAGGCTGGTCAGCCTGGGTTCGGGAGGGCTTCGAGTCGTGCCAGGGCGTCGGTGATTACGTCTGTCCAGGGCCAGTGGCGTGCGACCCTCAGGTGCCGGCGGCGGGCGGTCCTGATGATCTGAGCGGCGGCGGAGACGAGACGGAGCCGGAGACGACGGGGCTCCCGCCTGCGGGTTTCTCCGGTCAGAGCGAGCATGGGCATCCAGGCCAGCAGGTCGAGGGCGATCTGGACGGTCTCCAGCCAGATCTGGTTCTGTGCGGTGTCGTGCAGGGGGAGGTTGCGCAGGCCGGTGGCGCGGGCGGCGCGGATGCGGTCCTCGGCCCTCGCGCGCTGGTGGTGCCGCAGTTCGAGTGCGGCGATCGGATCGCCGGTGGTGTTGGTGGCGAACGCGGTGAGCCGCAGGCCGTCGGCGTCGGTGAGCCGCAACTGGGCGCCGGGGTGAGGCCGTTCCTTGCGGACGATCAGCCGTATCCCCTGCGGCCAGCCGGCCAGGACATTGCCGGTGAGTTCGGCGACCCAGGCGCCGTCGCGGATCTCGCCGCCCGGCTCGACGGCCGCTGTCCATGCGGTGGGCGGAACCTCAAGGGCGGCGTGGTGGATGGCGTCGGTGATGGTCATGCCGACCGAGTACGACAGCCACCGGCCGCGCTGGGCGAGCCAGGCGACGAACTCGTGGGTTCCGCCTCCGGAGTCGGTGCGGATCAGCGTCCGGCGTCCGCGCCGGTACTTCTTCGGCAGTTGGGCCAGGGCGAGCTGGGCGGTTTCGATGTGGTCGGCGGCGGTGTTGCTGCCCGCGTTGCCCGGCCTGAGCAGGCCGGCCACCGGCTCCCCGCTTCCGCCGCTTCCGTGATCGACGAAGCCCGTCAGCGGGTGGTGTCCGAAGGTCTTCTTCCAGGTCGCGGTGGCGTCCTGCTTGTCGGAGTGCGCCAGCACCAGCACCCCGTCCAGGTCCACGATCACCTGTCCGGTCGTGCTACGGCCACGAGGCTCCGGCCAACTTCCAGACACGCTCGCGTGATTCGGCTCGTGCTGAACGGATCGCGGTCAGGGCCTTCAAGCCCGCCGCGGCCAGAGTGAGGCGGGAGACGGTCGGGTCAGAGGCCACCGGGCCGAACACAGCCGGCTCGGCCCGCATCATCGCGACATCGGCCAGACAGTCCCCGCCCAGTGCGACCGCCAGCGGCGCATCCAGCACGATCTTGCCCGGATCGTGCACGGCCCTGGCCTTCCGCCACGGCGCCAGCGCCGCTGATATTGCCCTGTCCAAGCCGACCTTGCGGACGGTCTCGACCAACAGCACGCTCCCGGCCTGGGAGACCACAGCCCGGCCGCCGCCCTCGATGCGGACATGCGGGTACGACCCGATACGCTTCCTCACCTGAGGAGTGCTTCTTTCCTCGCAGCCAACAGGACTCTCGACAAGCCCTATCGTTGCAGGTCAGGAGCACTTCTCGCGTTTGCGATCAAGCCTTGGACAGCTCACGTCATGAAAGCGCGAGGCTAGCCACGCCACGGGCCTCCTCGGCCCGCTTGAGACACCCTCCGACCCAGCTATCTTGGCCTGTGCCTTCTTGGGTGCCGAGCACCTTGGGGACAGGGCGCATCCCGGCGGTATGCCTACCGATGTGCGGTCGACGGGATTGTTGTAGCTACCGAAGGTCGCCCACCGTGGCACCGAAATGGGTGCCGAAAAATATGACGAAGCACGTTGACTCGAACTTTCTCTCCATGACTCAATGGATCTTGTGCTGAATCGTAGAAGGCTGGGCTATCGGCTTGGTGCCGTAGCAAGTCATATGGGGGTTGGTCTGCTTCAGTATCAGAAAGTTGAAGAATTTATCAATTGTTATACGCGCTTACTCACCCAGGTCTGGGGCAGCGAGGAATGTTCGCGTCGTTTGGATGAGCATCCCCGCACTCTACTGTCGGAAGTCGGCCTGAATATCTCAGCCGATGCTACATTGCATGTGCTGAGGGAAGAGATCGCGGGCTTCCATCTCGGTCACCAGATAGATCTCTGGAATCAAGGCCTCCAGACAGGACAGTTCACATTGTACGTACCGCGCCCGCTGTGCGCTGATGGAGATCTCAGCGAAGTGGACCTCGGTGACCTAGCCGGCGGAGTGAAAATCAACTGCCAGATACTTTGAACCATATATCGCCATGTCGGCAGTAACAAAAGGGCGGTATACCTCAGAGGCCTCGTGACGACCGAAATCCAGCGTACATTGTCAACACTGTATTTGACGCAGGACGGTTCCGATGTCTCGTCTGGTCGCTACAGAGCGACTGGTGGAGTGTCTTGTCCCAGTGCCGATATCAGGCTCACCACTAAGCCACGCGTCGACTCGAACCAGCGGTCGAAGTTGGTTGAGAAGATTCGTATTGAGCAACCACCGTCCTTTTTCCCTGCCGCGTTGAGAAGGCGAGCAGCACCTGTGAAATTTCGTCAGCAGGCACTGGCCAAACTGCAGAGCCCGACCGTACTGGATGCCCCCATCCAATTGGCACAGCCGCGCAATTTGCTATCACTCGCCGTGGTAGCCCTACTGGTCGTTTGTGGCGGAGTCTGGGCTGTGACTGGCTCAATACCCAGGCAGACCACGGCCACGGGGATCCTCACCCACGCCAAAGGCAGCATTTATTTCGAGAGTCCACACACGGGCCAAATCACGGGTGTGTTTGTCACTGCGGGCTCGATTTTTCCAGCCAAGACTCCACTGTTCAACATCCAGAGCGAGACCGGCGAACGTACAGTTCGTTCCACAGCAGGGGGGCGCATCATCAGCTTGCTGGGTAGTGTCGGCCAGCAGATCTCCCAGGGAGCACAGCTTGCGGTGATCGAGCGCGTGGACGATATCCACGACCCCGTCGTGGCCGCCCTATATGTACCACAATCGTCGGCGGGCTTGGTCCGGGTAGGCAGTCAGGTCGACCTGGACGTTCGCTCCGCGCCCTCAAAGTCTTATGGCATTCTGCGTGGGACAGTGGAGTCGATCGGGCAATTCCCACAAACTGAGTCGCAGATCGCGAGCTTCCTCGGGGATGCACAGCTGGCGAAGACGTTCACCATGACAGGGCAGCCGATGAGCGTGATCGTACGTATTACGCCAGATAGCTCCACTATTAGCGGCTTCAGTTGGTCCAGGGGGGCGGGCCCGCCTTACCAGATCGACTCACGCTCTCTGGTCACCGGGGCCATCCACCTGGCACCCATCAAGCCAGTCGATTGGATCTCGGCCTAGCCATGATCTTTACGCCGCGTGACACCCCTGGATCCCGATCCGTTGGTGGTGATTCTCCAAAATGAGCACGGAAAGACGACCTTCTTGCCGGCGAACCACACAGCGGGTCAGGACACAGAGCGTCCTTCAAATGGAGGCAGTCGAGTGCGGAGCGGCCAGCCTGGCCATGGTGCTGCGCTACTTCGGCCGCTACGTGCCACTGGAAGAACTGCGGACCGCTTGTGGAGTCTCCCGCGATGGCTCCAAGGCAACCAACATCATGAAGGCGGCGCGCGAGTACGGCATGATCGCGAGAGGGGTCCGTAAGGAGCCTGAAGGGCTGGCTGCCGGAAAACTACCGCTCATTCTTTTTTGGGAGTTCAACCATTTCGTAGTCCTGGAGGGATTCGGTCGGCGATTCGGGCAGGAGGTCGTCTACCTCAATGATCCGGCGCAAGGTCACCGCACTGTCAGTGCGTCTGAATTCGATGCGAGTTTTACCGGGGTAGCACTGGATCTGAGGCCAGGGCCTGATTTCCAGGTTGGCGGGAAGCCGCCGGGCCAGCTCTCCGGGCTAAGAAGGCGCTATTTCGGCAGTGACCTGCTCCTCGTCCTCGCTGTCCTGACCAGCCTATTGCTCACCGTGACGGGCGTGGCCCTGCCTGCGTACACGCGGGCATTTGTTGACACCATCCTCGTGGGTGGAGATACCTCAATCAGGATCCCCTTCGTCCTGTTGATGACCGCGACCATCGTCGCCACGGCTTTGCTCACCGGGCTGAGAGAGTCCTTCTTGCACCGTGTCAGGATCATCAGCGCGACCATCGGTAGCTCACGTTTCTTGCGCCATCTCTTCAGGCTGCCCGCTCGATTCTTCACTCAGCGAAGTCCTGCCGATATCACAAACCGCATGCAGACCAACGACACGCTGGCCGTCACACTCGCCAATGACCTTTCTGGGGCCGTGATCAGCGCCATGGTTGTTGTCCTGTATGCCGCGCTCATGTGGACGTACAGCGTGGTACTCACGCTGCTGTGCATCGTGGTCGCTCTGGGGAACATCGTCGCACTACGGTTGGCGACCCGGGCCCGTTCGAACGGCGTAACCCGTCTAGCAGCGGACCGTGCAACCTTCCTGACGACGTCCTACAGCGGACTCCAACTGATTGAGAGCATGAAGGCGTCGGGTGCAGAGAACGAGCACTTTCGCCGATGGGCCAGCGAACACGCCGTGGTCATGACGGGTCAGCAAAAGGTGGGCGTGCCCCCGGCCCTCCTGGCCGTCGTGCCTCCCGCCCTGGCCAGTGTGAACGCCACTCTCATCCTTCTCGTCGGCGGATTGCAGGCACTTTCAGGTCACATCACAGTCGGTCTGCTTGTCGCTTTTCAGGCTCTAGTCGTAGCCTTCACAGCGCCGATGGGCCAGTTCACGGCTGTCGCCGGGCGGATGCAGGATTTCGTCGTACAGTTGACGCGGCTGAGGGACGTCGAGAACTTCCCAGTCGACGAGGCTACTGACGACCCGTTGGACGGACGGCCGCTGCGGCGACTGACAGGTCAGTTGGTCTTCGACGAGGTAACGTTTGGCTACAGCCCTCTCACGTCCCCGCTGATTCAGAAGCTGTCCTTTTCTGTGGGGCCTGGCGAGCAGATCGCACTGGTCGGTGGCTCAGGCAGCGGAAAGTCTACGGTGACGCGACTCCTCTCTGGGCTGTATCAGCCCTGGGAGGGCGCAATCACCATCGACGGAATATTCCGCAACAGCATTCCGCGTGCGCAGTTCAGCGCTTCTGTCGCGTTCGTCGACCAGGACATCTTTCTATTCGAGGGGACGATCCGCGACAATCTCACCTTGTGGGACCAGTCCGTGCCGGACGACGACATCATCAACGCCCTGAAGAGCGCGCACATCTATGACGTGATCTCGTCCAGGCCAGGGGGCATCTACAGTCAGGTGGAGCAGGACGGCCGGAATTTCTCGGGTGGGCAGCGTCAGCGACTTGAGATCGCGCGTGCCCTCGTCCGTAACCCGAGTTTGCTGGTTCTAGACGAGGCTACGAGCGCGCTGGATGCGGAGACGGAAAGCCTGATTACGGACAACCTTAGGCGTCGCGGCTGCGCCACGATCGTTGTGGCTCACCGCCTGAGCACGATTCGAGACAGCGACCAGATCATCGTTCTGGAGCGCGGCTTGATGGTCGAACAGGGCGACCACGAGAAGCTCGTGTCCGCGGCAGGGCGCTACGCCCAACTGATCGGGGAACACTAACCATGGCGCACGCACAGGTGCGTAGCACCGCCGAAGCACTGCATCAGAGGTGGGAGGCACTGGCGCAGCTGGGCGAACACGTCGATTGCTCCGGGCGTCAGATCCTCCTGAACCGCCAAGGTGCGTTGTGGCTGGTTACGGAAGGCGAGTTCGACCTCTTCGCAGTCGATGTCGGAGCTCACGGACCATGGCACCACATCGGCCGGCTCGGGGTTGGCACCATTTGTCTGGCCCCTGTGGCGGATGCACAACACGACCTTGTGCTGCGTCCGCTGCGCGATGCGGCACTGCGACGGCTATCGGTATGCGAGACGGTCCAGGCGATGGAGGGCCGTGCGTCAACGCGGGACACGGCCAGGCCTTTGATCCCCCTGCTGGCAGAGGGGATCGACCGCGGTCTCGCAGTGCTGATGGACTTCATCCAGGAAGGCTTGCCACCCCAGCACTTCATTCCCCTGGTCCCGAGCACCGAGGTCGAACTGGCCGCAGGTGATGACGGACGTCCACAGGACGGCATCGTGTGGGTGGAGATTCTCGCTGGAGAGGTGTGTTCCGGAGGGGACGCCCATGCTGGGACCCTCACCCGGGGCGATAGCTTGACTCTGGGCCCGGGGGACTGGATCAGGAGTCTCTCGGCCGCCCGAATTCGCATCCGCTCGACCCGCAATCTGCAGCGTGATGGGGAACTGTGGCATCACGTCGCGCAATTCGAGAACCGCATTCTGCATCTGGTAGACCGGGCGATCGAGAGCAGGGAAGACCACGCGGAGCGCCGGATCAACGCAGGGCTGGCGGCCGACCAGGCGGCGGCCCAACGGGCGGAGCAGGCTCTTAGCGGAGTCCTGCAACCGTCGGTCCGAGACACATCGCGGCCTGCCGGAGGTGACGACGACGCGACATCGGCCGCGTGCCGGGTCGTGGCGCAGGCCCTGGGTATCGAGCACGTACCTTCACGTGGCACGGCGCCGATGACAAAGGTGGGGCCGATCGAGCAGTGGGCAGTGCAGGCCCGGTTGCGGACCCGAGTGGTCGGTCTCAAAGATGCTTGGTGGCAGACCAACATCGGTCCGCTGGTCGGGCACCTGAAAAGGAGCGGCGCCCCCGTCGCCCTCTTGTGGCATCGTGGGAAGTACCGGGCCTGGAACCCGGCGACCGGTTCGTGGACGGAGCTCGACCGGAGCGCTGCCGGGGAGTACGAGCCACGCGGTTGCATGCTGTACCGGCCGCTACCCGAAGGCGCTATCAGTAACTGGCGTCTGGTGCGCGAGGGTTTGCGTGGTGCCGGTAGTGACATGCGTTCGGTTGCTTTGAGTACACTCATTGCAGTGGTATTGAGCGTCCTCGTACCGATCAGTACTGGCACGGTGCTCGGGCAGTTGGTGCCACAGGCCCAACGAAGCCTGATCATCGAAGTGTGTATCGCGCTCTTCATGGCCACACTGGCCGCAGCGGCGTTTGCTGTGATGCAGAACGTTGCGCTGCTGCGGTTGGAGGGGCGTTTCGAGGCCACCGTGCAGGCTGCGGTCTGGGACCGGTTGCTGAGGCTGCCGATGACGTTCTACCGGCGATACTCCACCGGTGAACTGGCTGGCGCGGCACTCGGTGTCGCCGAACTCCGCACCGTACTGATGGGCGTGAGTTCTACAGTTCTGTACGCCAGCGCAGTAGCACTGGTCAACTTCATCGTCCTCTTGTGGATCAGCGTGCCGTTCGGCCTGCTGAGTGCCCTTTTCGTCGTGATCGGACTCGCAGCGTTCGGCATTCTAGGCACACGCCAGATGCGATGGGAGACGCAGGCGCTCCATCTGGGTTATGAGCTGAACAACAAGGTCTTTCAGACGCTGCGCGGGATGCCCAAGCTCCAGGTGGCCGCTGCGGAAAATCGGGCCTACGCCGACTGGGCGGGCACTTTCTCCCAGCAGAAGAATCTACAGAAGCGCATCGCTGGGTATCAAAAGGCGATCACAGTCTTCAATGCTGCCTTTCCGCACAGTTGCCTGCTGGTGTTCTTCATCGTCACGTCTAGCTCAGAACAAGCCCTGTCCGTGTCCGAGTTTCTGACATTTAACGCATCCCTCACCCTCATGCTGGCCGCACTCACTCAAGTGACTGGAGGCGTCGCCTCGGCGGTCGCTATTGTTCCCATCTATACCCGGCTCCAGCCAATTCTTCAGGAGCCACTGGAGTCCTCTGTCATGAGCAGCGATCCTGGGGAACTTTCCGGCGACGTCGAAGTCAGCCATCTCACGTTCGGCTACTCACAGGATGCGCCACCAGTGCTGGACGATATCTCCTTCCGTGTACGGCCAGGCGAGTTCGTGGCTGTTGTTGGTGCCAGCGGCGGGGGAAAGTCGACATTGCTGCGTCTGCTTCTCGGTTTCGAGAAGCCAGATGCTGGCACGGTGCTCTTTGACGGGCAGGACTTGTCAGCCCTCGACAGCGCAGCTGTCCGCCGGCAGTGCGGGGTGGTGCTACAACAGGTTCAGCCATTCAGTGGCTCCATATTCCAGGCGATCACCGGATCTGGGAATTACTCGATGGACGAGGCTTGGGCCGCAGCCGAACTCGCCGGCCTACGCGAGGACATCGAAGCCATGCCGATGAACATGCACACGCTCATCAGCGATGCCTCAACTCTTTCCGGCGGCCAGCGTCAGCGCTTGGCAATCGCGCACGCCCTCATCCGGCGCCCTAGGATTCTGTTCTTTGACGAGGCGACCAGTGCCCTTGACAACGCGACTCAGCAGACCGTTACCGAGGCCACCCGGCAACTGCGCGCGACACGCATCGTAATTGCGCATCGACTGTCGACAGTCATGGACGCCGACAAGATCATAGTCCTCTCTCAGGGGAGAATTGCGCAGTTTGGCTCCCCTACGGATCTGCTCGCCGATCCGGATGGGCTCTTCTACCAGCTAGTTCGAAGACAAATGCATTGATGGGACAGTTGATGCGTTCATTTAGATTCTCCCGTGTGCCCGCCTCTGCTTGCGGGCTGCTCGTCACTGCTGTGTTCCTCGTCGGATGTGGCACCGTCAGCCAGGAGACCGAGCAGAAGCAGCCACCCTCCGAAACTGCCGCAGTGACGACAGCAGACGCTACGACAGTCGTGCGCAGCTACGATCAGAAGAACAATCTGGCGAACAGCGCATTCAACATGGGTGACCTTGCAGCCATCGAAACGCCTCCTCTGCGCACCGCGAGCGAGGCCCTGATGAAGATCAGCAAGAACTTGCGACAGGAAATTCCGCAAATTGCTCATACCAGCCCGCGATTCGTCATTCCGGTACAGCCTGGCTATCCGCGGTTTTACCTGTCGATCTCTCAGCGCGTGATCGGAGGTGTCCCCTCTGCCCAGCCGACGTACACCGTCTACTATCAGGAGACACCCTCGGAACCATTTCGGGCTGCATACGCGCTGACGCCAGCCGAGCAGGAGACCGTCGGTCCATTCGCACTGAATTCTAATGGCGCCGCACAGCCAGTCACTTCCGATCCCAGTCTTCTCATGGCGCCGTCGGACCTAGGCCAAGCGATCACCAGACATTATGTGCAAGGGCTACGGGATAAGGATGACTTCCTCTACAGCGCTCCTTTGGACGACTCGCTCGGAAATGGCTACACCTTGGGCCGTAAGGTGCTTGGTAGCCGAGGTGTGACCCTGACCCGGGCAGTGAGATCCGTCGGGTCGCAGGTATTCGCTTTGAGGACGGCCGACGGCGGGGTATTGGCCTTCACCTCCGTTGTTGTCACCGACCACCTGCAAGCCAAAACAGCAAAATTCAGGGCCTCCTTGCGGGCTGGAAGTAACGACGCGGCCCTGCTCGGGAAGCCTGCCGGCGCGACGGGCAAGTCCTTCAGCATCGACCGCCTACAGATGTTTATGACTCACATCCCCACTAAAACGTCCGGCACGAAAGCAAAAGTTCTTGCTTACAGCGAGACCGCGGTGTCGGTGAAGTAACAGATCGTGCCGAGGGGCACTAGTCCATCAGAAAGGTAAATCGTGATCGACAGGAACGAGGAACAAGAGTCGGAAGCAGCTCACCTCGCGGGAGCGCATCTGACCGTTGAGGACGCCGACCAGGAACTGACGGAGCAGGACCTGGATCTGATTGACGGCGGAGACGGAGGTCAGACTCCCTACCCGCCGTACCTCTAGACGACGCGACCCGGTACTGGCTGTGCTTAGAAGCCGCATCTCGACCGAACATGGATCGTGCTGTTCGAACACGTCTCCTGCCGGGTGATCTTCCCGTTGTACGCGCATGAAGACAGGGCCTCTCGGTAGCTCGGGGATGCGAATCTGACCGAGCAGTACCGGGAGGCCCTGCTGTCGTTGTTGTACGTGTCCAAGCCCGCCCCGTTTAACTCGGTTGCTCCATTGTGTGATTGCCTTGCGCACGTGTACGGCAATGCGGCCGATCAGCCCGATCGGTTGGGACGGAATATCCATCGGACGTCACGAAAAGCCGAGTGTACGGAGGTCCGGCCACTGCTGCCGGCGCTGGCCTGGTTGTTGGCGCGGCAGAAGGAGAGCCACGGCTGCGAACCCGTCAGCCTGCGTGATTTTCGGCTTGCTGAGATGCGCGACGACTACCGGAACGAGACAGCCGCCATGCAGCCGCGGAATCCTCGGTCCCGCAGTACGGGAACATGCGAGGTATGCGGTACGGCGGTTCAGGCCAATGGATTTGGTAGGAACTACGCCAACACCAACCCCGACGAAGCGCGGATGGTGTGGTGCAAGATGAACTGGCAGGGACCTGCGGTGGCCCGCTGCACCGTCAAGCGCCTCATGTGCGAGTTCGATGTCACCGGCACTATCCGCGGACAACCGGTCCTTCCGTGCAAGTTGCTCCATCGTCGGTAGGCAGTGGGCCCGGGCAATACATGGGTTTCCGGCTAGCCAAGCACCCGGACATCGTCGGCAATGCGACCTCGACCGGGGCCACCTTCCAGCGTTCCTGGAGCACAAATTCGCCCACCTCCAGCGCCACGACACTGGCAAGAGCCTCGCCGCCCAGGCCGCCGCCATTGCGACGACCGAGCTGGTCGCAGGCAGGAGGACTCGACCCAAGTTGCAAGCCGTGATGCGCCTTTCGTTTCGTGCCACTGCGTCCGTGACCTGATCTGCCGCACGTTGGAGGAATACGGCAACCGCCGCCGAACGCAGAGCCCACATGGAACGCCTCCGCGCACTCGTCCTCGACGGCATCACGTGATCCGCCCGGCATCCGAGGCAAACGCCGGGCGCTGGGTGATCTCCCGAGACATCGCGCAGGCTTGCGGCCTCACAGCTTCCTGCAAATACCGAAAGAAGACCGAAAGAAGACCGAAAGATATGACGATCTGGTGCGAGTCTCACGCTGACCACGTTTAGACTGGAGTAACCACCAACGAGGAGGCAATATAATGGCAGACAACGATGTGACTAACGAGCATGAAGATGCTACGGATGTCGTTCTCGCTGAAGAGGAGATCGAAGATATCGCTGGCGGAAACGACAGCACCAACCCCCAGGGCGTACAGACCGGACGCTGACTCATTCGCGCTCGCCTGACCGGAGGAAGAACTCCCTGGTGTGGGCGAGTCTGGTATCGAAGCCCCTCGCGGTTGGTCGGGTAAATTCTCATCATCTCACCGCACGCGAGGGCTACGTTCGAAAGCTTGTTTAGCGCTCCAGCCGGATTGCGCTGACTAATCTGTTCTTTCGCCGGATGGCTGGAATGTGGTGGGACTTCGATGGTGTGGGGGTCTCAGGGAGATCGTCCCTCGATCGTGCGACAACGCCGCAGGAAATGACAGCGGCGGGGCCACCTTTGCTTGCCGCGAAGGGGTCCGCCAGGTTTCCTGGTGGGCCCCTTTTCCTTTCTGGCTGCGAACGCCGGAATGAACTCGTCAGCGAGGGCCCTGGCGTGTTCCTGTTCGTGCCACTGTCGGATACCCCAGCCCTCGTGTGATAGCCGGGACGTCGCCGCGATGGCCAGCACAGGCTGGTTCACGTCCACGAGGCGCTGAACAGGGCGTATTCGAGCAGGTCGGGCGAGGCGTGGGGTGCCTGCCATGGCCGAGCCCTCAAGTTCGATCATGAGGCACGCATCTTCTATAGCTGCATGGTTGAGACAGGCTAGGTTGAGAACGCTGAAATTTTGGTGTGCCCTCGTACATCCCTTGGCTGCACCTCCCTGTGGCTGCTCCAAGGATCCGGGCATTTCTAATCTTATTAGAGATGCGACCGAGTGGCGTCGACGAGACCGTGGTGTGCGCCCCCGATCGGATGCCACGGTCTTCTCTGTTCGATCAGATCCTTGCGACAGTGAGTTTTCTGTCGATATCTCTCGTTTGCAGGGCAAAGGAGTCTCAACTCGTTGGCTTGAGGCACAAACGTCAACGAGATGCACACCAGAAAGCCAGCTGCCTTGCCTCAGATCCTATTGCTTCCACACTTTCTCGTGGATCTGTGCGTTTCAGTTCCTTGTTCTGGCCGCCCTCATCTGTTTTACCGGCCGGACGAAGTGACAGATGGCACGAGTGGTCTAATCCGTTCGAGAACAGCGGAAGCTCGCGCACTGTGCGCCGCTTGTCTCGTTACTGTTGCTTGCCGCAACTGGGCTCGCGAGAGCGGTGAGTACGGCATATGCGTGTCGCGTGCATGCCGAAGAATAGTGGCTACTTTTAGCCGGCCCGGCATGCCGCGAGAGCGACGGCGACGTGCGGCCTGCCGACTCCGGGCGGCCCGAGCACGTCGGCATTCGCATTGCCATCGACGGACGAGACGGTGGCTAGAGCCAACCTCCTCTCGTCCTACAATTATGGGTGTGGCGATGACTTACAGCAGCGGAAGCTACGACGACCTTCCCAATCATGCTAGGCCGGATATCTATCTGGCTCCGCTCACCGCCACACCCACCGAGTGGGTCACCGTCCTCGGTAAGCCCATCCAGCAACGCTCCGACTGGGGGATCACCAGCTATCTGACCAGCCCTGAGGCACAGGCACACGCCTTGCAGGAGTACACCTGGAGTCAGGCAGCGATCGGCGCTGCCGGGGTCAGCACCTTCTACCCGAAGGGACGCCCGGGCTTCGGGGAAGGCCTTCGAGATGAGGACGAGCACGCGGAGTTCTTCGTCCAGCGCCGGGCCCATCTCGGGTTCGCCGAACCGACGCTGGAGTTCACCCCCTCGTTCCTGTGGTACTTCGACGCCATCCCCCGGAACGACCGCTCGTGGTACTACCTCGGCGAGGCCGGCCGTGAGCACGAACTGGTCCGCATTCGCCGCACCGACACAGAATTGCGCGTCGATATCGCGGCCTTGCCCCTACGCCGCTACCTTGCCGCGCGTAGTCGCCTTCTGGTCCTTCAGCATGACCGGATCACGTGGCTCGACCACGCACCAGAGCCGCGCATCGATGCGGTCGACCGCTCCCACCTGCGGCACTTCGTCCTCCACAGCGGAGCGACCCGCTCAGCGGAACGGCCGGGATTTGTGCGGCTGATCGGGAAGCAGATCGTGCTACCGATCGACGCAGCACTCGACGATCCAGTGTAACGGGCCGGAAATCGCGGGCCCAAGAGGTCGTTAAAGTCCTATCGAGGATGACCTGCTGTCGCCCCTTCGGGGGTGACGCAACGGTTCCGTTCTCGTGTAAGGGCGCTGTCCGCGCCCCGTCTGCACCGCTCCGACCGCGCACTCTCCAATACCCGATGGCGGACCAACTGCCCTTGTGAAGCTTCCCCTTGATCGTGGACACCTGGACACTGGGATCTTGAGGTTCCAGAGGAAGTAGCACCAGGTGGGAAGCAAGTACTTGAAGCGGTACACCGAGGAGTTCAAGCGAGACGCCATCGCGCTCGTCGACTCCTCGGGCAAGACGGTCACCGCCGTCGCCAGGGAGCTCGGGATCAGCTCCGAGTCCCTGCGCGGCTGGTATCGCCGGGCGAAGGCGGACCGGGGCGAGGACGGGTCCGGTGAGCTGACCAGTGCCGAGCGCGAGGAGCTCAAGCGGCTGCGCAGGGAGGTCCGCGAACAGCAGCAGACGATCGAGATCCTGAAAAAAGCGACGGCCTTCTTCGTGAAGGAGAACGACCGGTGAGCGAGCTGTACCGGTTGATCCATGCGGAGAAGGCGACGTACCCGATCGTCCTGCTGTGCCGGGTGCTGAAGGTCGCCCGCTCCTCCTACTACGCCTGGTGCGAGGGCGTGGCCGCCCGCCGTGTCCGCCAGGCCGCCGACGACGCGCTCGCGCACGAGATCACCGTGGTGCACATCGCTTCCCGGCACACCTACGGTGTCCCGCGCATCCACGCCGAACTGCGCCGCCTGGGCCGGCGGGTCAACCGCAAGCGCGTCGCCCGCGTGATGCGTGAGCGCGACATCCGCGGCGTCACCCGGCGCAGGCGGCGTTCGCTGACCCGGCCGGATGCGAAGGCGAAGCCGGCCCCGGACCTGATCGGCCGCGACTTCCATGCCGAGCGGCCCGGGACGAAGCTGGTCGGCGACATCACCTGCCTGCCCACCGCCGAGGGCTGGCTCTACCTCGCCTGCTGGCTGGACCTGGCCACCCGCGAGGTCGTCGGTTATGCCATGGCCGACCACCACCGCGCCGAACTCGTCGTCGACGCCCTCGACATGGCCCACGGACGGGGCGGAATGGAACCCGGCTGCGTGGTTCACAGCGATCGCGGAAGTGAATACACGTCGACCCAATTCCGTGCACGGATAGGGAAGTTGGGGCTGCGGCAGAGCTGCGGACGCACCGGATCTTGCTTCGACAACGCAGCCGCGGAGAGCTTCTGGGCCCTGCTCAAGGAGGAGATCGGCACCCGCGCCTGGCCCGACCGGGCCACCGCCCGAACCGACGTCTTCTCCTTCATCGAGACCTTCTACAACCGCCGCCGCCTGCGCAAGCACAAGACTTTCGGCTACCTCACCCCGACCGCGACCAGGCAGCGGCACCAGCACACCCTCGCGGCATAACGAACGAGTGTCCGAGATCACGGGGAAACTTCACTTGGCAGGAGACCCCCTCTCTCGGATGAGCTGCCGGCCATGGCCTCTCGTCCACAGCACGCGCTGGGTGTTCATCGGGTGGCGCTACGGTATTTACGAGTGGCCAGCCAGGAGAAGACGACCAGGATCACCAACGACCAGGTGAGCGAAGCGAGGACCGGGTGCTGCATGGGCCACACGTCGGCGGGATCGGCACCAGGGTTTCCGAACAACTGCCGACAAGCCTGGACCGTGGCGCTGAGGGGATTCCAGTACGCGATGGTCTTCAGCCAGCCGGGCATGGTGGCGACCGGGACGAAGGCGTTGGAAAGGAACGTCATGGGGAAGACCCAGATCACCCCCGCCGACCCGGCCGCCTCGGAGGTGCGGACCGAAAGACCCACCCAGGCGCCCACCCAGGAGAAGGCGTACCCGAACAGCAGCAGCAGAACGAAAGCGCCGAGTGCGGGCAGCAGGCCATGGTGGATCCGCCATCCCACCAGCAGGGCTACCACAGCGAGGACCAGCAAAGTAGCCGCGGTCTGCAGTACGTCCGCAAGCGTCCGTCCCATCAGCACCGCGGAGCGTGCCACGGGTAGCGACCTGAAACGGTCCACCAGCCCCTTGGCCATGTCCTCGGCGACTCCGGTCGAAGCGCCGGCCACTCCGAACATCACCACCTGGGTGAAGATGCCCGCCATGATGAACTCGCGGTATCCGCTCGGCCCGGCGCCCGGTACCACGACCGCGCCGCCCAGCACATAAGAGAACAACAGCACGAACATCACAGCTTGAACCAGGACGAGGACGAAGCTCTCCGGTATGCGTGTCGTCCGTCGCAGGTTGCGTTTGGTCACGGTCCACGAGTCCCGCAGCAGCCGAACCAGCCGCGGACGCGATCTGGGTGTCTCCGGGGTGACCGTCAGGCTGTTCGTCGTCATCTCAGATCTCCTCTCGAGCCGCGACCCGCGTGCCCCCGGCCCTTACTTCGACCGGAGAGGGAGCCGGACTGCCGTCAGGGACGTCGGCGTGGCCGGTCAGCGACAGGAAGACCTCGTCGAGGGTCGGCCTGCGCAGACAGATCTCGTCGGGTCGCAGACCGCGGCATTCCAACTCGTTGATCATCCCGGCGAGCACCGGGGCGCCCCCGTCGACCGGCACAGTGATCCTGCCGGTGCGCCGGTCGACGACCACGCCTGCCGTCGCGACACCGGTGATCGCCTCGACCGTGGCGGCGATCCGGTCTCGGTCGCGCACCACGATCTCGACTCGCTCGTTGCCCACCCGCGCCTTGAGCTCGTCGCTGGATCCGCGGGCGATCACCTCGCCCTTGTCGACCACAGCGATGTCGTCCGCCAGCCGATCGGCCTCCTCCAGATACTGGGTGGTGAGCAGGATGGTGCTGCCCTGGTCGGCCAGAGACTCCATCACCTCCCACAACGCGATCCGGTTGTGCGGGTCGAGGCCGGTTGTCGGCTCGTCCAGGAACATCACCGGTGGCCGTACCACGAGGGCAGCGGCGAGGTCGAGTCTGCGCCGCATTCCTCCCGAGTAAGTCTTGGCAGGCCGGTCGGCCGCAGCGCCGAGATTGAACCATTCGATCAGTTCTTTGGCCCTGACCTTGGCCTCCCGCGTGGTCATCTGGTACAGCTCACCGACCATGCGCAGGTTCTCCGTGCCGGTCAGGTACTCATCAACAGCCGCGTACTGCCCGGACAGACCGATCAGTCCACGCACTTTGTCTGGGTGACGCAGTACGTCCACCCCGGCGACGAACGCCCGGCCGGCGTCCGGGCGCAGCAAAGTGGTGAGCACCCGCACCGTGCTGGTCTTGCCCGCCCCGTTGGGCCCGAGCAGTCCGAGCACCGTTCCCTCCGGCACGTGCAGGTCGACCCCGGCCAGGGCTCGGACCCCGCCGAAGGTCTTCACCAGTCCCTGCGCACTGATGGCTTCCACCTCTCGCCTCTCCTTGTTCCACGTTCGATGTCGTCGTTCCCGGAGCGCGACGCGGACGCCGGCCGGGACAGGTCAGTTATTGTCCATCGCTGCGATCAGGCTCTTGGGCCGCATGTCGACCCACGACTCCTCGATGAACTCGAGGCATGCCTCACGACTCGCCTCGCCGAAAGCGACCGTCCACCCGTCGGGCACCTCGATGAAGGCCGCCCACAGCGAGTGCTGGCCTTCAGCGTTGACAAGGACGAGGTAGTCGGCAGTGGTGTCCTCGAAGGGGTTGGTCATGATGATTTCCTTTCTTGGGCAGATGACGGCGCGGCCAGAGCGGCTCGCCCCGGAACTCGCTCGGCGCCTAGACGCCGAGCCTGCCGAGCACATCCGCGACAAGATCGCGGGCATGCTCGACCAGGTAGAAGTGGCCACCCTCGAACGCACGGTTGGTGAAGGAGATTCGTGTCGCTTCCGACCACGCCGACACGAGGTCGGGCCCCAGCGCGGTGTCCTGCCTGCCGTAGTAGGCGGTCAACGGCGCGTTCACGGGCCGTACTACGGGTGCGACATGGTTCTCGAGCAGTCGATAGTCCGAGCGCACGGCTGAGAGGACGAGGTCGCGAAGCTCAGCATGTGTGAAAGCCTCCGCGTCCATGCCGCCCAACTGGACGAGTTCGTCCATCAGTTCGTTGTCCTGGGCGTCCGCCAGTGACCTGGGTGGGCGCCGTTCCGGGCCGGAGTAGCCGGATACCAGGAGGGCTGCCACCTGCGGACCACCGGCGGCCTGCAAGCGTAGAGCGGTCTCGTAGGCGACCAGCGCGCCCATGCTGTGTCCGAAGAGCGCCACGGGAACTCCGCCGGCCTCGGCCGCGATGGCGCGTGCCAGTGGTGCGGTCAACTCGTCCATGGTGCGCGCCGGAGATTCGAGGAGACGGTCTTCTCTGCCCGGATAGCGGACAGTTCTACTTCTGCGCCAGCGGGTACATGGTGTGCCCAAGGCCGGTAGAAGCTCGCAGATCCTCCGGCGTACGGGAAGCAGATCAGCCTCATGCGCGGTGCTGGACTCGCGTGCCAGGTACGCAGCCATCGGCTCGTCGGCCCATGTCGCTGGTGGGACCGGTCGGGTCGTCGGACGTCCGCCTCTGTCGTGCCGGTCATCATGCCTCCCGCCAGTGCGAGATCGCCTGCCACACTCTGGCCAGCATGTCGGGGCGGGCCATGTCCTCGTGCGCGCACGGCAAGTGGTACTGCGTGATCTCACCGGTCACGAGGTGTTTCCACCGGTCGGCCCCGCCGCTGAGCATGCCCTCCATCGACGGGATGAACAGTAGGCCGCCGTCGTATTCACGAGGGCTGTGAGCAGCGGCGATCCGAGCATTGTTGGCGACGATCCGCCGGAGAAGCGAGGGATCCGCCCGCGGCACCGTGGTGTCCAGCCCTGCTGCCTCAATCAGTCCCGCGATGGCGTCAGCCGACACCTCGGTCGCGTCAGGGTCGGTGAGGATCTCGGACGTACTGCCCGGGGCGGACGGATAGGCGTCCAGGATGACGAGAGCGGCGACTTCCGCGCCGCTTTCCCGGAGTCGGACGGCCATCTCCTGCGCGATCAGCCCGCCGAAGGACCAGCCCAGGAGGTGATAGGGACCGTCGGCCTGTACGGATCGGATGTGGTCGACGTAGGCGGCAGCCATCTCCTCGACGGACTCGTGCACCACGCCGTGCCCGTCCAGCCCGCTGGACTGTAGACCGTACAACGGGGTGTCGCTGGGCACGTGGCTCGCCAGCGGCGTGTAGCACCAGCTCAGACCGCTCACGGGGTGAACGCAGAACCAGGGTTCACGGCTGCCCTGGGTGCGAATCGGCAGGAGCACCTCACACCCGTCGTCCGTGGACCGCTGCAAGACGCGCTCCGCCAGCTTCGCCGCAGTCGGTGCGGCCATCACCGCCTGAAGGGAGAGGTCCATGTTCAGGGTCGCTCGGATGCGGCTGACCAGTTGTACGGCGAGGAGGGAGTGGCCGCCGAGTTCGAAGAAGTTGTCGTCCACGCCGACGTCTGGAATGCCGAGGACTTCGGCGAAGACGGCGCAGAGTGCCTTCTCCTGCGGCGTGGAAGGTCCACGTCCCACATTCGCGGAACGCATCTCGGGGGCGGGTAGGGCGCGTCGGTCGAGTTTGCCGTTGACCGACAGCGGTAGCTCACCGAGCTGGATGAGCGCGGAGGGCACCATGTGTTCGGGCAGTACATGCTGCAGTCCCGTACGCAGGGCCGTCGTGTCGATCGTGTGGGTGTCTGTGGCGGGCACGATGTATCCGGTGAGGCGTTGGTCGCCTGGGGTGTCTTCTCGGACTACGACCGCAGCTTGGGCAACGGAGGAATCAGCGAGCAGGGCTGCTTCGATCTCTCCGAGTTCGACTCGCTGGCCACGGATCTTGACCTGGTCATCGGTGCGGCCCAGGAACTCGAGCACGCCCTCGGAGTTCCATCGGACCAGGTCGCCGGTGCGATACATGCGCTCACCCGCCCTGCCGTAGGGGCACGCAACGAACCGCTCCGCCGTCAAGCCTCTGCGCCCCAGATAGCCACGCGCCAGCTGGACACCGGCCAGATACAGCTCTCCCGGGACGCCCGGCACCACCGGCCGCAGAGCGGCGTCGAGGACGTAGACCTGCGTGTTCCACACCGGTCGACCGATCGGCACGGTCACCATGCCCGCGCCTGTGTCCGCGCCCGTCTTGCACGGCCATGCCGTGACGTCGACCGATGCTTCTGTCGGCCCGTACAGGTTGTGCAGCGGCACCCCCGGCAACACTGCCCCGAACCGAGCAGCCAGTTCGGCCGGCAATGCCTCGCCACTGCACACCACTGCACGTAGCCCTCCACAATTGGCGGCGGCAGGCTCGGTGAGGAACATGCGCAGCATCGAGGGAACGAAGTGGGTGACCGTGATCTGTTCGCGTGAGATGAGTTCGGCGAGGTAGGCCGGATCACGGTGCCCGTCGGGTCGGGCGACGACCAGCGTGGCGCCTTCCAGCAATGGCCAGAAGAACTCCCACACCGACACATCGAAACCGAACGGTGTCTTCTGGAGCACCTGGTCCGACGCGTTGATCGGACACATTTCCTGCATCCATGCCAGCCGGTTCACGATGCCCTCGTGTGCGACGACCACGCCCTTGGGTTGTCCCGTCGAACCCGACGTGAACATCACATACGCCGGATGCCCAGGCAGCACACCACGACCGGTCAGGTCCCCCGAACTGGCGCACGCCAGTGCCGCCACCGTTTCCGGAGCGTCGAGGACCACCGCCGAGGGCAACCACCCACCCACAGAAGCAGCCGTCACCACACACACCGGCTCCGCATCCGCCAGCAGACCCTCAACACGCTTCCGCGGATACCCGGGATTGACCGGGAGATAGGCGCCACCCGCCTTCAACACCGCAAGCAGCGCCACTACCAGATCCACGCCCCGGTCCAGCATGACCGCGACGACACTCTCCGGTCCCGCACCTCGATCCACCAGCACCCGAGCCAGCCGGTTGGCACGAGCATTCAACTCCGCATACGACAGCCCCACACCCTCGAACACCACCGCAGCAGCTTCAGGCGAACGCACAACCTGCGCCTCGAACAACCCCGGCAAAGTGGCAGCAGACACCAGACGATCCGTGTCATTCCACTCCACCAGAATCCGAGCCCGCTCACCCCCACCCATCACGTCGACATCGGTCAGCGGTGTTCCAGGCGCTGTTTCCAGCGTGGCCACCAGCTGCTCAACAGCGGCGACCACTCGCTCGCCGACCGCGTCGGCATCCGCTCCGGTGCTCTGGCTGATCAGCAAGAAGTTCTCGCCGTCGTCGTTGACCGAGAGCGTCAACGGGTAGTTCGTGACGTCCCGCGTGTGCAGCACCCGGATACCCGGAAAGCTCGCCACCTCCGGTTCGGCCGCAGCGGCAGCCTGCCGGTAGTTCAGGAGCGAGGTGAACAACGGTGTCTGTGCCGCCAAGCCACTGGCGCGTTGGGCCAGGGACAGCGGGGCGTGCTCGTGCACCATCAGCTCGGCGAGTTGGTCCCGCATCGCGTGCACGGCATCAGTCACGCTCAAGCCGCCGGTGGTCAGCCGCACCGGCAGCGTGTTGATGAACAGGCCCGGGATGCGGTCGGCGCCGGCGCCGGCGTTCAGGCGTCCGAACAGGACGGTGCCGAACACCACGTCGTCGCGGCCGGCGAATGCAGCGGTGACACGGGCCCACACCACGTGGAAAAGGGTGGCGGCCGAGACACCCAGCTGTCGCGCCTGCGCGCGCAGCCGGGCAGAAGCCTCCGGTGACAGTCGGCGTGTCGACTCGGTCAGGGCCGTGCCGTCGCCGAGGGTGTCGACCACCCCGAACGGGGCGGTGGGCTCGGTGACGTCGCCGAGCAGGGCGCTGAAGTACTGCTCATGCTCGTCGCGGGAGACCCGCAAGCGTGACTGGGCGACGAAACTGCGGAACGGCAGCGGGGCGGGCAGCCTGTCCTGCTGTCCCTCCAGGAACGCGCGGACCTCGCCCAGCACCACTTCCAGGCCTGTGTGGTCGTCGATCAGGTGGTGGAGATGGAGGAGGAGCACGGCTCGTCCGCTCTCCGGAGCCGTGGTGACGTGGGCCCGGATCAGGGGCGCCACACCGATGGCCATGGCCGGCGGGCAGACGGCGAGCAACTGGGCCGCGAAGTCTGTTTCGTCCGCGGATGAGGGCGGTTCCACCGTCTCGACGGGAATCTCCGCCTGCCGGACGACAACTTGAACGGGCTCGCTCAGCCCTTCCCAGCAGAACGCCGTCCGCAGGATGTCATGCCGGTCCACGACGTGTTGCAGTGCTTCGAGGAACCGCTCGACGTGCGCGGAGGAGTCGAACTCGAGCATGATCGGAATGACGTACACGTCGGCCCCGTCCTCGGCCATCAGGTGATGGAAGAGGATGCCTTCCTGCAGAGGCGCCAGCGGGTAGATGTCGGCGATGTTCGCCGCACCGCCGGGAATCTGTCCGACGATCCGCTCGATGGCGGCAGTGTCCAGGTCGACGAGCGGCAACATGTCCGGTGTGATCGCGTCTGCGTGTGCGGGAATCAGGTTCGGTGGGACGTCCACCTCACCGCGCGCGCCGGCCCTGGCGAGTTCGGCCACGGTGGGCTGGGCGAACAGGGTGCGCACGTCAACGGCGATGCCGCAGCCCCGCAACCGTTCCACGAGCCGGACCGCCAGCAGCGAATGCCCGCCCATCTCGAAGAAGTTGTCGCCGGTGCTCACGCTCGGCACGTCCAGCACTTCGGCGAACACGTCGCACAGCGCCTGTTCGCGCGCGGTGGCTGGAGCACGTCCCGCGCCGGTAGATGCCGCGTCAGGCTTGGGCAAGGCACGCCGGTCCAGTTTGCCGTTGGCCGTGAGAGGCAGCGTGTCCAGAGCGACCACCGATGCGGGACGCATGTGCTCGGGCAGCCAGTGCCGTACGAACGTGCGGATGTCCGCGGTGTCGACACTCTCGCCGGACGTCACTACATAGCCGACCAGTCGCTGGTCGCCCGGAGAGTCTTCCCGCACCACCGCCGCCGCCTGGTTGACGGCCGGGTGGCGCAGCAGAGCGGCTTCTATCTCGCCCAGCTCGATGCGGAACCCGCGGATCTTCACCTGGTCGTCGGCGCGGCCCAGGTACTCCAGCTGACCGTCGGTGGTCCATCGCACGAGGTCACCGGTGCGGTACATCCGCTCTCCGGGCTCACCGAACGGACAGGCCACGAAGCGCTGCGCGGTCAGACCGGGTCGGCGCAGATACCCGCGGGCGAGTCCGGCTCCGGCCACGTACAGTTCACCGGCCACGCCGGGAGCGACCGGGCACATGCCTGTGTCGAGGACGTAGAGCCTCAGGTCCGGGATGGCCTGACCGATCACGCCGACCGCTGTGGGGGTGTCGGCCGCCGCGGCGTTCATAGCCGCGTATGTGACGTGCACCGTTGTCTCGGTGATGCCATACATGTTGACCAGCACCGGGGCGTCGTCCGCGTGGCGGTCGTACCAGGGTCGCAGGCGGCGTGGGTCCAGTGCCTCACCTCCGAACACCACGTGGCGCAGCGCGAGCTGCCGCTCGGGTGCCTCGGCCTCGGCGACGATCAGCTGGTAGAACGCGGACGGAGTCTGGTTGAGCACGGTGACCCGTTCGCGGGCCAGCAGGTCGAGGAACTCCCGGGGCGACCGTGACACCGTCGTGGGTACGACCACCAGCCGCCCGCCGTGCGCCAGCGCGCCCCACAGCTCCCACACGGAGAAGTCGAACGCGAAGGAGTGGAACCAGGTCCACACGTCATCCGCCCCGAAGCGGAACCAGTCGTGGGTGGCCGAGAGCAGGCGCACCACGTTGGCGTGGGGCACGAGAACGCCCTTGGGCTGCCCTGTCGATCCGGACGTGTAGATGGCGTAGGCCGGATGGCCGGGCAGGAGCGGGCGGGAGCGTTCCGCGTCGGTGACGTCCGTGTCAGGTGTCCGGAGGAGCGTGGTGAGCGTCGCGGCGGAGTCGACGACGACCGCCTCCGAGCCCTGGGGCAGTCGGTCACGCAGGTCGTCGGTCGTCAGGACGCACGCCGGGCGGGCGTCCCCTGCGAGGTAGGCGATCCGTTCGTCGGGGTAGGCCGGGTCGATCGGCAGGTACGCGCCGCCTGCCTTGAGCACCGCGAGCAACGCCACGGCCAGTTCGATGCCACGGTCCAGCAGCACGCCCACGAGGGTTTCCGGTCCGACACCGCGCTGGATGAGCAGCCGGGCGAGCTGGTTGGCCCGACCGTTGAGTTGCGCGTAGCTCAGGACGGCGTCCTCGCCGGACAGCGCAATGGCGTCAGGCGCAACGGTGGCCGCAGCCTCGAACAGCTGCGGCAGCGTCCGTTCCGCGGCGGCGGTCTCGACCGTGCCGTCGCAGGCGGGCAGCATTCGGCTGCGCTCCTGCTCGTCGAGGATTTCGATGCGCTGCAGGGACGTATCCGGTGCGGTTTCCAACGCGTCGACGAGGTTGCGCACCGTGGTGTCCAGCCAGCGGCACACCGACTCGGGGTCGATCGGCGCCATCGCCTGGGCGTTGATCGTGTACCCGGTGGTGGCGTCGTCGATGGAGACGGTGAGCGGGTAGTTGTTGATGTCCCTGGCCTGTATCACTTCGGCACCGTCCACGACGGTGGACACGCCGTCGCGGGACTGGGTGCCGTGCCGGTAGTTCAGCAGGGAAGTGAACAGCGGCGTCCGCGGCGGGACGGCGCTGGCCCGCTGGGCGAGCGTCAGCGGCGCGTGTTCGTGGATGAGCAGCTCAACCAGCCGGTCCCGCATGGCGGTGACCGCGTCCGCGACCGTGTTCGCGGTGTCCATGCGCACCGGCAGGGTGTTGATGAACAAGCCGGGCACCCGGTCCGCTCCGGATCCGGCGGCCATGCGCCCGAACAGCACCGTGCCGAAGACGACATCGCTGCGTCCGGACAGCGCGGCGAGCAGCCGCGACCACGCGACATGGAAGATCGTCGCAGCCGTGACGCCGTGCCGGCGCGCCTGTTCGTGCAGGCGCGCGCCGAGCTCGGCGTCGAGGGGGCGAGTGGCCTCGGCGATGCCGCTGCCGTCGCCCAGCACGTCGAGGACGCCGAGCGGTGCGGTCGGCTCGGTGACGTCTCCGAGAAGTTCGGCGAAGAAGCGCTCGTGCTCGGCCACCGGCACCCGCAGTCGTGCGTTGGCGATGAAATCACGGAACGGCAGCGCCTTGGGCAGCAGATCTTGCTGCCCGGCCAGGTACGCGTTCACCTCGCCGAGCACCACCTCAAGTGCGGTGTGGTCCTGTATCAGGTGGTGTACCTGGAGGAGCAGGTAGGCCCCGTTGGCGGGCTCGTCCGCCACGTAGGCGCGCACCAAGGGCGCGGCGGTGATGTCCATGGCGGACCCGCACACGGCCAGCAGGCCTTCGGCGACATCGGTGTGATCGTCGACAGTGACGGTGACGACGGGTATCTCGGCGTGCCGGACGACGACCTGCACGGGTTCTCGCAGCCCCTGCCAGAGGATCGCCGTGCGCAGAATGTCATGCCGGTCCACGACCGCCTGCAGCGCGGTGAGGAATGCCGTCAGTCGCTGCCGGGAGTCGAACCGCAGCACGGCCGGCAGGACGTAGGCGTCGTTGTCCGCCTCGGCCATCAGATGGTGGAAGAGGATGCCTTCCTGCAGCGGAGCCAGCGGGTAGATGTCGGCTATGTTCGCCGCGCCGCCGGGGATCCGTCCGACGATGTTCTCGATCTCCTGGGTGTTCAGGTCGACGAGGGTCAGCATGTCCGGGGTGATCGCGGCGGCGTCCGCCGGTATCAGGTTCGGCGGTACCGTCACCTCGTCCTGACCGGCGGCCGCGGCGAGGGCGGCCGGGGTCGGGCGCGCGAACAGGGTGCGCACGTCGACACCGATGCCGTGACCGCGCAGCCGTTCCACCAGCCGGACCGCGAGCAGCGAATGGCCGCCCATCTCGAAGAAGTTGTCGTCCACGCCGACGCCCGACACGCCGAGGGCTTCGGCGAACGCGGCGCAGATGAGCTCTTCCTGCGGGGTGCTGGGCCCGCGCCCTGATCCGGAAGCGGCGGACGGACCTGGTGCCGGCAGCGCGCTCCGGTCCAGTTTGCCGTTCGCCAGGACCGGCAACGTCTCCATCGCGACGACCGCGGCGGGCACCGCGTACCCGGGCAGACGGCCGCGCAGGTGTTCGCGCACGGTCGCGGCGTCCACGGCCGCGTCGGAGGGGACCACGTAGCCCACCAGTTGCTGCTCACCACGGTCGTCCGTACGCACCACGACGGCCGCGCGGCTGATCCCGGGACACGCCAGGAGCGCGGCTTCTACCTCGCCGAGTTCCACCCGGAACCCCCGCAGTTTCACCTGGTCGTCGGTGCGTCCGAGGAAGTCCAGCTCGCCGGAGGTGTTCCAACGCACCAGGTCGCCGGTGCGGTACATCCGCTCCCCGGGCGCGCCGAACGGGCAGGCCACGAACCGTTCCGCGGTGCGTGCCGGCCGGCCGAGGTACCCGCGGGCCAGCCCGGCACCCGCGATGTACAGCTCACCGGGCACGCCCGGGGGGACCGGACTGAGGCCGGCGTCCAGAACGTAGGCCCGGGCGTTGTCGACGGGCCGCCCGACCAGCGGCCGGGCCCCCTCCGCAACGGGGTGCCAGAGGGCGTCGATTGTGCACTCGGTGGGACCGTAGAGGTTGAAGCTCTCGACGCCGTGCGCGGATCTGAGCTGCTGCCACAGCGGTTCGCCGAGCGCTTCACCACCGGCGATGACGATGCCCGGCCTGTGCCGGCGCGGGTCGAGCAGGCCTGCCTCGACCAGCTGCCGCAGGTGGGTGGGTGTGCTGTCCACGACGTCGATCTGCGCGTCGCGGACGTGGCCGACCAGCGCTTCGGGGTCGTGGCGCACCCCGTCCGGGACCAGGTGCAGTTCATGACCGGCGATCATCCACAGCAGGCTCTCCCACGCCGCGTCGAAACTCAGCGGGTAGGTCAGGGCCACCCGCAGCGGCCGGTCCGGGGCCGACGTCATGTGGGCGCGCTGGTGGTGGAAAAGGTTCACCAGGCCCTGGTGCGGGACGAGAACCCCCTTGGGCACACCGGTGGAGCCCGAGGTGTAGACCGCGTAAGCGGGGTGGCCGGGGTGCAACGGGCCATTACGGTCGAGGTCGGTGAGGTCGGTGTCGGCGAGTTCCTCCAGCCGCGCCAGCGTGCAGGGCGCGTCGAGCGCAAGGGCTGAAGAGACCCGGGACTGCCATGCTTCGGTGGTGAGTACGCGGACGGGCTGTGCGTCCTCGATCAGATACGCGATGCGTTCGTCCGGGTAGTCCGGGTCGATCGGCAGGCATACGCCACCTGCCTTCAGTACGGCCAGCAGTGCCACGATCACGGCATCGGACCGGTCGAGGAGCACCCCGACCAGGTCCTCCGGCCCGACGCCTTGCTCCACCAGCAGTCGCGCGAGCTTGTTCGCACGGGAGTTGAGCTGTCGGAAGGTCACGCTGACGTCTCCGAACACCACGGCGGTGGCGTCCGGTGTGCGCGTCGTCTGTGCCTGGAGCAGATCCGGCACCGTGGCTTGCGGAAGAGTCCGAGTCGTGGTGTGCCAGCCGTCGACCAGCCGGCGACGTTCGGCTTCGTCCAGGACTTCCAGGCTACTGATCGGCAGGTCGGGCCGGTTCGCCGCGTCGGCCAGAAGGCGCCGGAAGCGCTCGCAGAAGCCCTGGGCCGTCGGCTGGTCGAACAGGTCCAGCGCATAGGTGAGTTCCCCATGAATGCCGGCGGGCGCCCCGTCCGCGTCGAAGGTCTCGGCGAGGTCGAAATCGAGGTCGAACTTCGCGGTACTGGGCGCCGTCCCGGCCGGGCCGACCGCGATGCCGGGCAGATCCAGCACGGGCGAGGTGAGGCCGCGCACCGCGAGCATCACCTGGAACAGCGGGTGGCGGGCAGTCGACCGGGTGGGGGCAAGGTCCTCCACCAGCCGCTCGAAGGGGAGGTCCTGGTGCGCGAAGGCGGCCAGACCGGTGTCGCGGACCCGGCTCAGCACCTGGCTGAAGCCGGGATCGCCGGACAGGTCGGTGCGCAGCACGAGCGTGTTGACGAAGAACCCGACGAGGTCTTCCAGCGCATCATCGGTACGGCCGGCGATCGGTGTGCCGATCGGGATGTCGGTGCCCGCGCCGAGCCGGGACAGCACGGCGGCGAGTGCGCCCTGGAGCACCATGAACACGGTCACGTCGTGGGCGCGGGCCAACCGCGTCACCGAGGCGTGGAGCACGGGGTCCAGTCGGAGCGGGATCGAACCGCCCCGGTGCGACGAGGACAGCGGGCGGGGCCGGTCAGCAGGTAGTGCGATCTCCTCGGGCAGGCCGACGAGTTGCGACCGCCAGAAACCCAGTTGGGCGGAGAGCACGCTCGCGGGATCGTCCAGGTCGCCGAGGTGGTCCCTCTGCCAGAGGGTGTAGTCGGCGTACTGCAGGGGCAACGGTTCCCACCGCGGCGCGTGGCCCGCGCGGCGGGCGGCGTACGCCTGCGAGAGGGCACGGGCCAGCGGGCCCAGCGACCAGCCGTCACCCGCGATGTGGTGGATGACGAGCACCAGCACGTAGTCGTCCGCGGCGACTCGCAGCAGCCGCAGGTGAATCGGTATGTCCGTGGTCAGGTCGAACACGTGCTCGGCGGCGGCCGTGACAGCGGCGGGCAGGTCGGTGGCGGCGATGTCACGCACGGAGACGCCGTCAGTGGCGCTGTGCGGAGGAAGGATGTGCTGGTACGGCTCTCCGTCCGCGACGCGGTACACGGTACGCAGGACTTCGTGCCGGGCGACCACGTCCGCGAGCGCCGCGTCGAGCATCTCGGGCACCAGAGCGCCCGTCAGCCGCAGCACGATGGGGATGTTGTAGGTCGTACCGGGCCCGTCGAGCTCGCCGAGGAACCACAGCCGCTGCTGCGCGTACGACAGCGGCAGCACGGCTGGACGCTCTTGAGGTGCCGGCGCCGACCGCGTGGTGTCCTCGGTGCCGAGCCTGGCGGCCAGTCCCGCCGCCGTGGGCGCATCGAAGACCGCGCGAATCGGGACCTCGATGCCGAGCGTCGTCCGGATCCTGCTGGCCAGCCGCGTGGCCAGTAGCGAGTGGCCGCCCAGTTCGAAGAAGTTGTCGTCCACGCCGACCTCGGGCAGAGCGAGGATGGCCGCGAACACCTCGCACAGGTCCGCCTCGCGCTGAGTTGACGGCTTCCGGCCGGCACCGGACGGGGTGGTCGTCCGAGGCGCGGGCAGTTTCCCGCGGTCCAGCTTGCCGTTGGCCGTCAGCGGCAGCTCGTCCAGCACGACGACCGCGGAGGGCACCAGGTATTCCGGCACCCGGTCCCGCAGATACGCGCGGACATCCGTGGCGTCGGCGCCCGCGACGGGCACCACATAGCCGACGAGGTGCTGACCTCCCGCGGGGTCCGCACGAACGACCGCAGCGGCCTGGGCGACCGCGGGATGTGCCAGCAGGGCGGCTTCGACCTCACCCAGCTCGACACGGAAGCCGCGGATCTTCACCTGGTCGTCCGTGCGACCGAGGAATTCCAGCACTCCCTCGGGACTCCACCGGACCAGGTCCCCACTCCGGTACATCCGCTTCCCGGCACCATCGAAGGGACAGGCCACGAAGCGCTCTGCGGTGAGCGCGGGGCGGTTCAGGTATCCCAGGGCCAGTCCACTGCCCGCGACGTAGAGTTCTCCGGGCGTGCCGACGGGTACCGGACGCAGCGCTGCATCCAGCACGTAGACCCGGGTGCCGCTGATCGGGCCGCCGATGGGCACAGGACGGCCGGAGTCCGCGTCGGTGGCGCGGATGTCATGGGTGGCGCTGAAGGTGGTGTTCTCCGTCGGGCCGTACCCATTGACGAGCCGCACTCCAGGCAGTTCCCGCAGCAGTGTGCGGCAGCGGTGCGGAGACAGCACGTCACCGCCGGTCAGCAGCACTCGCAAGCCCCGCAGCGCCTTCACGTCCGCGTCGACCACGTAGTGGAACAGGCCCGCTGTCAGCCACAGCACGCTGACGCCGTGCGCCGAGATGAAGCCGCGCAGCGCTGCGGCGTCGAGTACGCCGGAGGGCGCGACAGCCAGCGTGGCCCCGTTGAGCAGGGCGCCCCAGATCTCGAACGTGGCGGCGTCGAAGGACACCGAGGCCAGCTGCCCGATCACATCGTCAGGGCCAGGTGTGACATAGCCACCCTGACGGACCAGCCGATCCACCGCGGCATGCGGGACGAGGACACCCTTGGGCCGTCCCGTGGAACCAGAGGTGTAGACGGCGTACGCGGGGTGCCCGGGCAGCACAGACCCGAGGCGCTCGGCCGCCGTCAGGTTCGTGGCGGCCCGGTCGCGCAGTTCGGCGACTGTCTCGCTTGCGTGCACCAGGATGATGCGCTGCCCGGTGAGCGGCCGCTCCCGCAGGGTGTTGTCACCGATCACACACACCGGCGCGGCGTCGGCCAGCATGGCGTGCACGCGCTCGTCCGGGTATGCCGGGTCGATCGGCAAGTAGGCGCCGCCTGCCTTGAGAATGGCCAGCAGCGCGATCACCAGATCCGTGGACCGCTCCATCAGCACCCCGACCAGACGGTCAGGTCCCACACCCTGCGTCACGAGCAACCGGGCCAGTCGATTCGCCCGCTCGTTCACTTCCTCGTAGGTGAGCCTGTGGCCGTCGTCGACAAGCGCGGGGTGAAGCGGCATGAGTGCGGCCTTGGCCTCGAACAACTCATGCACCGTGGCCGCTGCCGGCCGCTCACCCGTGTCGTTGTTCTCTATCAGCAACTGGTGGCGCTCGGCCGCGTCCAGGATCTCGACAGCACTGACAGGCACGTCCGGCCGGGCGAGAGCGCCACGCAGCATCAACACGAACCGGTCCGCGATGGACCGCGCTGTGCCGGGTCCGAACAGATCGGTGGCGTAGGTGAGCGATCCGCGGATACCGGCCGGGTGCCCAGCGGTGTCGAACTCCTCGGCCAGCTCCAGGGACAGGTCAAACTTGGCCGCGGCTTCGCCGACCGCCAGCGGTTCTGTCGTCAGACCGGGCAGGTTCAGCACGGCGGCAGAGGTGTTCTGCAGCACCAGCGCGACCTGGAACAACGGATGCCGACCGGTGGAGCGGGTCGGGGCGAGCACCTCGACCAGGCGCTCGAAGGGTATGTCCTGGTTGCTGTACGCGCGGATGAGCGAGCCGCGGACGCGGTCGAGCAGCGCGACGAAGCTCGGGTCACCGCTGACGTCGGTGCGGCTGACCAGGGTGTTGACGAACATGCCCACAGCACGGTGGAGGGCCTCGTCGGTCCGCCCCGCGATCGGAACGCCGATCGGGATGTCCGTGCCCGCACCCAGCCGGGACAGCAACGCGGCCAGCGCGGCCTGCAGCACCATGTGCGTGGTCGCACCCCGGGATCGTGCCAGCTCGACCAGTTGGCGATGCAGATCGGCGTCGATGTGCAGGCCGACGTCGGCACCCTCGTGCGAGGCCACGTCGGGGCGTGCCCGGTCGGTGGGCAGCGTCAGCTCGGCCGGGAGGTCGGCGAGCGTTTCACGCCAGTGGGCGAGCTGCCGGCTGAACACGCTGTCCGGGTCGTCGTCCGCGCCCAGCAGTTCCTTCTGCCACAGTGTGTAGTCGGCGTACTGCACCGGCAGCGGCGCCCAGTCGGGTTCCTGGCCTCGCAGTCGCGCCGAGTACGCGGTCGCAATGTCTTCCGCGAGCGGCGCCAGCGACCAGCCGTCGGCCGCGATGTGATGGATCACTACCACCAGCACGTGTTCATGCGGGCCGACCACGAGCAGCCGGGCACGCAGGGGCACCTCGACACTCAGTTGGAACGGGGCGCGAGCGGCCGCGGTTGCCGCGGAGTGCACCTCGTCGGCGCCGACCTGCTGGGTCGACAGGTCGAACTCGACCGAGTCGATGGGCAGGATCCGCTGACGGGGTACACCGTCGGAAACGGGGATGACGGTGCGCAGCACCTCGTGCCGGACCAGGACATCGCGGAACGCCGCGCTGAGGGCCGGGCGGTCAAGGGCGCCACGCAGGCGGACCGCGAGGCAGATGTGATAGGCGGCGTCTGCCTCTCCGAGCTCACTGAGGAACCAAAGCCGCTGCTGGGCGTACGACAAGGGAATCATGCGTGCTCCACAATCCCGTGGGCAGCCTGTGTGTGCCCGACAGTGATTTCGATCTTGTTCACTTCTGTGCCGACTTCGTCGAGGCTTCTGGTCACTCGCTGTCCTCCGCGCGCCGGGCCCGAGCCCGCAGCGCAGGCCGGACGGGTGCAGGCTGGCCGAGCAGGCGGACCAGTCCGGCGACGGTCGGCGCCTCGAACACCGCCGCGATCGGTACCTCCGCGCCGAGTTCGGTGCGGATGCACCCGACTAGACGTGTGGCCAGCAGGGAGTGGCCGCCGAGTTCGAAGAAGTTGTCGTCCACGCCGACGTCTGGAATGCCGAGGACTTCGGCGAAGACGGCGCAGAGTGCCTTCTCCTGTGGCGTGGATGGTCCACGTCTCACACTGGCTGAACGCATCTCGGGGGCGGGTAGGGCGCGTCGGTCGAGTTTGCCGTTGATGGACAGTGGCAGTTCACCGAGCTGGATGAGCGTGGAGGGCACCATGTGTTCGGGCAGTACATGCTGCAGTCCCGTACGCAGGGCTGTCGTGTCGATCGTGTTGGTGTCTGTGGCGGGCACGATGTATCCGGTGAGGCGTTGGTCGCCTGGGGTGCCTTCTCGGACTACGACCGCGGCTTGGGCAACGGAGGAGTCAGCGAGCAGGGCTGCTTCGATCTCTCCGAGTTCGACTCGCTGGCCACGGATCTTGACCTGGTCGTCCGTGCGGCCCAGGAACTCGAGCACGCCTTCGGGGTTCCATCGGACCAGGTCGCCGGTGCGGTACATGCGCTCACTCGCCCTGCCGTAGGGGCACGCAACGAACCGTTCCGCGGTCAGGCTTCGGCGGCCGAGGTAGCCGCGGGCGAGCTGGACTCCGGCCAGGTACAGCTCTCCCGGGACGCCGGGCACCACCGGCCGCAGAGCTGCATCGAGCACATACATCTGTGTGTTCCATACCGGACGGCCGATCGGCACGGTCACCATGCCCGCGACCGTGTCCATGTCCGTGTCTGTGTCTGTGTTGCAGGTCCATGCCGTGACGTCGATCGATGCTTCTGTCGGCCCGTACAGGTTGTGCAGCGGCACTTCGGGCAGTACGTCCCGGAAGCGTTCGGCCAGTTCGGCCGGCAATGCCTCGCCACTGCACACCACCGCACGTAGCCCTCCACAATCGGCGGCGGCAGGCTCGGTGAGGAACACGCGCAGCATCGAGGGAACGAAGTGGGTGACCGTGATCTGGTCGCGTGAGATGAGTTTCGCGAGGTAGGTCGGATCACGGTGCCCGTCGGGTCGGGCGACGACCAGCGTGGCACCTTCCAGCAATGGCCAGAAGAACTCCCACACCGACACATCGAAACCGAACGGTGTTTTCTGGAGCACCCGGTCCGACGCGTTGATCGGACACATCTCCTGCATCCATGCCAGCCGGTTCACCACGCCCTCGTGCGCAACGACCACGCCCTTGGGACGCCCCGTCGAACCCGACGTGAACATCACATACGCCGGATGCCCAGGCAAAAGCCTGCCACGACGATCTCCGTCAGTCAGATCCGCAACCGACGCGGCTTCCAGCACCCGCACGAAATCGGCATCGTCGACTGCCACCGTCTCCCGTCGGCCAGCCGCCAGGACCCGCGCGGACCGCGCGCGATCCGTCAGCACACACACCGGCCCGGCCTCGTCGAGCAGCTGCGCGATCCGCTCGTCCGGATACCCGGGATCGACCGGCAGATAGGCGCCGCCCGCCTTCAACACCGCAAGCAGTGCCACCACCAGATCCACGCCCCGGTCCAGCATGACCGCGACGACACTCTCCGGTCCCACGCCCCGATCCACCAGCACCCGAGCCAGCCGGTTGGCACGAGCATTCAACTCCGCATACGACAGCCCGACACCCTCGAACACCACCGCAGCAGCTTCGGGCGAACGCACAACCTGCGCCTCGAACAACCCCGGCAAAGTGGCAGCAGACACCAGACGATCCGTGTCATTCCAATGAACCAGAGTCTGGCGACGCTGCGCCTGCGTCATTACCTCGACCGAACTCAGCGGTGTGTCCGATGCCGTCTCCAGGGCGGTGAGGACACCCTCCAGGGCGGTGGCAAACCATCCAGCCACCGACTCGGCGTCGATCCCGCCTCTGGCTTGGGCCTTGATCGTGTATCCGACACCGGTGTCGTCCACCGACACCGCTACGGGGTAGTTGGTGACGTCTCGCGCATGCAGTACGTCTATGCCGTCTGTCACAGCACTGTTGGCGTGGTCCGCGTCGCTGTGTCGGTAGTTGAGCAACGAGGTGAACAGAGGCGTCCGGACCGGAACTCCACTGCACTGCTGTGCGACAGACAGCGGAGCGTGCTCATGCACCATCAGTTCGGCCAACTGGTCGCGCATCGCAAGTACCGCGCCCGCCACCGTCAGCTCGCCGGTCGGCAGCCGAACCGGGAGTGTGTTGATGAACAGGCCCGGCACGCGGTCCGCACCAGATCCGGCTCCCATCCGACCGAACAGCACGGTGCCGAAGACGACATCGGTCCTCCCGGACAGCGCTGCGGTGGCCCTGGCCCACCCGACGTGGCAGATTGCGGCGGGCGTGGTCCCGAAGCGACGCGCCTGATTCCGCAGCCGAACGGCCACCGTCGCCGGCAAAGGCATCGTTGACTCCGCTACATCTACGTCGTCGCCGATGACATCCAATACGCCGAGCGGGGCCGTCGGTTCGGTCACATCACCGAGCAGTTCGGTGAAATAGCGCTCGTGTTCCTCGCGGGACACCCGGAGCCGTGCCTGCGCCACGAAGTCCCGGAAGGGCAATGGCGCGGGCAGTCGGTCCTGCTGACCGGCCAGGATGGCCCGGATCTCACCCAGCACCGTGTCCAACGCGGTGTGGTCCTGGACGAGGTGGTGGACCCGCAACAGGACGAGTGTCCGACCACTGTCCGGCGTACTGGCGATTTGCGCATGGACCAGCGGCGCGCGGCCGAGATCCATTGTCGCTCCGCCCACGGCCAGCAAGTAGTCGAGCGCGTCCGCTGTGGCCGGCACATCGACGGTGCTCACCGGCACCTGCGCGTGTCGGAGCACGACCTGCACCGGGTCACCAGAGCGGAGCTGGACAATCGCGGTGCGGAGAATGTCGTGCCGGTCCACCACGTCTTGCAGCGCCTTGAGGAACTGGTCGACTCGCGCCCGCGCATCGAAGGCCAACACGACCGGCTGGACATATACGTCGCTACCGCCCATGGTCATCAGGTGATGGAAGAAGATGCCTTCCTGCAAGGGGGCCAGCGGATAGATGTCGGCAACGTTCCCCACGCCACCCGGGACTGCGGCGACGATCCGCTCGATGTCGATAACGTCCAAGTCGATCAGCGGCAGCATGTCCGGCGTGATCGACTGCGCGTTCTCAGGAATGCGGTTGGGAGGTACGACGACCTCATCGCGACCGGTCGCGGCTGCGAGTCCGGCGACCGTCGGCCGGGCGAACAGCGTCCGCACATCGACAGACAGGCCGCGGATGCGCAGCCGTTCGACCAGTTGTACGGCGAGGAGGGAGTGGCCGCCGAGTTCGAAGAAGTTGTCGTCCACGCCGACCTCGGGTACGCCCAGGACTTCGGCGAAGGCGGCAGCGATGTCCCGCTCTCTTTGTGTCGAGGGCCGCGCGCCGGACATTTCCGTAGTGCGTGCGGCAGGGGCGGGTAGGGCGCGTCGGTCGAGTTTGCCGTTGACTGACAGTGGCAGTTCACCGAGCTGGATGAGCGCGGAGGGCACCATGTGTTCGGGCAGTACGCGCTGCAGTCCGGAACGTAGGGCTGTCGTGTCGATCGTGTGGGTGTCTGTGGCGGGCACGATGTATCCGGTGAGGCGTTGGTCGCCTGGGGTGCCTTCTCGGACTATGACCGCGGCTTGGGCAACGGAGGAGTCAGCGAGCAGGGCTGCTTCGATCTCTCCGAGTTCGACTCGCTGGCCACGGATCTTGACCTGGTCGTCCGTGCGGCCCAGGAACTCCAGGACGCCCTCGGAGTTCCATCGGACCAGGTCCCCGGTGCGGTACATGCGCTCACCGGCAGGGCCGTAGGGACTGGCCACGAACCGTTCCGCGGTCAGGCTTCGGCGGCCGAGGTAGCCGCGGGCGAGCTGGACGCCGGCCAGGTACAGCTCTCCCGGGACGCCGGGTATCACCGGCCGCAGAGCGGCGTCGAGGACGTAGACCTGCGTGTTCCACACCGGTCGACCGATCGGCACGGTCACCATGCCCGCGACCGTGTCCGCGCCCGTCTTGCACGGCCATGCCGTGACGTCGACCGATGCTTCTGTCGGCCCGTACAGGTTGTGCAGCGGCACCCCCGGCAACACTGCGCCGAACCGGGCAGCCAGTTCGGCCGGCAATGCCTCGCCACTGCACACCACCGCACGTAGCCCTCCACAATCGGCGGCGGCAGGCTCGGTGAGGAACACGCGCAGCATCGAGGGAACGAAGTGGGTGACCGTGATCTGTTCGCGTGAGATGAGTTTCGCGAGGTAGGCCGGATCACGATGCCCGTCGGGTCGGGCGACGACCAGCGTGGCACCCTCCAGCAACGGCCAGAAGAACTCCCACACCGACACATCGAAACCGAACGGCGTCTTCTGGAGCACCCGGTCCGACGCGTCGATCGGACACATCTCCTGCATCCATGCCAGCCGGTTCACCACGCCCTCGTGTGCGACGACCACGCCCTTGGGACGCCCCGTCGAACCCGACGTGAACATCACATACGCCGGATTGCCAGGCAGCACACCACGACCGGCCAGATCCCCCGAACTCGCGCACGCCACCGTCGCCACCGTTTCCGGAGCGTCGAGTACCACCGCCGAGGGCAACCATCCACCCACAGAAGCAGCCGTCACCACACACACCGGCTCCGCATCCGCCAGCAGACCCTCAACACGCTTCCGCGGATACCCGGGATTGACCGGGAGATAGGCGCCACCCGCCTTCAACACCGCAAGCAGTGCCACTACCAGATCCACGCCCCGGTCCAGCATGACCGCGACGACACTCTCCGGGCCTACGCCCCGATCCACCAGCACCCGAGCCAGCCGGTTGGCACGAGCATTCAACTCCGCATACGACAGCCCGACACCCTCGAACACCACCGCAGCAGCTTCGGGCGAACGCACAACCTGCGCCTCGAACAACCCCGGCAAAGTGGCAGCAGACACCAGACGATCCGTGTCATTCCACTCCACCAGAATCCGAGCCCGCTCACCCCCAGACAACACGTCCAATCGGCCGAGGAGGGCAGGGTCGTCGCTCTCCAGCGCGGCAACCACTTCTTGCAGCGCGGTGTGCGTCATGGCACCCACCGAGTGCGCGTCGATGGATCCCGCCGCGTTGATCATGAGCAGGAAGTCGTCTCCGGTGTCGTTCACCGACAGCATCAGCGGATAGTTGTTGGCGTCGCGTGCGTGCACCACCTGCACACCCTCCAACCCGACGGTGAGCCCACCCTCGCTGCCGGATACCTGGCGGTAGTTGAGTAGCGAAGTGAACAGTGGGGTGCCCGCCGGTACACCACTGGCGCGCTGTGCCAGCGACAGCGGGGCGTGCTCATGCACCATCAACTCGGCCAGTTGGTCGCGCATCGCGTACACGGCGTCGATCACCGGCAACTCGCCCGTCGGCTGCCTCACAGGCAGCGTGTTGATGAATAGTCCCGGCACCCGGTCCGATCCGCCGTGAGCACGGCCGAAAAGGACAGTGCCGAACACGACGTCGTCGCGGCCGGCCAGCGCCGAGGTCACCCTGGCCCACACCACATGGAAGACGGTCGCTGTGGTCACGCCGAGCCTGCGGGACTGGTCCCGGAGTCGTGCAGCCAGGTCTGCTGTCACCGCCAATGACGATTCGGCCGTGTCACGGCCGTCGCCCAGCACATCGAGCACCCCGAATGGCGCGGTCGGCTCGGTTACGTCGCCCAACAGGTCGGTGAAGTAACGGGTGTGCTGCTCAGCCGGTACCCGGAGCCGGGCCTGTCCGACGAACTCCCGATACGGCACCGGCTGCGGAAGTTCCTCCTGGCGTCCGAGCACGAAGGCCCGGACCTCGTTCAGCAGGACATCGAGGGCGGTGTGGTCCTGCACCAGGTGGTGCACTCGGACGGCAGCCAGAACAGCGCCGTCGGCTTCCTTTGCGACCGACAGCCGAACCATAGGCGCAACGGTGACGTCCATGGTGGACGGACCGGCCGCCAGAAGTCCGGTCAGCACGTCCTCGCCCGCAGGCACATCCACGGTGGCCACGGGAACGGTGCCCGTGCGCAGCACGACCTGCACAGGCTCGTCCAGACCCTGCCAGTGGATCGCGGTGCGCAGGGTGTTGTGCCGATCGACTACGGCCTGCAAGGCCGCATGGAAGGCTTCCCAGCGCTCGGCCGAGTCGAAGCGCAGTACTGCGGGCTGCACGTAGACGTCGTGGTCGCCTCGGTCGAGCAGGTGGTGGAAGAGAATGCCTTCCTGCAGTGGCGACAGCGGGTAGATGTCCGCGATATTGGCCGCACCGCCCGGTACGCCGGCGGCGATCTGCTCGATCTGCTCGCAGCTGAGCTCCACCAGGGTCAGCATCTCCGGAGTGATCGCGCGGGCGCCCTCGGGAATCCGGTTCGCCGGCACCGCCACCTCGTCCGACCCGGCCGCCTCAGCGAGCCTGGCCACCGTGGCCTGCGCGAAGATGGTACGGACATCCACCGGGATGCCTTGAGCACGCAGTTGTTCAACCAGCCGCAGTGCCAGGAGGGAGTGGCCGCCGAGTTCGAAGAAGTTGTCGTCCATGCCGACCTCGGGTACGCCCAGGACTTCGGCGAAGGCGGCAGCGATGTCCCGCTCTCTTTGGGTCGAGGGCCGCCCGCCGGGCACGTCCGAAGTGCGCGTGGCAGGGGCGGGTAGGGCGCGTCGGTCGAGTTTGCCGTTGACTGACAGCGGTAGCTCACCGAGCTGGATGAGCGCGGAGGGCACCATGTGTTCGGGCAGTACGCGCTGCAGTCCGGAACGTAGGGCTGTCGTGTCGATCGTGTGGGTGTCTGTGGCGGGCACGATGTATCCGGTGAGGCGTTGGTCGCCTGGGGTGTCTTCTCGGACTATGACCGCGGCTTGGGCAACGGAGGAGTCAGCGAGCAGGGCTGCTTCGATCTCACCCAGCTCGATCCGCTGGCCGCGGATCTTGACCTGGTCATCGGTGCGGCCCAGGAACTCCAGGACGCCCTCGGAGTTCCATCGGACCAGGTCCCCGGTGCGGTACATCCGCTCACCCGCCCCGCCGTAGGGACAGGCCACGAACCGCTCCGCCGTCAACCCTCTGCGCCCCAGATAGCCGCGGGCGAGCTGGACACCGGCCAGGTACAGCTCTCCCGGGACGCCGGGTATCGCCGGTCGCAGAGCGGCGTCGAGGACGTAGACCTGTGTGTTCCATACTGGTCGGCCGATGGGCACGGTCACCATGCCTGCGACCGCGTCCACGCCCGTGCCTGTGTCTGTGTCTGTGTTGCAGGTCCATGCCGTGACGTCGACGGATGCTTCTGTCGGGCCGTACAGGTTGTGCAGCGGCACTCCCGGCAACACTGTGCCGAACCGGGCAGCCAGTTCGGCCGGCAATGCCTCGCCACTGCACACCACCGCACGTAGCCCTCCACAGTTGGCGGCGGCAGGCTCGGTGAGGAACACGCGCAGCATCGAGGGAACGAAGTGGGTGACCGTGATCTGTTCGCGTGAGATGAGTTCGGCGAGGTAGGCCGGATCACGGTGCCCGTCGGGTCGGGCGACGACCAGCGTGGCACCTTCCAGCAATGGCCAGAAGAACTCCCACACCGACACATCGAAACCGAACGGTGTCTTCTGGAGTACCTGGTCCGACGCGTTGATCGGACACATTTCCTGCATCCATGCCAGCCGGTTCACGATGCCCTCGTGTGCGACGACCACGCCCTTGGGTTGTCCCGTCGAACCCGACGTGAACATCACATACGCCGGATTGCCAGGCAGCACACCACGACCGGCCAGATCCCCCGAACTCGCGCACGCCACCGTCGCCACCGTTTCCGGAGCGTCGAGGACCACGGCCGAGGGCAACCATCCACCCACAGAAGCAGCCGTCACCACACACACCGGTTCCGCATCCGCCAGCAGACCCTCAACACGCTCCCGCGGGTACCCGGGATCGACCGGCAGATAGGCGCCACCCGCCTTCAACACCGCAAGCAGTGCCACCACCAGATCAATGCCACGGTCCAGCATGACCGCGACGACACTCTCCGGTCCCACGCCCCGATCCACCAGCACCCGAGCGAGCCGGTTGGCACGAGCATTCAACTCCGCATACGACAGCCCGACACCCTCGAACACCACAGCAGCAGCTTCAGGCGAACGCACAACCTGAGCCTCAAACAACCCCGGCAACGTAGCGACGGGTACGTCAACCAGCGGGCCGGTCCCTGCCGCGAGCAAGCTGGCGTGACCTGCTGCGTCCAGCAGCTCGATGTGGGCCAGCGGAAGGTCAGGGGTGTTCTCCAGAGCGGTCACCAACGCGGCGGTCACGCCGTGGACCCATGAGCACAGTTGCGCGGGATCGATCTCCGGGGATGTGCGGGCATCGACCAGGAAGCCGGTACCGGTGTCGTCGATGGAGACGGTGACGGGATAGTTGGTGTACTCGCGGCTGTGGACCACGGTGACACCGGGTAGGCCGGCGTCTTCACGCAGCGTCGCACCGCCGGTGTGCCGGTAGTTCAGCAGGGAGGTGAACAAGGGCGTTTGAGCCAGGACCCCGGAAGCCTGCTGTGCCAGGGACAAGGGTGCGTGCTCGTGGGCCACCAGGTCGGCCAGCCGGCCGCGCATCGCGTGCAGGGCCTGGGTGACCGTGCAGCCGACATGGGCCTGTCGAACCGGCAGGGTGTTGATGAACAGGCCTGGGGTGCGGTCGGCTCCGGCACCCGCGTTCATCCGTCCCAAGAGAACGGTTCCGAACACGACGTCGTCCCGGCCGGAGAGAGCGGCGACGACTCGCGCCCATACGACGTGGAACACGGTTGCGGGGCTCACACCGTAGCGGCGTGCCTGTGTGCGCAGCCGTGCAGCCAAGCCCCCCGGCAGCTTGAGCGATCCGTGGGCGGTGCCGGTACCGTCGCCGAGCACGTCCAGCACTCCGAGCGGGGCGGTCGGCTCGGTCACGTCGCCCAACAGTTCGGTGAAGTAGCGGAGGTGCTCCGAGTGCGGCGTGCCGAGCAGTGCCTGCGCCACGAAGTCTCGGAACGGCCTGGGGGTGGGCAGTTCATCCTGCTGTCCGGCCAGAACGGCCCGCACCTCGGCGAGCACGATTTCCAGTCCGGCGTGATCCTGCACCAGGTGATGCACCTGCAACAGCGCGATGGTCCGCTCCTGCTCCGTCGCCACCCACAGGCGCAGCATCGGTGCCTGGCCAATGTCCATCCACGACGGGCAAGCGGCGATGATCTGCTCGGCCGTGAGGCCATCCATGTCGACGGTGGTAGTGCCTGGCGGCAGGTCGGCGACCGGTATCTCGGCCTGCCGAAGCACGACCTGAACCGGCTCGCGAAGTCCGGTGGACACGATCGCAGTGCGCAAGATGTCGTGCCGGTCCACCACATGCTGCAGTGCCATGCGGAAATCCGTGAGGCGCGTCGGGAAGTCGAACTCCATGACGACCGGGAGCACGTACGCGTCGTGGACCCCGTCGGCCATGGCGTGATGGAACATGATCCCCTGCTGCAGCGGTGCCAGCGGGTAGATGTCCGCGATGTTCGCAGCGCCCCCTGGAACCGCCTCGCAGATCCGGTTGATCTCTGCAGTGCTCAGGTCGACCAGCGGAAGCATGTCCGCGGTGATGCGGGACGTTCCGACTGGGATCAGATTGGCCGGGACGGGCACCGAGGCTTCTCCGACCGAACGTGCCAGGCCGGCGACGGTGGGGTGCGTGAACAGGGATCGCACATCGACTGTGACCCCTTGGTCGCGCAGCCGGTCAGCGAGTCGCACTGCCAGCAGCGAGTGGCCGCCGAGTTCGAAGAAGTTGTCGTCCACGCCGACGGCCGGTACGCCCAGTACCTCGGCGAATGCCGAGCACAGCAGTTCTTCCCGCGGGTTCGACGGCCCTCGGCCGTCGGCGGAATGGACGCGTGTCGGCGCAGGCAGCGCTGCCCGGTCGAGCTTGCCGTTCCGGGTCACGGGAAGCCCGTCGAGCTCCATGACGACGGAGGGCACCATGTGGTCGGGGAGGACAGAGTGCAGGCTGTGCAGGAGAGCAGGCGTGTCGATCGTGTTGGTGTTTGCGGCGGGCACGATGTATCCGGTGAGGCGTTGGTCGCCTGGGGTGCCTTCTCGGACTACGACCGCGGCTTGGGCAACGGAGGAGTCAGCGAGCAGGGCTGCTTCGATCTCTCCGAGTTCGACTCGCTGGCCACGGATCTTGACCTGGTCGTCCGTGCGGCCCAGGAACTCGAGCACGCCTTCGGGGTTCCATCGGACCAGGTCGCCGGTGCGGTACATGCGCTCACTCGCCCTGCCGTAGGGGCACGCAACGAACCGTTCCGCGGTCAGGCTTCGGCGGCCGAGGTAGCCGCGGGCGAGCTGGACTCCGGCCAGGTACAGCTCTCCCGGGACGCCGGGCACCACCGGCCGCAGAGCAGCATCCAGCACATACACCTGCGTGTTCCATACCGGTCGGCCGATCGGCACGGTCACCATGCCCGCGACCGCGACCGCGACCGCGACCGCGTCCGCGTCCGCGTCTGTGTCTGTGTCTGTGTTGCAGGTCCATGCCGTGACGTCGACCGATGCTTCCGTCGGCCCGTACAGGTTGTGCAGCGGCACCCCCGGCAACACTGCCCCGAACCGAGCAGCCAGTTCGGCCGGCAATGCCTCGCCACTGCACACCACCGCGCGCAACCCTCCACAGTTGGCGGCGGCAGGCTCGGTGAGGAACACGCGCAGCATCGAGGGAACGAAGTGGGTGACCGTGATCTGTTCGCGTGAGATCAGTTCGGCGAGGTAGGCCGGATCACGGTGCCCGTCGGGTCGGGCGACGACCAGCGTGGCACCTTCCAGCAATGGCCAGAAGAACTCCCACACCGACACATCGAAACCGAACGGTGTTTTCTGGAGCACCCGGTCCGACGCGTTGATCGGACACATCTCCTGCATCCATGCCAGCCGGTTCACCACGCCCTCGTGCGCAACGACCACGCCCTTGGGACGCCCCGTCGAACCCGACGTGAACATCACATACGCCGGATGCCCAGGCAAAAGCCTGCCACGACGATCTCCGTCAGTCAGATCCGCAACCGACGCGGCTTCCAGCACCCGCACGAAATCGGCATCGTCGACTGCCACCGTCTCCCGTCGGCCAGCCGCCAGGACCCGCGCGGACCGCGCGCGATCCGTCAGCACACACACCGGCCCGGCCTCGTCGAGCAGCTGCGCGATCCGCTCGTCCGGATACCCGGGATCGACCGGCAGATAGGCGCCGCCCGCCTTCAACACCGCAAGCAGTGCCACCACCAGATCCACGCCCCGGTCCAGCATGACCGCGACGACACTCTCCGGTCCCACACCTCGATCCACCAGCACCCGAGCCAGCCGGTTGGCACGAGCATTCAACTCCGCATACGACAGCCCGACACCCTCGAACACCACCGCAGCAGCTTCGGGCGAACGCACAACCTGCGCCTCGAACAACCCCGGCAAAGTGGCAGCAGACACCAGACGATCCGTGTCATTCCACTCCACCAGAATCCGAGCCCGCTCACCCCCAGACAACACGTCGAGCATGCTGACGGGCTGGTCCGGGTCGGTAACGGCGTCTACGAGAAGCCGGTGCAGCCGAGCCGCCAGGTCCTGGGCGGTCTCCGGGTCGAGCAGGTCGCGGGCGAAGGTGATCTCCCCCGTCATGCCACCGGGCGCGCCGTCCGTCGTGAACGTCTCAGTGAACTCGAATTCCAGGTCGAACTTGGCGGGCACCTCGTCGAGCGGCATCCGGTCGACGTCGAGCCCGGACAGTTCGAGCTGCGGCCGGGGCACATTGGCGACGGTGACCATGATCTGGAACAGCGGGTGCCGTGACATGGACCGGACTGGCGCCAGGTCCTCCACCAGACGTTCGAACGGCACCTCTTGGTGCACGACCGCCTCCAGTGCAGTGGTGCGCACCCGCTCGACGAGTTCCGTGAACGTCGGGTCGCCGGAGAGGTCGTTGCGGATCACCACTGTGTTGACGAAGAGACCGATCAACCGGTCCAGTCCGTCATCGGTGCGTCCAGCGACCGGAGTGCCCAGAGGAATGTCCTCGCCCGCGCCCAGGCGCGACAGCAGCGCGGCCACCGCCGCCTGGACAACCATGAAGATCGTCACGCCGCGTTCGCGCGCCAGCCGCACAATCCGTGCGTGCAGATCGGCGTCCAGCGCGAGAGTGGTTGAACCGCCCCGGTGGGTGGAGATCACTGGCCGCGGCCGGTCCACAGGCAGTGCGAGTTGCTCGGGCAGGTCCGCCAACTGGGCCCGCCAGTAGGAGAGGCTGCTCGACTCTCCATCACCCAGGCCGCTCCCAACGGCTCCTGACGTCTGCTGCCACAAGGCATAGTCGGCGTACTGCACCGGCAGCGGTTCCCAGTGCGGCGAACGGCCCTCGCGCCGGGACTCGTACGCGCGCGACACTTCGTGCGCGAGGAGTCCCATGGACCAGCCGTCGCTGGCGATGTGGTGCAGCAGCAGTACCAGTACGGACTCCTCAGGGCCCGTGCGCAGAACGGTCGCGCGGATGGGGAGTTCTTCCGCGAGGTCGAACACGCGCATGGTGGCGGCGGCGACGGCTTCGCTCAGTTCGCCGTCGGCCACGGCCTCGACCACCACCGGAACCTGGCCGGAGCGCGGCGGCAGAATGCGCTGGACGGGCTCACCGTCGACCTCGGGATACACCGTGCGCAGGACCTCGTGGTGGGCTACCACGTCGTCCAGCGCGGTGGCCAGTGCGGCTACGTCCAACGGTCCGACGAGTCGGAGCACCGCAGGCATGTTGTAGGCCGTGCTCGGGCCGGCCACGCGGCCCAGGAGCCACATGCGGTGTTGGGCGGAGGACAGCGGCAGTCGGTCGGGCCGCTGCTTTGCGACCGGGGCGGAGCGGACGGTGCCCCGTCCGGCCATGTCGGTGAGGCGTGTGGCCAAGGCAGCCACCGTCGGCGCCTCGAAGACCGACCTGACGGTCAGTTCTGTCCCGAGCACCGACCGGATGCGGCTCACGAGCCGGGTGGCGGACAGTGAGTGTCCGCCCAGGTCGAAGAAGTTGTCGTCGATGCCTACGTTCGGTACGCGGAGTACGTCGGCGTAGATACCGCACAGGATTTCCTGCTGCGGATCTTCAGGCCCGCGCTGGACGGTCCGCGTGGCTGCCCAATCGGGGGCAGGCAGCGCCCTCTTGTCGGTCTTTCCGTTCGCGCTCAGGGGCAGCTCGCTCAGCACCACCACAGCTGAGGGAACCAGGTGCTCGGGCAGTGCGGCGGCGAGGGCCGCGCGCAGTGCCGGGCCGTCCACGTGGCCGGCGTCGGGCGCGGGCACGACATAACCGACGAGCCGCTGCTCACCCGGGATGTCTTCGCGGACCATGACAGCGGCCTGGGCGACGGAAGGATCGACGCGTAGAGCGGCCTCGATCTCGCCGGGCTCGACGCGGAAGCCTCGGATCTTCACCTGGTCGTCCGCCCGGCCGAGGAACTCCAACTCACCGTCCACGCTCCAGCGTGCCAGGTCACCGGACCGGTACATGCGTGCCCCGGGCGTACCGAAGGGGCACGCCACGAAACGCTCCGCGGTCAGGCCGGACTGACCGATGTAGCCGCGGGCGACCGGTACACCCGTGATGTACAGCTCGCCGGCCGTCCCGGCGGGCACAGGTCGCAGGGACCGGTCCAGTACGAACACTTGGGCGTTGTCGACCGGGCGGCCGATTACCGGACGGGTGCCCGAGATCTCGGTCCAGACCGAGTCCACCGTGCACTCGGACGGACCGTAGACGTTGACGCCTTGCACGCCCGGCGTCGATCCCAGCGCCTCCCACAGACCGGTACGCAGTGCCTCGCCACCGGAGATCACCATGCGCGGAGTGCGGGCACCCGAGAGCAGTCCGGCCGACAGCAACTGCTCCAGGAAGGACGGAGTCGACTCCAGGACGTCAATGCCCTGCTCTCGCACGTAACTCACGAGCTCGTTCGGGTCGCGCCGCACCGTGTCGGACACCATGTGCAGTTCGTGGCCCGCGAGCAGCCACAGCAGGCCGTCCCAGGCCGCGTCGAAGGACAGTGCCGCGGTCAGTGCCACGCGCACGGACTCGCCGCTCATCGCCGAGAAGTGCGCCTGGTGGTGGTGCAGGAGGTTGACGATATTGCGGTGTTCCACGACTACGCCCTTGGGCCGGCCGGTGGAACCGGACGTATAGACCACGTATGCCGCGGCAGCGGGCGTCACGTGGCCCGTCCGTTCGCCGCGCGCGAGGTCCGCAGCCGAGCGGCTTTCAATCTCCGCCGTCGTCGCCGGACCATCCAGCACCACGGTCGGCGCCGCCTCGGTCCGGGGCAGCGATCGGCGGCACTCCTCGTCGGTCACCACGCACACCGGCCGGCAGTCGGCGAGCAGATACGCCACCCGTTCGGTGGGATAGGTGGGGTCGACGGGCACGCACACGCCACCGGCCTTGAGTACGGCCAGCATCGACACCACCCACTGTGTCGAACGGCCCAGCAGCACCGCCACCCGGCGTTCGGGTCCCACACCCCGGTCGATCAGCACTCTGGCGAGGCGGTTGGCACGGGCGTTGATCTGCTCGAAGGTCGTCGCGGCGCCCTCGCACACGACCGCGACCGAGTTCGGCGCAGCCACGACCCGCGCCGCGAACACGGCGTCGATCGTCGTCTGCGCGGACCGCGTCTGCTCACCGACCCCCAAGCTGAGGAGGTGCGCGCTCTCGGCGGCGTCCATCATCCTCGCCCGGCCGACCCGGTCGTCGGGCGCGGCGCTGCCCAGCCACCGCAGTACGGCGCCGAAACGGGCCACGTCCTCTCCGACGGACTGTTCGTCGAATCGCTCCCCGTTGGCGTTCAGGGCGAGTTCGACCCGGCCGTCGGCGGAGCGGTCGTAGATGGACAGCGCCAGGTCGTCGAAGTGCACTGTGGTCAACGCATGAGCCTGGGTCGTACAGTCGCCGAATGTGAGGGAGGCGTAGTCGAAGGACATGATGTTGATCGACAAGGCGTGCAGGTCGCCGCGTCCGACCATGTTGAGATCACGCAGCATGTCCTCGTACCGGTAGCGCTGGTGCTTCAGCGCCTGCCGGACGGTGGTGGACACCTGTCGGACGAGCTCTCCGACGGTCTGGCCGGCGCTCAGCCGGAGCCGGATGGGCACGATATTCGCCGTCATCGCCGGGATCCGGTGCTGCTGCGCGCCGGTCCTGCCGTAGACCGGCAGGCCCAATACGACATCCTCCTCGCCGGTCCTGGCGTGCAGATATATCGCGGCGGCGGTGATGGCCAGCCCCGAGAAGCTGGTGCGCATGCGCCGCGCGGCCGCCTTGACGGCCGCGGAATCCGACGGGGTGACGTCGTGGAGCTGTCGCCGTCGCGACCGCGACGGCAACGGCGAACGCCGCTCCCGTGCGAGCAGAGCCTGGGGCAGCCCGGCGAGGGTGTCGAGCCAGAACTGCCGGTCGGCTTCCCAGCCTCCCGACTCCCGGTAAGCCGTGTCCGCGTCGACGAGATCCACGAACGAACCGGGAGCCTTCGCAGTGTCTGTGTATCCGGCCAGCAGCGCGTTGTACGCGTCGGCCACCTGCTTCACGACGCTGGAACCGGCCAACCCGTCGGCGATGAGGTGGTGACCGCGCTGGTACCAGAAGTACCGGTTGTCGGCCAATGTGAACACAGCCTGTGTGTGCAGCGGTCCCTGCCGCGGGTCCACCGGACGGTCCATGTCCGCGCGCATCCAGTCGAGAGCAGCCCTCTCGGGATCCGGCTCAGCGCTGACGTCAAGCAGGTGCGGAGCCCAGTCCGAGGGTGCGGTGAAATGCTGGTAGGGCTGTTCGTCGCTGCCACTGAAACTGATGTGGTAGCAGTCGTTCACCTCGACGACCTGCCGGAGAGCGGTCACCAGGAGTTCCAGCTTCAGGTCGCCCTTGATCTCTAGGTACTCGCCCATGTTGAACAGCGGGTTCTGCGGATCCAATTGACAGATGCGCCAGATACCGAGTTGCCCAGCCGTCAGTTCACGGCCGCCCGTCTCAAGTCCGGACATCAGACACGCCTTTCACAACACAGGGATACCGTTCAACGACGTTGATGGCATCGCCAGGGACCATGCCGGGAGTCGCACCGGCAGAGTTGAATAGATGAGACACCAGATGGAGCAGGGGGATTCCAGGCCGATTCTTACGGTGGGCGAGTTGTCGCCGTCGTCACGTTGCTTCGATCTGGAAGTCGTCGCTCACATGCGAGAGTTCACGGGCAGCCAGTAATTGCCATGACCTTGCCACTTTCCTTGCACCTTCGACGCGTAACGCGTCCGCACCGAATCCGTTCGGGCCGAGCCCCATTTCATCACGAGCCCAAGCGGGATATTCAGCCTTTCCTGTATGGACCCCGTCAAGATTCGACAGAGTGGCACAGGTCACTGCAAGACGATTCGCCTCTGGACATCCGGGCGACGGCAAGGAGCCAACCGGCAGACAGTCATCTCCGCTTGCCTTGATGATGGCCCGAAGTGGACGTCCGCCCCAGCTCGGGGCGCAATAGGGGCCGAAAGTCCGTCGCCATCCTTCCAGGGGTATGGCGCTGAAGTGCTATTCATGGCGCAGGAAATCAATTAAGGGCTGGGGCTGAAGGCTGCCTTCTCGCAGGCACCGCTGTGGGAGATGACGCGGCAACGCACATGCCCAGACCTCACCTGCAGACGTACGGCAGGGGCAGCGGCCGTACGCGAGGTGGTGAAGGCCACCGGGGTCCTCAAGGGCAGGCACCGGAGGGCAGCCCGCGCGGACCTCGTCGACGCTTTGATCGGCGAAGCGCTCAGGCTGCTGGGGCATCTGCCCGAGCAGGAACCGGGCGAGAAGACGGCGAACGCGGTCGGCCTGCCGGCCCTGCTCGAGGTCAACGGCGGTCTGCTTCCGCTTCTTTCCTGCCCGCGCCAACGCGATGGCGCAGGCGCGGAACTCAGCGGGGTAGGCGCGGGGCATGTCCGGCAGCCTTTCGTGAAGGCCGTCAGTCAGCCAGCAGAACTGGAACCTGAGAGGCGGGTGCAGGACAGACCTGTCACCCAAACCTGCACCGTACCCCCGGCTTGCGCCCAGGCCAGGGAAGAGGCACGAGCCAGCCGGTGGGACAGCTCATACAGGCAATAGACATGGCTGACAGAGTTCTGACAGTGATGCACCACACTCCGCGCCATGAGGAACTCAACGAGATCCGGCGGGCCGGTCCGGCTCCGCGTCAAAGTGCTTGCCCTGAGTGCTGCTGTGCTGATCGGTGGCGGTGTCCTTCCGGCCTGCTCGTCAGGTACTGACGCCGCGGACAAGCCGCGTGTCGACACCTTGTCCACGCTGTCTCCTGGCGCTGAGGCGACGAAGGGCGAGAGTGACAAGGATCCGTCGGCCGACCCCGCCGTGGAGGCCAAGCGCCCGCAGTTGCGGCTCGACACCTCCGACGAGGAACGTGCGCGGTTGGGCGACGCCTACAACGCGTGTCTCGAGGCGCAGGGGGTGCCCATGGCGACGGAGCGCGCGGCCTCCGCCGGCGCAAAGCAGGCTCCCCCCGTACAGGGACTCGGCCCCGAGTACGACGACGAGTTCGATGCCTGCCTGGTCAAGCTGCCCCTGCAGCCCCCCGAGACGGCCCCCGACACCAACCCACAGTACGCCGACGACTTCCGCGCGTATGTGCAATGCCTGCAGTCCCGCGGCATGAAGGTGCATGTCGTACCCGACACCAGCGTCTATCCCGACGGCCTGACATGGACCTATGACGATGATGCCGGGCCGGAGTCGGTTGAGGTGCCGGCGCAGACGGAGAAGGAATGCATGATGGAAGCGTTCGATGGCAAGAAGTGACACCAGGCGGGTCCCGAGCCGACACACCGGGAAACGCGTGTTCATGAGTGTGCTGGTGCTGGGCGGCGTCGTGGGTGGCGTGTACGGGACCGCGGCGCTGTCAGAGCATGGCGAGGCACAGAATCCCAAAGCGGCAAGCGTCCCCTCCGCGGAGACCATCTCGGTCAAGCGGATGGACCTGTCCAATGACGAGACCGTGCCCGGCGCGCTGGGCTTCGGCCCTCCCACCTCGGTCAAGAGTGCGGGCAAAGGCACCGTGACCCGACTGCCCGAGACGGGCTCGGAGGCTTCTCGCGGCAAGCCTCTGTACTGGGTGGACGACCGACCGGTCATGGTCTTCTACGGTGACACTCCGCTCTTCCGCAAGCTTGACGAGCCTGGCACCGTCGGGCGGGACGTGACCGTGCTGGCTGAAAATCTGCGGGCTCTCGGCTACGACATCGATCGGCCGGTGCCCGGGGAGGAACGGCGAGCCCCGAAGACCGCGAAGGGCGCCACCGTAGGAACTGAGCTCACTTCCAGCCTCCTGGCAGCGCTCGAACGCTGGCAGCGGGACACGGGTCAGAAACAGACCGGCACTTTGGACGTGGGGCAGATTGTGGTCCTGCCCGGCACAGCGCGCGTCAATTCCCTCACCGCGCAACTCGGCGACCCCGTGCCGGGAGAAGTGCTGACGGTCACCTCCGCCCGCAGGTCCGTCGGTATCAAGGTCCCCGCTCAGAGCGCCAGCTCCATCCACCAAGGTGACAAGGTCAGCATCACTTTGCCGGACACCCGAATCGTTCCCGGCACAGTGGTTCTCGTCGCTACCGAGGTGCAAGGCGGCGGCTCCGACGAGGGAACCGAAGGGATCGACACCACCCCGACACTTCAGATCACGGTGGAACCGGACGAAGGTGACGCCGTGGCGCATCTCGATGCGGCATCCGTCCAAGTCTCCTTTGCCACGCAGAAGCGCAAGGACGTGCTCGCGGTGCCCGTAGGGGCGCTGCTGGCCTTGAGGGAGGGAGGCTACGCCGTGCAGCTTCCCGATGGACGACTGGTCGGTGTCGAAACAGGCTTGATCGCTCGAGGTCTCGTGGAGGTGTCCGGTTCCGGAATCAAGGAAGGCGACCGGGTGGTGACAGCTTCGTGAACGCCTTCTCGGCCTCCTGCAACGACGACCAGACCGTGAAACTCACAGCTCTTCCCCGTACGGGTGTGTCATCGTCGGCGAACCGGAACCGCCCGGCGCCAGTGCTGGAAGTGCGCCATGTGAGCAAGGCGTACGCAGGCGGCGTCACCGCGCTCGACGATGTCTCGCTCACCGTCGACGCGGGCCAACTCCTCGCCATCGTCGGCCCTTCAGGCTCCGGCAAGTCCACCCTGCTGAACCTCATGGGCACTCTTGACCTGCCGACCAGCGGCACGATCGACCTCGGTGGACAGGACGCGACCAAGCTGTCCGACCGTGAACTGTCGGCATTGCGCGGCCGCTGGCTGGGCTTCGTCTTCCAGCACTTCCACTTGACCGACGGCCTCACCGCCTGGGAAAGCGTGGCGACAGGTCTGCTGTACGCGAACGTGCCACGGAAGAAGAGAAAGCCTCTCGCCCTCTCCGCGCTCGGCCGCGTCGGTCTCTCCTCGCGGGCCCACCACCTGCCGCACCAACTCTCCGGAGGAGAGCGTCAACGCGTCGCCATCGCACGCGCCTTGGCGAACCAGCCCTCGCTCGTCCTCGCCGACGAGCCGACCGGGGCACTGGACACCGCCAACGGGCAAGCCGTACTGGACCTGCTCGTCAGCCTCAATACAGAAGGCACGACCATCGCTGTCATCACGCACGACCGGGACATCGCCCGGCGACTGCCGCGGCAGATCGAGATGCGCGACGGACGCATCGTCTCCGACACGGCCGACCCGGCGGAGGGCCGGTGACCCGCTCCGAAACCACCGCTGCCCGAGCCCGAGCGGACGATCCCGTACGACCCGTGCGGCTGGCCCTCATCGACATACTCCACCTGGGGTTGCTGGGCATCCGCACCCGTAAGATGCGCGCCGCACTGTCGGCTCTCGGGATCTCCATCGGGATTGCCACGCTCATTCTGGTGACCGGCATTCCGGCCTCGAGCCAGAAGGACCTCAACGAACAACTGTCGGCGCTCGGGACCAACATGCTGCGTGCCGAGCCGCAGCCGAACCAAAAGCCGCCCGTGCTGCTTCCGCCCGACGCGGCGCGGACTGCCGCCCGCATCGGACCTGTCACCCACACCAGCGCCGTCGCCAATACGCACGCGATCGTGCGGCGCTCCGACCTCACCGATCCGCAGGACGGCCTCGGCCTGACCGTGCTGGCCAGCCGGAACGACCTGCTGCCCGTACTCGCGGGCAAAGTCATGTCGGGGAAGTTTCTCGACAAGAGCACCGACCAGTTGCCCACCGTCGTCCTCGGTTACCAGGCCGCGGCCCGCCTCGGCATCCCGCGTATCGTTCCGGGGGAGCAAGCCCCGCTCGTGCCGATCGGCTCGACATGGTTCACCGTCATCGGAGTGCTCAGCCCCATGCCGCTCGCCCCGGACATCGAACGCTCCGTCCTGGTCGGATGGCCGGCGGCCCAGCAGTACATCGACTTCGACGGTCACCCCACTGTCGTGTATCTCAAGGCGCACGAGGATGCCATCGAGGACGTCGCGGCCGTCGTGCCGGCCACGCTCTACCCGCAAACACCCGGGCTGGTGCAGGTAAGCCGACCTTCGGACGCCCTGGCGGCCAAGCGTGCGACGGAAGCCACGTTCTCCGCCCTCTTCCTCGGCTTGGCCGGAGTGGCGCTGCTGGTCGGCGGAATCGGCGTCGCCAACACGATGTACATCTCCGTGCTCGAACGCCGCAAGGAGATCGGACTGCGGCGGGCCCTGGGAGCGAACCGACGGCAGATTCGAGGCCAGTTCCTCACGGAGTCGGTGGCCCTCTCGCTCATGGGCGGACTGGTCGGCACGGTCATCGGGGTGCTGGCAGCGACCGGTTACGCCACCTACCAGGGCTGGCCCGCTGTCATCCCGACGGCAGCCGTCGCCGCGGGAACGGGCGGATCGATCGTCATCGGCGTACTGGCCGGCGTGTACCCGTCGGTTCGAGCAGCCAGGCTGACCCCGACGGAAGCATTGGCAGCATGAACCGGGGCTCGTCGCATGCGCACCCGGGTCTGATACACGGTCGGGTGACGTCTTGCCCTGTAAGGCAACTGGGAAGGATGTCGCTGTGCCCAGGCCCTGTCCGCAAGAGTTCCGCGAGGATTCGCGGCCCGGGCGTGAGGCCCGCTCTGCACCGACATCCGAGGAACCCTGAGAAGTCCGCGGACCGGAACCGCGGAGGGCGCGAGCCCTGGACCGCGGTTCCGGACCCCCGGCCTACTTCGTGAGGTAGGCGTCGACGATGGTCTCGTCGACGGTGTTGCCCTGCTTGTCCACGGCCTGGGCCTTGAACGACACGCTGCCGCCGGCCTTGGGATTGGTGACCAGGACCCGGCCGTCGCGCACGCTCAACTTCTGCCAGTGGGCTCCCTTGTCATAGGAGGCCCACACGCTGAGGGACTTGAGGTTCCTGCCCGCGGCGGAGCCGCTGACGGTCACGGGGACCCGCACCTTCGCCCGAGCCTTGCCCGTGTTGTCGAGCGACAGAGCGGGGGTGAAGCGTACGACGGAGGTCGGGAGCTTGGTGATTCCCGGGGCGAACTCGGAGGAGAACGTCCAGCTCGCGGTCATGCTCGAGGAGACATCGGCGACCGTGCCGCGCTTGACCGAGACGGTCAGCCGGTAGTCTGCCCGCTCGTTCTCCGCGATGTAGAAGACGTCCATCGGGTAGATGCTGGTGTTGACGAGCTCACCGTTGCGGTAGAGGGACGTTCTCGCGCTCTCGATGGGTGAATTGTTGTTGCTGATGTTCCCCTCGCTGTCCGAGAAGAGTGGAAGTCGCCCGTCGATTGCCTCGTCGGCCCGGAGCAGCCCGGCGCCCTCCGGGAGGTCCGGTCCGAAGACACCGACGTTGAACACGTGCTCGTAGGAGCGACCGGGCTTGAACGACCTGGCGGGTGCGGCGTAGTCGGACTCGTAGGTGTCGTTCGCGTCGACCTGCATGAAGCCCAGTTCCCACGAGGTGTTCCCCGAGAGGAGGTGCATGGTCCCGGTGTAGGGGAGGGCGTGCACGGTGCCGAGGCCGGCACCGCCCTCGGTGGTCGGCGTGACGAATCCGAACTTGCCCCTGGCGGGTGCTCCGAGCTTCACCTGGACCTTGGCGAACTCCCGGGACTTGGCGTGGTGGGTGAAGCCGGTGAGGTACCTGTCGCCGGTGGGCTGGTAGACAAGGTGGTACTCGTCGTGGCCGTTGACGCCGGTGGAGAAGGTGGTCATGAGCTGCTGGGTCAGCCGGTCGCCCGCGGCGGCTTTGGGACCGAGGTGGCCGGTGCGGTACTTCGCGAGGGAGTCGGTGATGACCCCGTAGCGGGTGCCGAAGCCGTCGGGCAGCTCGATGCCCGCGCTGAAGAGGCTCCAGACCGGCTGGGCGGAACGGTCGGGGACGGTGATGTCGAGCGCCTTGGCGGTGCGTGCGTCCACGGTCACCGTGGTGTCCTTGGTGACGTCGAGGCTGGGCTGGTTGAACCAGTCACCGCCCTGGTCGTACGAACCCTCCGGGTCGACCCGGACCATGCTGTTGAGGAAGTACCGTCCCTTGGGGACGCGCACCGAGTGCGTGTTCCCGCCCAGTACGGTGTTGGTGCCCTTCGCGGGTCCCGACAGGCCCTGCAGCTGTGCGTCCCAGGCGGGGGCAGGCGCGGGGTTGCCCTTGCGGTCCAGGGTCTTGACCGTGACGGTGTACCTCTCCGACTCGCGGTCCACGGCCAGCGCGGTGCCGACGGTCTGGCCGTCGCCGACGGCTGTGATCCGTCCCGTGAAGGCACCGGTCGTGTCACCGCCGAGGCGGGTGTCGGCGGTGACCTTGACGGTCGCCTCGCCGTGCGCCGGGACGGTGACCTGGTCGTCCGTGGTGAACATTGCGCCGGGCGCGGGGTTTCCGTCCGGCCCGTTGGCGTCCACGGTCAGCTTCAGGGTGACCGGGGAGTCGCCTGAGTTGTGGTACGTGAGCTCCTTGGTGAGCGGCTGGTCGTCGGTGTGCGGCCACTGCGCGACACCGTACGAGAGCGACGTCTCGCGGGCGACGACCGTCTGCTTGATCGCCTTTCGCAGGTCGACCCGGCCCGAGCCCTGCTCGAAGGCCGTGTAGCCGCCGGGCGTCGTCGAGGAGACCAGTGCGTCCTTGATGTCGTCGCCGGTCCAGTCGGGGTGCTGCTGGACGAGGATGGCGGCGGCGCCGGCGATGTGCGGGGTGGCCATGGAGGTGCCGTTGAGGGCGATGTAACCGTCCGCGACAGTGGGGGCGACACCGGCCAGGTAGCTGTCGTGCGCGGCCGCGGCCCCGATGGCCACACCGGGCGCCGTCAGATCCGGCTTGATGCCGCTGTCACCGGCGCGCGGGCCCGTGCTGGAGAACGAAGCCAGCCTGTCCTGCTTGTCCACCGCGCCGACGGTGAGGGCGGCGTCGGCGCTGCCCGGTGAGCCGACCGTGCCGGCTCCCTGCTCGCCGTTGTTGCCGGCCGCGATGACGAAGAGGGCTCCGCTCTCGGCAGACAGCCGGTTGACGGCCGCCTCCGCCGGATCGATCTCCGGGGAGTCGTAGGTGCCGAGGCTGAGGTTGACGACGTCCGCCTTCTCGGCGACGGCCCACTCCATGCCCGCGATGATCTGGGACATGCTGCCGCTGCCGTTGTCGCCCAGGACCTTGCCGTTGAGGATGTGCGCACCCGGCGCCACACCCTTGTAGGTGCTACCGGACTTGGCGCCGGTGCCGGCCGCGGTGGACGCGACGTGCGTGCCGTGACCGTGGCGGTCCTCGGCGTCCGGGGACTCGGAGAAGTTGTTCTCGGCGACGACCTGTCCGGCCAGATCGGGGTGGCTGGTGTCGATACCCGTGTCAAGAACGGCGATGCGCGTGCCGGTGCCGTCGAAACCGGCCGCCCATGCGTCGGGGCCGCCGATCTGGGGGACGCTCTTGTCCAGGCTCGCCTGGACGAGGCTGTCCAGCCACACCGAGGCGATACCCGGTGCGACGGTGCGCTTCATGTCGTCGGCGGACCCGTTTGTGACGGCGGACCACAGTTCCGCGGTGCCGTTCGCGGGCGCGGCGACGGCGTCGGCGTTGACGCTCGACAGCGTGCGCCGGACCTCGGCACCGCCGGTGGAGCGCAGGGCCGTCCTGGCCGCCGGACCGGCCGCGTCATACATCACGATGAGCCGCAGGTCATGGCGGTGCGCGTAGGCCGGCGCGCTCAGTGTGGTGATGTCGAACAGACGCCGGTCCACCTTTCCGCTCTGGACGAGGTCCCGGGCGTCATCGGGCAGGGCGTAGGTGTGGCCGTCGCGGGTCTCCACCCGGATGGCTATGTCCTCCCGGCCCTTGGCGAGTCGCGCGGCGACGATCTCGCCCTTGGCGTTCACCGCGATCCTGTCGCCGGTGATCAGTGGGATCCACCGGTGCACGCCGGTACCGGCCGGAGTCCCCTCGATCTCAGAGGCCGTTCCGAAGGCCGAAACCGACGCCGAGAACGGCGTGGCCGACGATGCCGAGCTGGCAGGGGTGGCAAATGCCAGGGACGCCGAGGGGTTAGCGGCGACCAGCAGCATGCCAATTCCCAAGACCGTGCCGATAGCAGGTCTCTTGGACGTGAATTTCACGGTTTCCTCTCGTTCATTCACCCCGCGTCGGCGCATGGGTTTCGCCGTGGACCTGGGGTGCACGGCACAGAGAAGCACCAGCTCCGAGGGGGTGTCAACGCGTTGATCTTGAATAGCGGCATGGTGGACGGGTGGCCAACAGGTGAGTTGTATACGGCATTACCGCACTCATCGACCCCGAGCCGCCCGCCGGCCGGTAAGACAGGGACAGACCACGTATCACCTGCGGAAGGCATTCCCGACGACCCCGAATCGGTCCGCCATGCCGACGACTACCGGCTCGAATACAACACGATCCACCGCCCCCACGGGGCGCTTGCCTGGAACCGGCCTGCCGACGTCCACACCGGCCGGTCCGAACCTCTCGTCATCATGTTTCCGAAACCCGGAAACATGCCGGTTACTTGACGCGGGGCACCACAACCCACCCCACCAATCGCTCCGGGTTTGGTGTCGAGCGGGATGTCACGCGTTGACGCGTTCACCGGCGTGGGTGTGTGGGTCTTTGACGTGCTCCCCGGCCTGAGAAGTCATCTCATTTGGCCGGGTGAGCAGCACGGCGTGGCGAGGATCGTCGAGCGGCTGGTGTCGGACGAGTTGTGGGAGCTGTTCCAGCAAGTGGCGCCGGAGGCGCCGTTGTGCCCCCAGGGGGCCCGGCGTCGGCACGGCGACCGCGAAGTGCTGGCCGCAATCGTTTTAGTGGCGACCTCAGGCTGCACGTGGCAGCAGTTGCCGAGCACGTCGTTCGGGCCGTCCGGCGCGACGGCTCACCGCCGCTTCACCGAGTGGACGAAGGCCCAAGTGTGGGCCAGACTCCACCGCCTGGTCCCCGACGAACTCGGAGCCCGCGGCCATCTGAACTGGTCCCGGTGCGTCATCGGCTCGGTCAACATGCGGGCCCTGAAAAGGGGGAGCTGACAGGCCGGAGCCCGGTCGCGCCCCCCGACAACCACCGTTGTGCCTCTCGGGGCACTGGCGACAGTGGAACCGGGAGTTCGGCAGTAGCCCCTGCGTTACCGCGCCTGCCCCTGCGGATCGGCGGCTCGGTCTACGTCCCCGCGTGGACGTACGCCGCCCAGATGTGCGGCCGGTCCGGGATGCGGCGCCGTAGCTGTCGGACTGTGTCGTGCAGGGCGTGCGCGACGCCGACACTGTCGGCGGCCGTCGTACGCCGATAGAAGTCCCGCGTCATATGGTCCGCATGTGTGCTGTCAATCTCCCACAGCGTGCCGACCGCTGCCGGAAAGCCGGCCAGCAGGAACGAACTCGTCACGTGGATGGCTTCGTCCGTGAGGCGTTCGGTGGTGCGTGCGGTGCCGCAAGCCGCCAGAAAGGCGAGCTGTGCCGAGCGCGGGCGGGCCCGGCAGATGTCCAGGACCGAGACCGGCTCGCCGCTGGGCAGGTGCAGGAGGGCGCCGGAGGGTTCCGTCGGGTCGGTGGCCGCGTGGCAGCCGAAGTGCGCCCACGAGGCGTCGTGCAGTGCGGCGAGCACGGCCGCACGGGTGGCCTTCGGCCCGGTCAACGGTGCTGGTGCGCCTAGGAGTTCAGCCGCGTAATCGGCGGCCGCCGCGACTCCGGGGAGGTCGGCTTCGGGCGCGGCGACCAGCAGAACGCTGCCGTGGTCGGGTGTGCCGCGACTCCGGGCCCGGGCCCGGGCGTACGCCAGGGTCTGCAGGCCGGGCGCATACGACGACACCACGGTGTCGAGAGCGGCGCCGCACCCGCCTTCGGCGCAGTCGGGCGCCGTGCACTGGGCCGCATGCAGCGGCAGGGCGTTGAACGGGCCTGTGGGCACCCACCAGATGCGCGGCCACACGCCGTGGCGCGGGACGGGCTCCACCGCTCCGATGGACTCCAGCACAGGGTGCACGATCCTGTGCCAGGTCCACGCCAGAGTCTCGCGGACCTCTTTCCCCGCGACGACGAGCTGGAGGGGAGAGGGGCGAGAGGCGCCCTGCGCGTTGATGGCGTCCACGGCGTCGCGTAGTCGGCGGGCAGCGTTGGTGATCTCGTCCGGTTCGACTTCGAGCGGGCGGGCGGTGATCGACCGGGGGGTGACGACGAGGGCATGGCAAAAGTGCTTGCCGTGGTTGAGGACGACGATGGGGCCTTCGGCCGCGAGGGCCTTCGACTCCCCGGCGGTCAGTGGTTGGAGGAAGCCCTCGAACCCCGGTCGCGTGCGGATGCGCCGTACGAGGTCGTCGAGTTCGTTGGATGCGCGCAGGCCTGCCAGCCGGGCCCACTCGGCGCCCCCGGCGTCGGCCGTTTCGGGCCGCGCGTCGAGCTGATCGGTCAGCAGCTCGAACTCGTCCGCCAGCTCGGGATGGGCGGCGCGCAGGTCGCCGATGTCGACGCGGGCCTCGATGCGGCGGGCCAGCAGCAGACCTCGGCCGCGCTCCAGCAGTTCGGCGGCACGGTCGACATCTGGGCCCTCGACGGTACGGTCCAGGGCGGCGAGGTCGGCGAGGTCGGGCGGGGCCTGCCCGGTCTCGAGTGCCCGCAGGCCTTGGTTCAGGACATGCAGCCGGTCGACGACACGTGAGGCGGACTCGCGCAATTCGAGGCGGGAGAGGATCAGTGCCACGACCGTCCTGATGTCCCCCTCGAACGTTGACAGACCGTGCTCGGCGGACGCCTGGTCGCTGCCCCGGTCGGTGAGGGCGGCCATCGCCTCGACGGCCGCCTCGAGATGTGCCAGCGCCAAATCGACGCGCGGCTTCGCGCGGGCCAGCGCACCGGCCGCCGCACCGATCTCGCCGTGGGCGCGCATCGACACCGGGGTCGCGGGGCCGTCCCAGCCGCCGAACTCCGCGTGGCCGGCGAGGCGGGACCGGATGGGGTCGAGGAGGGCGGTGAGCGGACCGAACAGTCCTCCGCCGTCCGCTCGTGCCGCTGCGGGACCGGGCAGCTCCGTGCCGGGCACCTCCGTGCCGGACACTTCTGGAAGGCTGCCCCGGCCGATGAAGGCGAGGAACAGGCGTAACGTGCCGGCCATGTCGATCGGGAACCCGTGCTGCGTCACCTCCTCCAGGACGTGGCTCAGTCCCTCCGCCTCGGCGATCAGGGCCTGCACCCGCTCCGGTTCCGTGGCGCGGAGGGCGACAGCACGCTGCATGAGGGCCTGAGCGAGCGTCATCGTCACGAGGAACCGCATCGGGTGCCCGGCGGGGCATGCCTGGAAGGTCCGGCGGCACTGCTCGACCACCTCATCGGTGAGGTCGGGCCGTGGGCCGCCGCCCGGCCCCACGGTCTCGACGAGGTCGACGTACGCGTCGCCCATCAGGTCGTACCAGGCCCGTTCCTCGCCCGGTGTCACGGCACGCGTGATCTCCCGTATTCTCCGGGCGATCCGCCGGGCCCGTTCGAGCTGGGCCGGTTCATGGCCCAACAGGTAGTTCTGCAGGGCGTTGTGGAACTCGGTGCGCGCCGAGAGGAGTTCCCTGTCGGTCTCGGTTGCCACCATGCCGCCGTACGGGGCTGAATCCTCGGGTGTGAGCGGGCCGGGGTCGGGCGCCGAGGCGAGCAGGGCAGCCGCCTCGCGCGCGCCTTCCGCGTCGAAGGTGCCCGCCGACAGTGCGGTGAGGGCCTGGGCGAGGCTCTGGTCGAACTGGCCGGCCAGGTCGGGTGTGCGGGCGCGTGCGTAGCGCAGCAGCTCGACGATCTCTTCGAGTACGGCGGGATCGGGCTGCTCGGCGCTGCGGGCGGACAGAGCGCTGCCGAGCGCGCCCGCCAGGTACGGTCGTAGGAGGACGTCGTCCTCGTCCGTCGTCGCGAGCAGCTCCCGGATGGTCTCGATGTCGGAGTCCAGGTTCTCCGGAGCATCGAGACGGACGTCGTTCAGGCGTGACAACTGCGCCATCATCATGCGTAGTTCGTCGGGGAGCTCCTCACCCGGTACGTCGTGCCCGGTGGCCGCGATGACGGCGGCGGGCAGCGCCACATGAAACAGTTCGTTCCGCAGCAGGTCCGAAGCCGGGAATCCGGGCGGGGCGACGGCCAGGACCTCCTCGGTCAGCTCCCGGCACTCCGCGTCGAGCAGAGCGGCGCGGGCCGGCACACTGCTGCGCAGTGCCTCCGCCCGCATCCCGGTGAGCGCTGCCAGTACGGCGACGTAGGCGTGGCGGTTCGGGCGGTCCGCGGGGAGGGCGGCGAGAGCGGTGCGATAGCGGGCGATGTGCTCGTCGGAGGTGTCGTCGGGCGTGAATCCGGCGGCCAGGCCGACGACCTCGAGATCGATGTCGACCGTCCTGCCCTCGCGTGCGGCACTCTCCCGTACCCGCTCGACGAAGCGCTCGAGAAGCGGCACCAGCCGCTCCAGGTCGTCCGGGTCCTCACTGCGGCTCAGCCGCTGCAACTCCCGCTGATCGTCGAGTATGTCACGGTAGCTTTCGGCCAACTCGCCGCTGGAGTCAGTGAGGTCCATGGACTCCATGAAGGCATCCGTGTCCTCGCGCTCGCGCGCGAAGGCCGCGAGCGCCCGGCTCAGCGCGGCGGTCACCTGGCGGTGTGCGGGATGCCCGGCGGGGGTGGTCTCCAGGGCCGTACGCAGTCGTCGTACGGCGCAGGCGATACGGCCCGTGTCCTGCTCCGCGATGCCCGCCTCCGCGATGGCCGTGCCGACGACCAGGTCGCGTTCGCCGGGCCAGCTGACGGGGTGGATCTCCAGCATGCGCAGGAAACGCAGCCCTTCGGCAGCCTCCGGGGTCAGCGCGCCGTCGTGTGCGGAAGCCAGCCGTTCGACACGGGCGAGCCGGGGTGTGCCGAGCAGCCGGGCGGAGTCCACCACTGTGCGCAGGGTGGCCGCGGCGACGGCCCGCGCCTCCGCGGGGTCGAACAAGCCCGGGTCGACGGCGGCGAGCCGCTCGCACACCGCCCGCCCGTACCGGGCCGCGGCGGCCAGCCCGTCCGGGTCCGCCGCGAACTGGAAACGTGTGATGTGGAGGTCGTGGGCCTGGACGGCCAGCTCCAAGAACCCCACGTGGTCTTCGGGGTGGAAGCACTCGAACGCCATGTCCGACCAGGCCAGCGCGGCCTCCAGGGCGGCGGCCTGCCCGTCGCCTGCGGCACCGGCGTACGTCGAGCTCATCAGACACGCGAACCGCGCCTCGTGGGACGGGTCGGCGGAGTCGAAGCCTTCCCTCAGGGCTTCGGGGAACCCTGCGCCCTCGGGGACACGCGGGCACAGGTAGCCGAACGTCCCGAACACGACGGTCTGGTTCTGTGCCGCGTCGGGATCCTCCGCGCCCTGGTGCCGGGACCAGAAGGTCCAGAAGACGGCGGCGACCGAGTCGAGGTCGACCGGGTGCTCTGGAGACGGCGCGGCCTCACGCAGCAGAGCCAGCGCATCGGCCACGGCCTCCGGATCGCGCAGGCACGCGGGGTCACGGGTGTTCTGAGTCATGACAAGGCGTGCGACCACTTGTTTCCGAAGCTCGGACATCATTCCTTACATTAGTCTGACCAACAGTCAGGGGACAGTGTTTCTAGAGACGTTCGGGGAGGCCGACGTGGGGGACGGAGCGAAGGCGCGCAGGGTGTACGAGGGTGCCGTGGAGTATCTGTGCCGCCATGTCGAGGAGTTGCGCCCTCTGATCGCCCCCGCCGTCTGGGAATCGGCCTACCCGGTCGTACGGGATGCGGACCCGGCTGACACCGAGTGGCGGGATGCCGTACACGCACTGCACGATGCGGTCGAGGCGGCCGACATCCCGAACGGACTCGGGCTGCCGGCCATCATGGGTGTGGGCGACTGGCCCGACGCTCCCACACCGCGGTCGGTCGGCTGGGTCTGCCCCTCGAGCCGCTGCGCTCGGGTCGAACTGCGGGACGGAGCCGCCTCCCCGGCACCGGTCTGCACCCTGGGCGGAGGCCCCATGCGCCTGGTGGAGGGCTGACAGCGGTGGGGCTGCTGATCGAGCTGCAGAAACGCATACCCGACGGCTGGTTCCTACGGCGGCTGCTGCCCGCCGCACTGTTCGTTGTGGTCGCCGTCGTCGGTGGCGGGGAGCTGGGCCACACCCACTGGAACGACGCCTCCCTCGCGCGCGAGCGGATCGCCGATGCGCTTCGGACGGGCGGCGGTCTGTCCGCGGACGCCGTTGCCTCGCTCGTCCTCTTCGCGGTGCCGGTGGTGGGGGCCGCGTTCGCGCTGCCCTACATCGCGGCCGCGATTGGCGCGCTGGCCTCCGGGGCCTGGCCGTGGTGGCTGATGCCGGTGGGCCGACGGGTGACCGACTGGCGGGTACGGCGCTGGGTCGAGCCGGACACCCTGGCCAGGCAGTCCGTCCGGGCCCGTGCCGACGGCCACGCGCTGCGCGCCGACCGGCTCGACGCGCGGGCCGCCCGTGCCAGAGCCGTGGGCCGGCCCGAGTCACCGACCTGGTCGGGCGACCGCTTCCGCCTCACCGAGGCGAACGTCAGACAAGCCACCGGCGGCGACGTCACGACCGGCTGGACCGCACTCCTCCTCGGCGCCCAGGACCCGCCCCGCGCCGCGCTGGCCGATGCCCGCGACGCCTACGACGCAGCCTGCGAGGCCCTCGCCTGGAGCACGGCGTTCACGCTGCTCGGCGCCTGGTGGTGGCCCGCGGCCCCGGCCGGCGTCCTCCTCGGCCTGGCCTCATGGCGCTCACTGCGTCATGCGGTGCAGGCACTGTGCCGCACTACGGAGGCGGCGTTCACCCTGCGCGAGACGGAGCAGCTGCGCGCCCAGCCCTGAAACGGCCCTCTGCCACACCGACCAGTTGGGCCTTGCGGATTGGCGGAGTCGCTCGTCGATGTCGCGTATTGTCCGCCTCGGTTTGGATTCCTGTGACTGGCAGTCACCATCGCGCCCTGGTGACTGAGAATCCGCGATACTCGAAATGCGCAACTCTGTGCTGCGTCAGCCAGTCGGTTGGGGTCTGCCGCGCGGCGAGGTGCTCGCCGTGAGGGCGGCTCCGGTTCCGCGCGGCCTCCCGCCGAACCGGACATGACGGTTCCCAGTCATCCGGCTCTCGAGTGACTACTGCGTGAATGGTCTGGCTGGCCGTTCCGAGTGGATGCGGTCGCGGCACGTGCCGCAGGTCACGACGGTTTTGCGGCGCCGGTGGAGCATGACGCGCGCCCAGTCGGAAGGCTGCCATCCGGCATGTGCGAGGTCGGCGAGAGCGCGGACCTGGTGCACTGGCATGGTGTGGGCCCATTGGGTGTGTCGATTCTGGCCTTGTGCTTGGTGGCCATCTTCGACACGGATGAACGGTGCTTGGCGGCAGGAGTCTTGAGCATGGATGTCTCCATGACCCATTGCAGCCGGCGCAACCGGAATACACCTCCGGCAAGCAGGTAGTGCTGGACAACGCCCCGGTAAACGGTCCCGTAGGTCGCCACGATCGCGCGATCGCTGCTGTTGGTCAGGGCCGTCCTGTTCGCGGGTTCCCCGCGAGCGAGATGGGGTGCACATTTGCTTTTGATCACGTCCCGTGGACCATGGAGTCCGGCCGAGCTGTCCCGGCTTCGCATCGCCCGGGGCAAGCGCACCGCCGAGCGTGCATGGCTTACCGAGGTGTCGGCGGTCGTTCTGCGGCAGTCACTGCGGGACCTGGATGCTGCCTGCAAGTACTTCTTCGACTCGGTCGACGGCAGGCGGCAGGGGCCACACAGTCGGCCCTCCCCGGTACAAGTCGAAGAAGGACACCCGGCAGTCGATCTGCCTCAACGCCAACGATTTCTCCCTCCAAGGCGACGGCACGGTGTACGTGGCCAGGCAGGCAACCTCAAGGTCAATCCCAATCGTGCACCAGACCTGCCGCACGACGAAGCCCCAGATCGATGACATGGGGCTTCGTTGAGCGGCCATGACGGGAAGCGGACCCCCTTGGTGGAAGTGTGGGCCCGTTTCTCAGCCGGGGGCCTCTACCGGTTGAGGATCTGCTCAACCTTGTCGGCCACGTGCTCCGCCTGGATGTCGCGGCCCTTGTCATTGGGGTGCGCGTACCCGGGGAGCCTGTAGTCGCCGATCTCGATCTGGGAGTTCTCCAGCAGTCCGCCGATGCCCCGGTCGGCGCCGCCTTCGGCGTCAGCGGCAGCCTTCTTCATGACGTCGTTCAGCCGCTTCTGGATCTGGTCCAGGACCGGCAGGGCATCCTGCGGGATGTCGGCGAGCGGCAGCTCCGTCTGACCGGGCGCCGGGGTCAGGCACTTGGCGGTGTCCGCAGGGATGAGTCTGGGGTAGCCGACCAGGACGGGCTTCGCGTCGGGGGCGAAGTAGTGGATGCGGTCCAGCAATTCCTCCAGGTCCCATCCGACACGCTCGAACTGGTCGTCCAGCCATTGTTTTCCGTCGCCCGATTCGAAGAACTCGCGGCAGCTCGCGGCCGGTTGGTCCCCGTCCACCGGCTCTCCGGGCAGCAGAGCGTGCTGCTGGCCGCGGAGGCTGTCGGAACACTGCTTCAGGACGCGGGTGAAGCCCAGCGTGTTACCGCCCATGCTGCCCACGGCCAGCTGGGTGTCCTGCTTGAGCGCGTCCTGCTGCTTCGGGACATTCAGGCCCGTACCGGGCAGCAGTTCCTGTTCTTCCCAGAAGTGCTGGACGAGAGCGCCTCCGCAGGAGACGTCCGACTGGACGTCGAGCGTGATGCCCTTGTCCGCGAGGCGCCGGGTGGCGACGGCGGGATAGTTCTCCTTCGCCTGGAAACAGAGGTCCCTGCTGCCATCCTGGTTGTACGGTGCGATGCCGAAGCCGGCGGTGTACGAGTCGCCGAAGAAGACGGCCGGTACGGTGTCGGCAGGCGCCGCGCCGGCGCCGTTCGCATGGCCGGCGAGCGCCAGGCAACTGCCCAACGCGACCGCCGCGGCGGCCAACCGCCGCACCCTCGGAGCTCTCATCGTCTTACGCATGACCGAAGACATGGCTGTGCCCTTTCGTCGAGGCCCACGAGGAGTACCGAGCGGGCCGACACTCTACGTATTCAGTCATGTGCACAGCGTGGTTCCCTCAGGGTGTGCGAACCACGCGCGGGCGTTCTTGGACAGCCCCTGCACTTATGTCCATTGCGCCTGTTCAGCGGGGATGTCAGGCAGGCAGGGCCGACGAGTCCGGACGTGATCACAACCCGAAGGAGAAGCAGCCCGCCCGACAGCCGCACAGGTCCGGCGGCGTGGCCGTGCACTCAAAGGGCAAGGACGCCCGGCAAGCAGCCGGCCATGTCGCACACATGAGCGGCCACGGAAGATCAGTTCCGAGACCGCCACGAGGGCCTCTGCATACTTGGCCGAAAGCCTGCCTGAAAGGGCCCAGGTCAGCGGCGTGGGTGGGAGGCGCCGGCGAACAGGTCACTCCCACCCCCGAACACCGGGCGATGAGATTCAGGGAGCCTCATCAACGACGGACGTCCGGGATCAGGAGTCGTGGATCCCGCAGTCGACCGCACCTGCCGCAGTGCGGCGAGAGTACGAATGCCATCGGCGGGTTGCTGGTAGCGCGGGACACTGCTCCCCGTGAGGGCCCTGCCCGTCGCGCGCCGAAACCGGGACTCGCCGCTGCGGTGGACGCCGTAGGGCTTCGACTGTTTCGCGGGCGCTTCAAGCTTGCGGGACACGGCGCCCGTGCGTAGTTCCTGCAGAACCGGGATGTGGTCGTAGAGAGTGCCCGGCGAGACGCCCAGCAGCTTGGCGATCGAGGTGGCTGCCGCTCCGGCTTCCGCCCGCCTGTCGAGACCCGGGCGTACCCGATTGTGATCTCTGCGCGGACAACCGGCTCGGCGACAAGGTGGTCCGCTTCGGGGGCGGTCATGACCCCGAATCATGTAACAAAAAGGGGGTGACCCGGGTTGTTCAAGCGACCCAGGTTTTGAAGGTGCCGCAGGGGCCGAGCGGCCCTGCAAGGCACTCATCGGAAATCGTCCTGTGGGTCGAGGTGCCGGTTGCCCCAGGCGGCCAAGGCGACGATCACGGGGCGCAGGGAGTACCCGCGCTCGGTGAGGACGTACTCGTGACGGACAGGGTTCGCCTGGTAGGGGCGCCGTTCCAGCAGGCCGTCGGCGACCAGGGCCTTCAGTCGCGCGGTGAGCATGCTGGTGGAAATGCCCAGGCTCTGCTGGAACTGATCGAAGCGCGTATAGCCGTCGAAGGCGTCGTGGAGGATCAGCAGCGTCCACCACTCGCCGACGTGCTGCACCGTGGTCGACAGCGGACACTCTCGATCCTCCAGCCGGATCCGGCTCGACACCCCACCGGCTCGTTCTGGGCACGGCCGGCTACGACGCCGTCCACGGCCAGTTGGACAGCATGATCGAAGAGTTGCGCGCCCACGAAGCCGCCTCACGCGGCGCGGACTTCCCTCCTGCCGCATAGCCATGGCTCACCGAGCGGGCCGTACGCCGACACGCCGCAGGATGTGCTCCGCTCAAGCGCCAGAACAGAACTCCTCCTCAGCATGGCGTGCGGGGCGCGGAAGGGGCGCAGGACTTGGTCGGCGCCGCCGGCCTCGATATCGAGGCCGGCGGCCCCGGAAGTCGATCAGGCATCTCGGTCTCGATGGGCCGGTCCTTGCGTGGAATAGGTCGGGCGATCAAGCCCACTGCCAGTCGAACAGTGAACCGCTCCGGGTCTGTTGGAGACTCTGACTGTGCGACATTCCGTGAGTTGCCCTGAGCCCCGTTGAGTCCTCAATCCCGTGACCAGGAGGTTCGCCCTTTCTCCGGTGCCTCTTCCTGGCCTGACGGAACTTCGCGATTTCTGAAGCGTCCTCACTGTGTCCGACTGATCCAGGGACGGCGACATGCCCGCCCATCATCGGAGGGTCATGGCCCGCCGGAGCCTGAAGCGGCCCCAGGAACTCCGGGACGCTGTGTGTCCGGTGAACCGTCGGCCGGAGCAAGTGACAGCCTGGACCCGCTGCTCCATCGTCGACCAGGGCGGAGCGCTGTCGCGGCGCGAGATGGCGGTAGGGCCGGGGGTGCGTGGCATGGCGTCGGGTGTGAATGAAGCGAGGCGCCGAGACCACGACCAGCCGCAGCCCAGGGTTACCGTCCTTGCCCCTGCAGGGCACCGCAAGGACTGGCAGCCGGCTCACGACAGACGCACGGACGGTCAACGCGAGCGGCCTACATCCGCTGTACGTACGCAGCCCGCCATTCCGGCGACGGGTCCGTACCCAGCTCGGTCCAGTACTCCCGCCCGCGTACGATCTTGCCGTCCCGAACGGTCCAGAACGATGCCACGCGGTGGACCCCCATGGCGTCGTGCGGGACCTCCACTTCAGAGACCACTGCCTCGCCGTCCGCCACGATCCGCAGCACCCGAATCGACCACCCCTCCGGATACTCCGCGTTGATGCTCACGAAGTTGCCGCGACCCACGATCCTCTCGCCGCTCACGGGCCACTCGACCACCAGGTCATCGGCCAGCAACTCACCCAGGCCTTCCCAGTCCCGGGCCTGCATACGGTCCCACAACGCTTCAACGATCTTCGAAGACTCCATGGCCGCATCCTGACAGGCAGGCCCCACCGGCAACACCCGGTCCGTGATGCCGCATAGCCGCAGGCGACAGCAACGAAGAGGGGAGTGTCCAATAGGCGGGTCTGGCCCGGAGTCGGTGGTGACGGCCAGTAGCCATCAGCGATCATGATCTTGTGGTGTAGGTCAACTCGCCGGTGAAAAAGGTGTCTTCGGGATTGCCGGCATTCCAGGCAGATCGACGAGGTGGCGCGGGAGTTGTGCGGTCGGGCGGCCGCACGACTCTCCGGTCGGCTGGCCGTGCCGGTCTCCCGTACCACCAAGCTCAGGTGGCTGTGACGCCTGCCGACCCCGAAGCACCGGTCCCCGCGGTGATCGGAGTGGATGACTTCGCGCTGCGTCGCCGCCACCACTACGCCACGATCATCACCGATGCCGTCACCGGCCGGCGCGTCGAGGTCCTGCCCGGCCGGGACGCCGGTCCCCTCGAAGCCTGGCTCCGCGGACATCCCGGCATCACGACGGTTTGCCGGGACGGCTCAGCCACCTACGCCGAAGCCATCCACCGCACCCTGCCCGATGCGGTGCAGGTCAGCGACCGCCGGCATGTGTGGCGCAACCTGTGCGACAAGGTCCGGCTCGAAATCCGTGCCCACGCCGACTGCTGAGCGCGGTCCTCAACCCGCCGCTGCCCGGCGGAGTAGGCGAGCAGACCCCCGTGAACGCTGGAACAAGATCCACACCCTGCTCGGCCAGGGCGTCGGGCTGCTGGACTGCTCCCGCCGCCTGGGCCTGGCGCTGAATACTGCTGAGCGCGGCGCCCGCATGCCCGAGCCCACGGGCCTGCGCATCGCACCGGCCTACCGGCCCACTCTTGTTGACGCCTACCGCGAGCACCTGCGTCGACGCCGCGCCGAGGGGCCGGGCGGCCCTGTCCTTTACTTCTTCCACGGGATCAAGTCACTCGGATACACCAGCAGCCTCAACGGCTCGCATAAATACCTCAACCAGGGCCGCGCCGACGGCGACCGGCCCGTCACCACTCCGCGCCGCGCCGTGCGGCTCCTCCTCACCGACCCGGACCACCTGCCCCGAAACAGACCGTCCTGCTGGAGAAGATCACCGCAGCCTGCCCGGAGATGACCGAACTCGCCAACCTTGTAGGCGACTTCGCGGCCCTGTTCACACCGGTCCGGGGCAACGACGTGAAGCTCACCGGGTGGATCAACAGGTCGTGGAGCGGTTCGAGGGGGGACACCGGCCGACGCAGTATGAGTGACTCGGGCACGCTGCTCATGATCCGTGGTCTCCTACGTCTGCTCCGGGCGGGGGCCTGTCGGCGTCGGTCCGGGGCCGGTTGCGGTGGCCGGACATGCATGCCCGGCCACCGCAACGACACAAACGGCCCGCCCAGCCGACGGTTGTTCGGCTGGGCGGGGCGGCGTCACGGGCCGAGGTGCTTCTTGTAGAACGGGATCAGGTGATCCAGGGCGATCTTGACCGGTTCGGGCTGGTCGTACAGGTCGTAGTGGGAGAAGCCTTCCGCCACGACCAGTTCCTTGTCCTGTGATGCCGCGCGGCGGTAGATCTCCAGGCCGTCCCGGTAGGCGCCGAACGCACCGGGCTTGTCTCCGACCACTACGCACAGCGGCCGCGTCAGGAGCACCTCGGCGCGGTGGAAGGCGTCCCAGCCGATCGCGGAAGCCTGCCGGGAGAACAGTCCCTCGGTACGGCCATTGGGCTTCTCGCCGCGCTCGGTGCGGTAGTACGCGGTGGCCTCGGACAGGTCGAGTTCGGTCAGACCCTGCTCCTTGGCGGCCTCGGGAGACGCCGGCAGGTACTGGGTGACCCGCCGCTCTTCTCCCCTTGCCTCGGCCGTGCGCTGCTCGGCCACGGCGTCGAGGGCGCCGATGGGGTCGTAGCCGCTGAAGGACTCGTGCATGAGGCGCCCGAAGTTCACGCCTGTGACGCTGCCGACGGCCTTGATGCGGCGGTCGGTCATGGCGGCGTTGATGGAGTAACCTCCGCCACCGCACACGCCGATGACCCCGATGCGGTCGGCGGCGACATAGGGCAGCGTCACCAGGTGGTCGATGACGTAGCTGATGTCCTGGGCCCGGAACACCGGGTCCTCGGTCGACCGCGGTTCACCGCCGCTTGCGCCCTGGAAGCTGGCGTCGAAGGCGATGACGACGAATCCTTCGTCCGCCAGCGCCGTTCCGTATACGTTGCCGGCGGTCTGTTCCTTGCACGAGCCGATGGGGTGAACGCTGACGATGGCGGGGTAGGTCCGGCTCTCGTCGAAGCCGGGCGGGAGGTAGATGTCAGCGGCCAGGTCCCAGGCGAGTGCCTTGACCGCGACGTGCTTGATGTTGTCGGTCATGGGTGCAACTCCTTGTCAGTGAAGCGGGTCGCGGCCAGTGGCTCGGGCGGGGCCGTGCGTCCCACAGGTGATCAGTCGTTGTCGGCGGGCTCGCCCGTCAGGTGCTCCCGGAAGAACGGGGCGGCCTGGGCGATGGCGCGGTCGACGTACTCGGGCACGTCGTAGAAGCTCATGTGCCTGCCGCCCTCGACGACCTGGAGCTGCTTGGGGCTGCGGACCCGGCCGTGCAGTTCGGTGGACATCCACAGCGACCCGGCCTCGCTGCCGGCCACGATGAGGATCGGCTGGGTGAGGAGGTCCTCGACCATGTGGAAGGCGTCGAAGGTGAAGATCCGCGAGACGCTCTTGGTGAACAGGAACTTGTTCTTGGCGTTGGGGTGCTGGGCGCGCGGGGTGAGGTAGTAGTCGCCGGCCTCGGCCAGGTCGCGCGGGGTGTTCTCGTCCGGCTCCGGCGGGACGTAGGGCAGGTAGGCCGGGTCGGCGCCCTTCGTGGCCTCGGCGGTCCGCTGCTCGGCGAGTGCCCTGAGGGTGGGCACGGCGGCCGCGTCGGAGTCGGTGCCGTACCAGCCGCGGCGGAAGGAGGTGCCGATGTTGACGGCGCTCACGGTGGTGAGGGCCTTGATCCGGTAGTCGGTCATGGCGGCGTTGACGCTGTATCCGCCGCCGGCGCAGACGCCCAGGGTGCCGATGCGCTCCGGGTCGACGTAGTCGAGGGACTGGATGTAGTCGACGGCGGCGCGGACGTCCTCGACGCGGGCGTAAGGGTCTTCCAGGTGGTGGGGCTCGCCGCCGCTGTCGCCCTGGAAGGAGGCGTCGAAGGCGAGCGCCACGAAGCCCTGCTCGGCGAGCTTGCTCGCGTACAGGCCGGCGGCCTGTTCCTTCACGCCGCCACCGGGGTGGACGACGACGATGGCCGCGTGACGGGTGTCCGGGGCGAAGCCGTCGGGCAGGTAGAGGTTGCCCGCCATGGTGATCGGGCCGTTGGGGAAGGTGATGGTTTCCATTGTCTGTTCCTGTTGTGTGTCGGTGCGGTGCGGTTTCAGTGGGTGCGCAGGTGCGCGAGGTCGTCCCTGACGTGGGCCGGTTCGGCGTCCAGGGGCAGGTTGGCGGCGTCCTTGACGGCGTCGAGGGCACCGGAGGCGTCCGGCTGGGCCTTGGCGAACAGGGCGGTGAAGTCCTTGGTGGCCCGTCCGGGCCCGGAGAAGACCTCGAAGGTCTTGCCGACGGCCGCGTCGTCCAGCAGCGCCTCGACCAGGAGGCCGCCGAGGGCCTCGCGGCTCACTCCGTCTTCGCCCGTGTCGCCCTGCTCGATCCGCAGCTGCGCTCCGCCCTCGCCGGCATCCAGCCAGCCGGGGCGCACGATCGTGTACGGGGCGCCGCTGAGCCGTACGAGCCGCTCGGAGCGGCGCTTCCAGTCCAGGGCGTGACCGCCGTCGTTGAAGGAATGGCTGCGGCGGGTGACGAAGATGGTCGTCTGCAGGACGATCCGGGTCCGGCGCTCCCCGAGCGCACGCAGGACGTTCGAGACGCCGCCGTAGTCGATGCGTTCGAAGGACTCGGGGCGGGCGTCGTCGTCCGATCCGTGGACGAAGATCACCGCGTCGATGTCCTGGACCGCCGCTGTGAGGGTGTCCGGTGCCGTGAGGTCGCCGACGACGATCTCGGTGTCAGGCGGCAGTGCCTTGCGGGCATGGGATGCGCTGCGGGCGAGGGCCACGGCGGTCAGACCGCGGGCGGTCGCCGCGGCGACGACGTGCTGCCCGGTGCGGCCGGTGGCCCCGACGACGAGGACACGATCGATAGAGGGCATGAGGGGGTTCAGCTCCTTTTCCGGCTCAGGAGTCGATGACGGCCATTCCGGCTTCGTCGTGACGCTCTCCGGAGGCCGGGGTCAGGTTGTTGAGCCGGTCGATCTGTTCGCCGGTGAGTTCGACGCGGTCAGCGGCGGTGTTCTCCTCGACGCGCGAGACCCGCTTGGTGCCGGGGATGGGGGCGATGTCATCACCCTGGGCGAGGAGCCAGGCCAGAGCGACCTGTGCCGGTGTCGCGCCCGCTTCCGCCGCGACGGCCTCGACCTCGTCGACGATCCGCAGATTGCGCTGGAAGTTCTCGCCGATGAAGCGCGGATTGATCCTGCGCCAGTCGTCCTCGGCGAAATCCTGGGTGGACCGGATCTTCCCGGTGAGGAAGCCGTGGCCGAGAGGCGAGTAGGGGACGAAGCCGATGCCCAGCTCACGCAGCAGGGGCAGCAGCTCGGCCTCGGGGTCGCGAGTCCACAGGGAGTACTCCGTCTGCAGGGCGGCGACGGGATGCACGAGGTGGGCGCGGCGGATCGTCGCCGGGCCGGCCTCGGACAGGCCGATATGGCGGATCTTGCCCTCGGCGACGAGATCGGCCAGGGCGCCGACCGTCTCCTCGATCGGGGTGTCCGGGTCGACCCGGTGCTGGTAGTACAGATCGATGTAGTCGGTGCCCAGACGGCGCAGCGAGCCTTCGACAGCGGTGCGGATGCTGGCCGGGCTGCTGTCCAGCCCCGGGCGGCCGGTGTAGGAGATGCCGCCGAACTTCGTCGCCAGCACGACCTGGTCCCGGCGGTCCTTCACGGCTCGGCCGACGAGTTCCTCATTGGTGTACGGGCCGTAGATCTCCGCGGTGTCGATGTGGGTGACACCCAGGTCGAGCGCGCGGTGGATGGCGCGGACGGCCTCGGCGTCGTCACTGCCGGCACCGGTGTAGTAGGCGGACATCGACATGGCGCCGAGGCCGACGCGCGAGACGTCGAGTCCGCCGAGACTGATGTGCTTCATGAGGAGGATGGCTCCGTTTTCTCTGTTGATTCAAAGCCGGTAGTGGCCGTGAGCGGAGGATGTGTCCGACCCACGGTCGGGACAGACCCGAGCCGAAAGGTTCCCGGTGAAGAACTCCGCCGGTCGGGGGCGAGCCGACATCCTGTACTGGTCCTTGTCGTGCAAGGCCATATGGGCGGGGCCCCGAGACGGCATCGTGGCGCCTGCTCGATTCCGTCGGATACGGAAGTTCTCGGTTCCGAATTGTTAGACGCCGGCGAGCATTCGCCTCGCCGTCTTTCTTCTCTTGGCCACAGGACGACACTCGCACGCGCCATGCGCCTCCACCAGAGGAGACTTTCATCCGGGGAGGAATCCATCCAGGGATAAAAGTGTCCCTGCCACTCCAGTTGCCTTCCGGGTAACACTGGAGACCATGACCAGTAGTGCACGCCCCGATGAACTGGGGGCCTTCTTGAAGGCACGCCGGGCCGATCTGAGCCCACGATCGGCCGGCCTCCCCGAGAGCGGAGGCCGCCGCCGTGTCCCGGGGCTGCGCCGCGAGGAGGTCGCCGCCCTGGCCGTGATCAGTACGGACTACTACACCCGCTTGGAACAGGGCCGCATGCAGGCATCGGCTCCGGTGCTGAACACACTGGCGCGAGTCCTGCACCTGGACGACGACCAGCGCACCTACATGTTCCAGCTCGCCGGGCGCCCCTCGGGCAAGCCGGCACGCCGCTCCGCCCAGAAAGCACAACCCCGGCTGCAGCGTCTGCTCGACGACCTGGCCACGACCCCGGGAATCATTCTCGGCCGACGCATGGACATTCTCGCGTGGAATCCACTCGCGACAGCCCTTGTCACCGATTTCTCACACATTCCGGAGAAGCGTCGGAACTATATACACCTGGTTTTCACCGACCCGAAAATGCGGGAGCTGTACGCCGACTGGAAGAACGTCGCCCACACCTGTGTGGCACAGCTGCGCATGGAAGCGGCCCGCGACCCGGACAACCCGCGCCTCACCACACTCGTCGGCGAGCTGTCGGTCCAGGACGCCGATTTCCGCCGGTGGTGGGCCGACCATCACGTAGCAGTGCGAGGAGTCGGCACGAAGACACTCAGGCACCCGGTCGTCGGCGAGCTGACCCTCGACTGGGACACCCTCGCCTCCACCACCGACACCGATCAACAACTCGTGGTCTGGTCCGCCGAACCCGGCTCCCCGTCCCACGACGCGCTGCGCATCCTCGCCTCCTGGGCCAACGCCACGACCGCGGCCACCACCGGGACCAGCGCCGACACCGGCCGCTCGCTACCCGGCTGACCTGAGCCGCTGCCACACTGGAACCATGAGCAGCGGCAACGCCGACCAGAAGGAACTGGGCACATTCCTCAAGGCGCGCCGGGCCGAGCTGGATCCCCTCCAGGTAGGGCTGCCGGACACCGGACCCCGGCGGAGGGTGGCGGGCCTGCGCCGCGAGGAGGTCGCCCAGCTGGCCGCCATCAGCACCGACTACTACACCCGTGTCGAACAGGGCCGCATGCAGGCATCCGTCCCTGTCCTGGAGGCGATCGTCCGGGCCCTGCGCCTCACCGACGACCAGCGCTCCTACCTGTTCGAGATTGCCGGCCGTCCACCGATCGAAGCGCCTGTCCGACCGGACCGAGGTGTCACCCCGCACACTCGCAGGCTCCTCGACCAGCTGACCGGATCACCCGCCCTGGTCCTGTCCGACACCATGGACGTGCTGGCCTGGAACCGGCTCGCCGCAGCCCTCCTCATCGACTTCGGACAAGTCACCGAAGAAGACCGCAACTACGTCTGGCTACTGTTCAACGACCCCGTCCTGCGTGCCCTGTACGACGACTGGGAGACCGGCGCACACGCATGCGTGGCCTACCTCCGTATGCACACCGCCCGTCGCCCGGACGACCCCCGCCTCCAGCGTCTCCTGGCCAGGATGAGGCCCCACACCGACTTCCGGAACTGGTGGCAGACACGTGAGGTCGCCGTCCAGGGCACCGGCAACAAGGTGTTCCACCACCCCACCGCCGGCACGCTCACCCTCGACTGGGACACCCTCACCAGCTCGACCGCCCCCGACCAGCACATCGTCGTGTGGACCGCCCAGCCGGGCAGCACCTCGGAGAAGGGGCTCCAGCGTCTGGCTGCAGCCGCATACGAGGCAGATCTACCGCCGGCAGTTGTGAACACCCGCAGTTGATCCGCCACGCAGCGCCGCGGAGGACCTCGAAGAGCAGTGTCCCGAGTCGCAGCCGGCTGTGTCGGCGTGCAGCGTTGTCCACCACGTCGGTCCGCTTGGCAGCCGTCCCGCCCGCGACGGTCCAGCGGCTGGTGGGCGGCCGTGTCGGCCGCAGTGCCGCGGAACCGGCCCGGGGCACCGACCTCCGCCCCGTTGTCCTCCGTGCCCTGTTGCCGGCCGCGACCGTTCGTCACACGGCGATTCCGTGCTCGGCGCCATTGACCTGGCCCTTTTCGCGTGGCGGACGGCGTCTTCGAGTTTCCCGCGGTGGGACGGCAGGCGCCTGAGTTCAGGGGCCATGAGAACTCGCCCCATGGCGGCTCTCGCGCAAAGCCGCTACGCCGACCTCGCAGCCTGGCAGCTCCCGTGTCCTCCGGACTTGGGCACCCCCTCCCTGTTTGATCGTGCGTATGACGAAGACCCGCGAGGTGGGGCTGGCGGCAAGTGTCGTGCTGGGGATCGCGGTGATACGGGGAACGTCCGCGTGCGGACCTTCAGCCCGCACCTCGCTGACCAGGCACAACACCACCGCCTAGAGAAACGCCCTTCAAGCGGCCACACCCATGTCCACGCAGATCGGACCCCAGATTCCGAGCTCTAGGCTGTCGAATTGCGTCGAACCCGGGTTGGGGGCCGCTGCCCCTGGGGACCGTCAGTCGCAATCGGGAGGCTGCGCAGTGTCAGTGCGGCCGGCGGGGGCAGCGGTTTGTTGGCCTTGTCGGTGCGGAACGACTGGAGCAGGTAGGCCACCAGGCGCCGGGACGCCGCTTCGTCGTCCGGCAGGGCGGTCATCAGAGCGCAGTGTGCCAACAGGACCACGCCGAGGTCGGACGGGTGAAAATCGGTCCGCAGCGCGCCCGAGGCCTGGGCCCTGCGTACCAGGGTCGTGAGGTCCCGCTCGGCTCGTTGCCGGGACTGCATGTGTTCTGACGTGCTTTCCGGGAAGGCCGCGACGAACGCGGCCGGGAACCCGCGTTCCTCCCGTTGCAGAGCGCAGACCGTCTCGACCAGTTGCTGGAAGCCTTGCCACGGGTCAGGGGCGGCCAGAGCCTCGGTGAGCGCCCGCGCGCAGGACTCCATCTGCTGCGCGAATGCGTCTCTCACCAGGGCGTCCCGGGTCGGGAAGTGCCGGTACAGCGTCGCCACGCCGACCCCGGCTCGACGGGCCACAGTCGCCATCGGGGCGTCGATTCCGTGCTCGGCAAAGACCGCGCGGGCGGCGCCGAGGAGGCGCTCCCGGTTGCGCCGGGCGTCCGCCCGCACTGTGTCCCGGGCTGTGATCCGAGAGGATTCCGCCATCACTGTCTCTCGCTTCCGGTCCAAACGGACGATTGCGTCCGCTTACGAGTTTACGGTCGATGCCAGATCCCAGTACGGCCCCCGGACGGCAAAGGCAGAACGATGAACGACCGCATGATGAAAGCAGTGCTCTACGACCGCTACGGCGGACCCGATGTGCTGTACACGGGCCGCGTGCCACGCCCCGAGCCGACCACCGGCGAGGTCCTTGTGAAGGTGCGCGCGTTCAGCGTCAACGGCGGCGAACTGGCAGCCCGTGCCGGCCGTCTCCGCCTCCTGAGCGGCCGGAAGTTCCCCAAGCGCATCGGCTTGGACTTCACCGGCGAGGTCGCGGGACTGGGTGCCGGAGTCACACGGTTCGCGGTCGGCGACCGCGTATGGGGGGTCCTCGGCCGCACCTCCGGGTTCGGCAGCGCCGCCGAGTACGTGACCGTGCCCGCCGAGCGGGTCGGCCGGCTCCCCGACGGCCTTGACCTGGTGGAGGCCGCCGCACTGCCGGTGGCCACCACGGCCATCACCGCGCTGCGGGACAAAGCCGGGCTGCGCCCCGGCGAACGACTCCTCGTCCGGGGCGCGGCGGGCGGTGTCGGCAACGCCGCCGTCCAGCTCGGGCGGGCGTACGGCGCCGAGGTCACGGCCCTGGCCCGTGCAGCCAACCTCGACTTCGTCCGCAGGCTCGGCGCGCACAAGGCCGTCGACCACCGGACCGTGCGGCCGGCGGAACTGGGCCGCTTCGACGTGGTCCTGGACACCGCGGGGACCGACCTGCGGGCCTTCCGGCGCCTGCTGAATCCGCACGGGCGCATGGTCACCATCGCCTTCGACACGAAACGGCCTGCGGCGTCGCTCGGCTACATCGCGGCCAGCACGGTCCACGGACACGGCCGGGTGCGCTTCTTCAGCGGGAACCCCACGCGGGCGGACTTCGACGACCTCGCCCGCCATGTGGTCGAGGGCAAGTTGATCCCTGCGGTGGACACGGTCTTCCCCCTGGAGGAGACAGCAGCGGCACACCGGGCGCTGGAGGCGGGCGGTGTCCAGGGCAAGTACGTCGTCAGGGTCGCGTAAGCGCCTGTGAGGGTACTGATCACAGCCACTCGTTGATGGCAGCAATGAGGACCGTCGCCTCGCAGCGGACCGCCGGTTTGTCGTATTGCGTGGCGACGGCGTGGCGCCTCTTGAGGCGGTTGATCCCGCGCTCTGAGGCTGACCCTTTGGAATGGACACCCTGACAACGAATCTTGATGGTCCAGGCAGGGATGCCCACGTGGGACGCAAGTCTCCGTATCCGGAGGAGTTCAGGAAGGACGCGGTCGCGCTCCACCGTGCCGCGGTCGGGAAGTCCACGCTGCTCGCTGTGCTCGCTGTGCTCGCCGGCCACGGGTGAGGTGCGGGGGCGATCCGGGCCTGACGGTCGGCCTGCTGGCCCAGGACACAGTCTTCGCACGTCCGCAGCGCACCGTGTGTGGCACCTACGACTCGTTCCTCGGCGCCGAGCGTGCGCAGGCCGTACCGCTCCACTCCCTGGGCCTGCTGCGGGAGGCGGATCTCGACAGGCCGGTCGGGCACCTGTCGGTGGGTCAGCGCCGCAGCCGCGCCATGGCGTTGCTGCTGGCGCGGCCGCCCGAACCGCTGCTGCTTGACGAACCGACGAACCACCTGTCGCCCGCGCTGTGCGACGAACCGGAGGGCGCCCTGCACTCGGGCCCGGGCACCGTCGCGCTGGCCGGTCATGACCGCCGGCTGCGCACCCGTTGGGAGGGACGTGAGTTCCGGCTGCCTGACGACGGCCGGGCTTGACCCCGACCGAGGGTGCTCAGCCGGTCCTGTTCGGCTCGGTTGCCGAGTCGGTGCCTGTCCGAAGGATTCCTTCGACGCCTCCCAGAAAGGTCTCCGAGATCAGTCGCGGGTCGAAGAGGCAGCCGGCCGCCATGGCGCCGTCCCTGAGCATCACGAGGTGTCGGCCGGCTGCGTCCGCGGGCGCGCAGCCGGCTCCTTCCAGCAGCTCCGTCATGGTCTCGAGGAACCATTGGCGATGGGCCAGCACAGCCTGATGGATGGGGTGAGCCGGGTCGGGATACTCGGCGGCCGCGTTGAGGAAGGCGCAGCCGCGGAAGCCGGGGGACTGGATGCCGTCCGTGATGGACCGGCAGGCGGCCCGGACCTTGTCGACCGGTGACTCACCGCTTGCCTGCGCGGTCGCGATCTGCGCCCGGATCCCCTGGTCGGCCAGGCCGAGATAGGCGAGGACGAGTTCTTCCTTGCCCGCGAAGTGCCGGTAGAGCGTCGCGCGGGGCACCTGTGCCTCCGCGGTGATCCGGTCGATGCCGACGGCATGGATACCTTCGGTGTAGAAGATCTTCGTTGCGGTGCCGAGCAGCCTGGCTCGTGGTTCCGATGTGCTGCCGCCCTGGGTGCCCCGACTCATGGATCGGAGGTTACCAGACGATGAGGGAGAACGTTCGGTCTTGACGGTGGTCACAGAGCGCCCTTAGATGCAACGAGACCGAACGTTCTCCCTCGTCTGCTTCGCATCCCAGCCCGCACCCGATGGCCGATCTCTCCAGCACTCGTGCCCTGCCACCGAAAGGCCCCCCGTGGACACCCTCGTCGTCACGACCCCCACCAGCGCCCTGCGGAAGCTCTACTTCACGCGGTTTGCCTTCGCCGTCGTATGGGCCGGGCTGCTGTTCGCGACAGCTGACGCGCTGACTCCGCTGAGCGCGACGCTCCTTGTGCTCTACCCCCTGTTTGACGTGGCGTGCGCCGTCGTCGACGTCCGGTCCGCCAGGACGCACGACGGCCCGGTACGCCATCTGTACCTGAACATCGCGCTCAGCACCCTGACCGGTGTCGGCCTCGCCGTCGCGGCCGCGTCCGGTATCCCCGCGGTGCTGCGTGTCTGGGGTGTCTGGGCCGTCACCGCCGGCATCGTCCAGCTCCTGGTCGGCGCACTGCGACGCCGTATGGGAGGGCAGTGGGCGATGATCGCCAGCGGCGCGATATCCACCGTCGCCGGTGCCTCCTTCTTCGCGCAGGCGGGCACGCCCGACGCCTCCCTGGGTAACCTGGCCGGCTACGCCCTCCTCGGAGGGATCTTCTTCCTCGTCGCCGCCCTCCGCCTGGACCGCGCCGCAAGGTGACGTGCCCCTGGCCGCCCCGGACGCCGCGGGCCCGACCGGTGTTCCCCCCGCCGGCCAGGCCCGCGGCTCGTTCCCGGGGCGACCTGTTTGCCCTTCTCCCGACTCCTCCATGGATCGGGGAGCGGACCTCAAGGGACCGGCCGACGTCTCATCCCCCGTCCGGCCCGGCCGGATCACCAGGTGCGTAGCCAGATCGATGCGCTGGGCGCCCTTGCCGGACTCGCCGTTTCTGAACAGCATGCGGGACGCCTCCTTCGCCATCTGGGGAGGCGACTGGTGCACCGTGGTGAGCGGCGGGCGGCCCTCTTCGCAAAGGAGTCGACGAAGTAGCCGCGCGCTACGCGTTCATCGACGCGGAGAAGGCCACCGAGAACAACCCGGGTGGTCATGGTGTCACCTTGATGTGCAGGGTGTTCGGGGTGTCCCGTTCGGGCTACTACGCGCACTTCGCCGCCCGGCCGGCGGCCGAGGAACGCCCCCGTCGGGAGGGCGAGCTGGTTGCCGAGATCCGGCAGATCCACGCGGCGTCCCGCCGCGCATACCGTGCCCCGAGGATCACCGCGGCGCTGCGCAGGAAAGGACGGCGGATCAACCGGAAGAGGGTCGAGCGGCTGATGCGCGAGCGCGACATCCGCGGGATCACGCGCCGCAAGCGCCGCGGCCTGACCCGGCCGGGCAGGAAGGCGGCCCCGTCGCCGGACCTGGTAGGACGCGACTTCACCGCTGCCGAGCCGGGCACCAGGCTGGTCTCGGACATCACCTACGTGCCCACGCTGGCCGGCTGGTGGTATCTCGCCACGGTCATCGACCTGGCCACACGCGAGGTGGTCGGATAGGCGATGGCCGATCACCACCGCGCCGAGCTGGTCGTCGACGCACTGAAGATGGCCGCCGCCGCGGCGGCCTGCAGAAAGGGTGCTGCCCTCGACCGCGTTCACCGGGGACTGACCGTGCAGGGATTCCAGCCTGTGGAACACGTCGTCGACAGCGGCTACATCTCTCCGGACAGCATCCACCAGGCCTCCCAACAGTGGGGCATCACACTCTTTGGGCCGGTCCGTGACGACCCGCAGGCGAGCAAACGGCCCGGCTTCGCCAACCAGGACTTCCACATCGACTGGCAGGCCCGCACGCTGACTTGCCCGAACGGCGTGACGAGCCCGGCATGGAAACCCACACTGGGCGACGGCCACCCCCGGCTTTCCGTGCTCTTCCCGCGCAAGGCATGCCGCGAATGCGCTGACCGGCTCAAATGCACCGGCAACGTCGACGGCATGGGCCGCCACATCTTTTTGATGCCCCAGCCTCTTCAGGAGATCCAGACACAGCACCGGGCCGAGCAGACCACGGCGGAGTGGCGCCGACGCTACGCGATCCGCGCCGGGCTGCGAAGCCACGGTCTCCGACACGGTGCATGCCCGTGGCCTGCGGAACTGCCGCTATAGCGGCATGGCCAGAACCCACGTCCAGAACGTTCTCACCGCAGCCGGAACGAACATCGTCCGGCTCAGCAAGTACCTCTCGCCCGGCTTCACACCACCCACCGACCCCGGCCCAGTAGCCGATTCCAGAGCTTCTGCAGCAGCCTGCCTACCTGAAGATCACCAACAGCATCCGGGAAGCGAGCCAGAACCCGTTCTCGTGGACAAAGCCACTCACGGGAGCAGTTCGATGTGCGGATGGCCCGGGGATTCCGGACAGACGTGGAGTTGGAGGTCGTAGCCGCCGATGATGTCGAGCAAGGTGAAGTTGCCGTCCTGGGCGCCCAGAGGAGGCGGGGCCGGGTTCGTCCGTTCCTCCTCGGCGATCCAGGACTTGCTGATGCCGTCCCATTCCGAGGAGGCGATGGTGAGGAGCGGGACCTGTTCGGTGCCGCACTCGGGGCAGGGGCGGGGCACAGGGTCGGTGCGGGGCCAGCTGCTCCAGCCGCCGGTCTTCCAGCCGGGGGCGGTGGAGAGGTTGCCCAGGTAGAGCTCGCCCGGGTCGTCCGCGTACGTGTTGTACCGCGCGGGTTCGATCGACTCCCAGCGGCTCATGTCGTCCAGCTGGTCCCGGAGCTCCTTGTCCAGCTCCCTGGGGTGGGGGAATTCGGTGACCTGCTCCGGTGAGAGCAGGCACGGCGCCGGGAGGTAGTAGCCGTCCTGGACGATCGGCGGCTCGGGCGGTGCGTCGAGGACGGCGGCGACGGTGGCGGAGGAGCGCCAGAAGAGTGCGGTCCGGGGGTGGGGGTGTTCCGCGTGGTGGAAGGGGCACCACAGGACTTGGAGGAGGTCCGCGCCGGACGGGCACGGGAAGGGGACGTCGCGGGCGTACAGTTGGGCCACGGGCAGCAGGGGGATCGGGCCGTTGAACCACGGGCGGCCCGCCCTGATCCGCTCCAAGGTTTCCAGCTCCTCGGAGGTCCGGTCGGGTGCCTCGGGGTCGTGGTGCAGCCGCTCGGCCGATGCGGCGCGGATGCGGCGCAGGAGCCGGATGTCGTCCGGGGAGTGGACCACCGGCGCCGCGCGTCTGTCGTGCGGCTCGTTGCAGTGCGGCCACGGTTCGTCGGCGGGCCACAGGAGCGGTCCGCCGACGGAGCTGTCGTGCACGGTTGGTGACCCCGGCCGGGGGTGGAGTCGGGTCGCCGTGCGTGCCAGCGCGGCCAGTTGAGGGAAGAGCGCGGTGACGTCGAACGGCCGCGGTGGGGTGGTGCGGATGGCGTTCATAGCCGGGATGCTGCCAGTAACGTCTGACAATGGGCGTACCGCGCCACGTCAGCCGACACCAGATAGCTGCCCTACGTCAGCAGGCGGACCAGGGGAAGATGCCGGTGATATGGGGTCCGGCCAGGTAGATGGTCGCGGTGTTCTCGTAGCGCGTGGCGATGCCGCGCTACTGCTGCCGGCGGTTGATGGACCGTTCGACGGTGTCGCGCTGTTCATAGGTCTCGCGGTCGAACGCCGATGGTCTCCCGCCCCGATTTCCCCCGCCGCAGCCGATGGCCACGTTGACCTGCCGGCATGGGGATCACCGCACCGATGGCGCGCTTGCTTGCTGATGGGGTGGTGCGCCCGCGAGCGCTGAAAAGCAACGTGGAGTTCGACGCGACTGCAGGTCAGTCCAGTGGGTCGGGCCGTTTCACTGGCAGGCAGTAGGTCGCGAAGCCTCGCTGTTCTGCTGCGGCCCAGAATCACTTCGCTGACGGAACCCCCGACGGCACGCCCCGCCGCTACGTCCCGGTATGCCATCCAACCTCCCCATACCGGTTGTTTCGCGTGGTCGATGAGCGTGGGTGCTGCCCGGCGGCCGGTGCCTACGCTCATGGCCTCCCTCGAACGGGGTCCCGTCAAAGGGCCGTGTCTGGCGATGGAACATCCGGCGGCCCGGGGGAGTTGGAGGCATCATGCAGCCTGCCTCGGCGCCGTGGCCGGCGGCAGGGCGAGATATGACGGGTTGGCGATTGTCGGGCACGGGGAAGGCCCGTCTGGTGCCGGGGTCTGCTGGACCTTCGACTCGGGTTGAAGGTTTACCGTCGGCGGTGTGACGACCTACCGCATCTCGCAGCTGGCCAGGCGCTGCGGCGTTCCGGCCACGACGCTGCGTTTCGATGAGAGTGCCGGACTGCTGCCGGCTGAGCGGACCGGGTCAGCTTCCACGGCGGCCGGTCGATTTCGAGACGGTTCGTGAAACTGCTCAAGTGGGTCAGTTCGACTGCGCAGGCGGCCGTGCTCCACTCCGCAAGTTTCACGTCGTTCCCCTCCGCCGGCGTCAGCAGGGCGGCGAAGCCGCCTATGAGATCGACGGGTGCGGTGACCTCCAGGCAGGCACGGCGATCTTCTCCAGTAGAGCTGACACCTTCGGGCGAAGTGTTTCGGGTGCTTCTCGTCGCCGACGTCGGGCGTGCAGGTCAGGCCGCCGGGGTTGTCTGATTGGCGGCAAGCGCCGCTTCCAGCCTGGCCCGTGTTTCCTCAGCCCGGGCTGCTCGGTGCTGGGAGACGTAGAGGGCGAGCGCCTGCTGCCAGGCGGCCTCGGCCTGAGTCTGCTCGCCCAGGGCGTGGTGGGCTTCGGCCAGGCTGCTCAGAGTGATGGCCTCTTCGTACGCGTCACAGCGTCTGCGTTGCACCTCGAGAGCCTGCCGGAAGTAACTGGCGGCCTGTCCGGGTCGGCCTGCGCGCATACTGATGTGACCGAGGCTGTCAAGCGCCCCGGCTTCACCCTGGGTGAAGCCATGGTTCCGGCAGGTCGTTAAAGACAGAAGGCAGCTGGCATGTGCAGCCTCGTACTGGCCGAGGCCCGCCTGGCACCAGCCCAGCGTGTTGTACGCGTTCGCCTCCCACAGTTGGTGGCCGGCACGCACGTACAGGTCGAGCGACCGAGCGGCGTGCTCAAGCGCGGCTTCGGATTGGTCGGCGTTGTCCAGTGCCATGACGATGCCCTGGTGGGTGTGTGCCTGGTTGAGCAGGTCGTCTGTGCGTTCGGAAAGGAGCAGTGCCCGGCTCAGGTGCTCGAAGGTCTCCGGCCCGGTCCGGCCCGCGAGCAGTAGCGCCGAAGCCACCGCTCGATGGGCCAGTCCTTGAAGTCTCTCCGCTGTCGGCCCCTGTACTTCGAGCGCAGCCGCCAGACCGGTCTCGCTCGTCTCAAGGAGATCATGGACGTGGCCGCACCGGCGAAGGAGCAGGTGGGCATCCCAGCACAACCGCCACGCTTGGGAGTGCAGCCCCAGGGTGCCGGCGAGGGTGGCCGTGCCCAGCAGGCAGGACCGTTCGGCTTCGAACCATCGCGCGGCCTCGGCCGAGTCTTCCGGCTGGCGGGCGTGGTCAGTGGGCTCGGGAGCGTGCCCGGCGGCCACCGCCGACGAGGTGCCGTAAGGGTCCATCAGCGCCCGGGCCGCAGAGGCGGCCTCGACGTAGAAGCCGGTCAGGGCTGTGAGAGCTGCGGTACGGACCTCCAAGGACCCACTGTGCGCGCCGCGCTCCGCGGCGTACAGGCGCACCAGGTCGTGCAGGCTGTACCGTCCCGGTATGTGCTGCCGCAGAAGGTGGGCGTCTTCCAATGCACGTAGCAGCACACGGGCACGGACCGGTGGCAGCCCGGTGAGAGCTGCTGCCGCCGGCAGACCGATGTCATGGCCGGGAGCCAGGCCCAGCAAGCCGAGGAGCCGTGCCGCATCGGGGAGAAGAGCACCGTAGGAGGTGTCGAACACCGCCCGCAGCGACGTGCTCAGATCGCCTGTGTCAAGAGCGTCGAGCCGGGTCCCGGCCTGGTCAAGTTCCGCTGCCAGCGTGGCGAGCGGAAGCTGCGGGTCGCCGACTGCCCGGGCGCAGACCACGGCCAGGGCGAGGGGCAGTCTGCCGCACGCCGCGATAAGCGAGGCGGCCGCTTCCGGCTCGCCCGACACGCGCTGTTTGCCGAGCCGGTCGGCCAGCAGGCGGGCCGCTCCGTCGGGAGTGAGTGGCTCCAGGACGAGAAGGTGCGCTCCTTCAGCTGCGATGAGGCCGGTAAGCCGGTTGCGGGACGTGATCAGCACGGTGCAGGAAGAGGAACCGGGCAACAACGGGCGTACCTGTTCGACGTCACATGCGTTGTCGAGGAGCACGAGGATTCTCCTGCCCGCGGTCAGGCTGCGGTACAGACCGGTCTGCGCCTCGAGGTCCGCCGGGATGACCCGAGGGTCGACACCGAGGGCGGACAGGAACAAGCGCAGTCCCTCCTGCGGGGTCAGGGGGGCTGTGCCGGGGTCGAATCCGCGGAGGTTCACATAGAGCTGGCCGTCAGGGTAGTGCTCCAAGTTGGCATGAGCCCAGCACAGAGCCAGTGACGTCTTCCCGGTGCCGCCCATGCCGCAGATCACGGTGATGGGCGATGTGCCGGCGCTGCGGGCCGCGTCGAGCGCGGTCTGCTCCCGTGCCCTGCCGGACAGCGAAGAAGGCGGGAGGGGCAGCTGGCTGGGTACCGCGGGGGAGGATGCCGCTTCTTCCCGGGCTTCGGGGAAGTCGGGGCCGGGCGTGCGGCGATCACGAGACTCAGTGGCGCGGGCTTGCGCTGCTTGGATGTCCGAGTCCTGCGAGACGATCAGCTTTCCCACCGGAGCCGTGGGCGAGCCGAGGATCTCCAGATGCAGCCGCCTCAGCTCGGGAGCCGGGTCCGTGCCCATCGATTCCGCCAGCTCCCGGCGCAAGTGTTCGTACAGTTCCAGCGCGTGTGCTGTGCGGCCCTCCTGGTGAAGTGCCAGCATCAACTGGCCGACGAGCCGTTCGTGGGTGGGGTTCGCCTCGACCCTGGAACGCAGCTCCACCAGCAGTTCGGCCTGCCGTCCCTGGCTCAGCAGCAGGTCGTTACGGGCGATCTCGGCCTGAAGCCGCTCCTCGCCGGTGTGCGCGCGGACCTCGTCGAGCCAGTCGCCCTCGAGTGAACCGAACGCGCTGCCGTGCCACAGTCCGAGTGCCGTCTCGAGCAGAACGGCCGCTCTCGCGCTGTCGTTGACCGCCAGAGCGCGGGCCTGCGCGGTGAGTTCCCTGAACTGGTGCAGGTCCATGGTGACATCGTCCGCGGGATTGTGGCTCAGGCGCAGCACGTATCCCCCGCTCCGCCGCTCGATCAGCATGCGTTCCCCAGCGGGCTGTAGGGCGGCGCGCAGGCGGGAAAGGTAGCTGTGCAGGGCCTGGCGTGCACCGTTGGGCGGGCGACCGTTCCAGACCCGGTCTGTGAGACGGTCGGCGGACACCACATTGTTCGCGTCGACCAGCAGACTCGCCAGCACGGACTGTCGCCTTGGGGGACCAAGTTCGGCAGGGCGCCCGTCGATCTCCACGTGGAGGCCGCCGAGCACGGAGACACGAACCGTCATCGAGCAACTCCCGTCCCACCGCAGCCCCTGTAGTTGCCCTCCTCACGGCACCGCAAGGATTCCACAAGGAGGTGGCAAGCGTACTCCCCGACGCTGGACCCGAGCCCTGCAGGCCGATGCGGAGGGCGGTGAGGCTTGCGGCACGTGGCAGGAGCCGCTGGCCCCGCACTCGCCGCACCGGGGATGGGCCCAGAGCGGACTTGCACGGTCCCGCACGGACGCCGTTGCAACTGCTCGTACAAACCAGTCGGTTCACTGACGAAGGATGGACATGAGTACTCGCAGAAGTCACCGTCTCGCCGCCCTCACCACCACGGGCGCCCTGCTCACGGGCACACTCGCAGCGGCGTTCGTCGCGACCCCTGCGGCATCGGCTCACGGCACCTATCGGCACTGCACCACTACCGCCAGCATGTTCGTCGACAACAACCGGGATCTGAGGGCGCCGCTCCCGTGGGGTTACAACGAGTCCACCCCGACCTCCACCTGCTACCTGACCAACGGCGATGTCGGCAGCAGCACCGATTCCGCAGTCACGGCTCTGCAGCGAGCACTCAACAAGTGCTACGGGGCCGGTCTCACGCTGGATGGGGCTTTCGGCGACCTGACGGAAGCCGCCCTCAGGAGGGCGCAGAGTGCCTCGGGCGCGACGGTCGACGGCGAGTACGGTCCCAACACCCGCGACCACATCCGATGGCCGGTCTACCGGGAGAGCACGGGGCAGTTCGTGAAGTGCTCCAAGACGTCGAGCATGTCCTCGGTATACATCCCCTGACCTGCCCTTCAACTGGTTGAGCACGCCGAGGTAGCGACGCGCCGTCCCGGTCCCGCAGGGGCGGCGCGTGCTTGGGCGAAGCCCGCTCAGTTCGGCTGCACTGCTTCGTGGGGTCCCACAGTTGTACGCGGGTGAGTGCGTGGGTGCGGCCGTCGAGAGTGAGGCAGCCGACCGGGTGGGAGGGCAGCCAGACAGAAGATCCGCGCCGATCTGAAGAAGGCGTACAACAAAGGAGCCTCGCTCCGGACCCTCGCCCAGGGCTGCGGCCGTTCCTACGGCTTCGTCCGTGGGACCGGATCGAGCCGTTGTTGCCGGCCGATACGGTCCGTGGCCGGCGGTGGGCCGATCACCGTCGAACTCTTGAGGCCATCGCGTGGAAGTACCGCACCTGCTCGCCTTGGCGGGACCTTCCGGACGAGCTGGGTCCGTTCCAGACCGCTCACAGGCGACTGATCAGGTGGGCCCGGACATAGGGACGTCGGGTCGCATAATGTAGAGAGGCACCTTCCCAGTCCAGCGTGACAGCATGCGGCAATGGCCTTCCGGTACCCCGACGGTGACTACGCGATCACCGCGATGTACTCCGTGCCCGATGACGCCTGGTATCTGGAAGGCGACGACGCCAAGAGCCACCCGCACCGGATTTCCCACTGTGCGTGGCACGCCCTGACCGTGGCCGTCGACCACCTTCAGTGCTGGCGGTCCTTGGTTCTCGTCGAGCACAGCGTGAGTGGGACGGAGGGCATGGAGCCGGCTGCCTGACCCCTGCGGAGGCGCGTGCCTCCGGTCCCGCAAACGGCGGCGCGGGCAGGGAGGCGTCGCGCGAAACCCATGGTCGCCGATCAGATCCAGCCGCGGCGGGTGGCTTCCATGGCGAGCTGGAAACGTGTCTGTGCGCCGAAGCGGCGCATGAGTCTGGTGATGTGTCGCTGGACGGTGCGTTCGCTCCAGCCCAGCGCCCGGCCCGCCGACCTGTCAGTGGCTCCCGAGGCGAGCAGGGTCAGCAGCTTCTCCTCGTCCTGTGACAACTGGTCGGGGAGGAAGTCCTCGTCTGCGGGCGGCGTGAACGGCCGTATCTGCACACTTCGTTCCCAGACCGACTCGAACAGCGCCACCAACGCGTCGAGCAGGGGCGAGGGGTGGATGACGTACGACGCGGTGACGGCGTCGTCGCCGGGCCGGAGCAGGGGCAGCATGGCGATCCGGTCGTCGGATATGGCCAGCTTCGTCGGCAGGCCGGGGGCGATGCGGGCCTGTTCCCCCCGGCGGATCCCCGCTGTCACGTCCTCCAGCCAGCCGGGTAGGTCGAGCACCGAACTGTCGTATATGACACGGTATTTGACGCCACGTCCGAGCAGTTCGAGTTCGGTTCCGTTGGGCTCGGAGTGGCCGGCCGCCGCGGCGTACGGCGGGCAGTCGAAGCCACGCACCTGTGTGCGGGTGGCCCGCTGCATCTGTGCCCAGTTCCGGTTGACCTCGTCCCGGTCCGAGATGACCTCGACGAGTTCGCCGGGATGCGCGAAGCGACTGCCCGCGCGATAGAGGGCCATCAGATCCGACAGTTGGGAGCGCACACCGTTCAACGCCCGCTCACGCTCGCGCAGTACGGCTTCCAGACCACTGTCGGGCGGGACCGCAACGTAGGTGACGGGACGCCCGGGTGCGGTCGAGGCCAGACCGAGGCCGACCAGTGACCGCAGCGAACGAGAGGTCACCTGGGCGCTGAGGCGGCAGTCGGCGGCAAGTTCCGCCGTGTTGGCCCGGGTCCTTCTGATCAGGGCGTCGTAGACGGCTTCGTCGCGCTCGTTCAGGCCGATGGCCTCCAGCATGGGGTGGCACCCCTTTCCACGTCGTCTCTGCCTGTCCGTTTCCTGTCAGCTGACGGGAAGTCGCCGCCCGTTGATCTTGTCATGGGCTCCGGCCGGATGTCAGCGTTCGGCCAGCTACGTGATCGACCCGACCCCACGACGTTCAAACGCGTCGCGTAAGGAGTGCACCCATGCCGCTCCCGGCCCATCCGCCGCGCGGACAGCGCCGGCGCAGAGCCCTGTTGTCCGCCCTGGGCATATGCACCACCGTGTTGCCGGCCGCTCCCGCGTTCGCGCAGGACGCCGTGCCCGGACCCGCGTTGTCGGCGGCCGTCCGAAGCAAGATCGACCCCGGGCTGCTGAAGCGGATGGACAACGCCGAGGCTCGCGGCGACGGACGTGTCGTCGCGGCCGTGGTGCTTCGGCAGGGCACCACGACCCCTAGAGCGGGTGACAGCACTGCCGCGGTGCGCCGCGAACTGACCCGCGGCGCCGCGTCCGACCAGGCTCCCGTCGTGGACCTTGTGAAGGCCCGGGGCGACCGCGTGCTCAACACCTTCTGGCTCAAGAACATGGTCCTGGTCGAGGCCGGGCCGCAAACCCTCGGCGACATCGCGGCGCTCGCCCCGGTCGACCGTGTCATCCCCAACTTCACCCTCAAGACCCCACCCGGCGAGAAGGCGGACACCAGGACGTCGGCCGTCGCCCGCGCCACCGCGCAGGCGGCCACCTGGGGTGTCACCAAGATCGGCGCCGACCGGGTGCACAGCGAGCGGAAGCTCACCGGCGACGGCGTCCGGGTGGCGGTCCTCGACACCGGCATCGACATGAACCACCCGGACCTCGCGGGCAAGCTGGCCGACGACGGGTCCGACGACCCCGCCCGCCCCGGAGCCTGGATCGAGTTCGGCACCGACGGCAAACCGGTCCCGGGGTCCCTGCCGCACGACAGCAGCTACCACGGCACCCACGTGGCGGGCACCATCGCCGGCGGAGACGCCTCCGGCACGCAGATCGGCGTCGCCCCCGACGTCGACCTGATGGGCGGCCTCGTCATCCCGAACGGCACGGGAAGCCTCGCCCAGGTCATCGCGGGCATGCAGTGGGCCGTCGCCCCCTACGCGGCCGACGGCACCCCGGCAGGCCGGCCCGCGGACGTCATCAGCATGTCACTCGGCGGCGACGGCTACGCCGACGAACTCGTGGAGCCGGCACGCAACATCCTGCGCGCCGGAATCTTCCCGTCCTTCGCCATCGGCAACGAGTGCTTCCGAGGCTCGGCGAGCCCCGGCAACGTCTACGAGGCGGTTTCCGTCGGCGCCACGGACTCCGCCGACAACGTCGCCGACTTCTCCTGCGGAGAGGTCGTCGACAAGAGCGACTGGAGCGCCCCGCCGGCCGAATGGCCCGACACCTACGTCGTGCCCGACGTCTCCGCACCCGGCGTCGACGTCCTGTCGACCCTGCCCGACGGCGGCTACGGCACCCTCAACGGCACATCGATGGCCACACCGCACGTCTCCGGCACGGTCGCCCTGATGCTCCAGGCACGACCGGACCTCACCGTGGACGAGGCACTGGCCGTCCTCACCGGCACATCCGTCTCCGACGACCGCTACGGCGCGCGCCCCAACTCCCGCTACGGGCACGGTCGCATCGACGCCTACGCGGCGGTCGCGGAGGCGTCCCTGCGCAGCGGTGTGCGGGGAACCGTCACCGACGGCAGGACCGGACGGCCGCTGGCAGGCGTCACGGTCACGCGCACCGACACCGGCCGCAGGCTGACCACGGACGAGGACGGACACTTCACGATCCGTCTCGCGCCCGGCAGCCACAAGCTGGGCCTCTCCCGATTCGGGTACGTCGAGACGGAGACCCGGCAGCAGGTGAGCGCCGACCGTTTCACCGACGTCCGTCTGAAGCTGGCGCAGACCCGCCGCGGATCGGTCACCGGCACGGTGCGGTACGAGCCGACCGGCACCACGGTGCCGGGAGCGACGGTCGCCGTCCTGGACGTCCCCGACGAACTGACCGCGGTGACGGACCGAAACGGCCGCTACACGATCCGTGACGTACCCGTCGGCGCCTATCGGGTGAGGGCGGCGGCGCCCGGCATCTCTCGTTCCAAGCCGCTGGCCGTGAAGGTCGACGGCCGCGCCGGCACATCCCGGCGTGCCGACCTCGATCTGCCGCGTCCGCCCGCCACCGACCGGGTGTCCCTCACGACGCAGGGCAACCAGTCCAACGACGACGTGTGGTGGCCCGAGGTGAGCGACGACGGCCAGGTGGTGGCCTTCACCAGCCAGGCCTCGAACCTCGTCCCGGGTGACACCAACGGCAGCCTCGACATCTTCGTGAACGACCGGCGCGCGCAGACCACGCACAGAGTGTCGGTCGCCACCGGCGGCGCCCAGGGCAACGACTTCTCCCTCACTCCCACCCTCAGCGGCGACGGCCGTCATGTCGGTTTCAACAGCGCCGCCACCAACCTGGTCCCCGGTGACACCAACGGGCAGACCGACGCGTTCGTCCATGACCGGTCGACCGGCACCACGGAAAGAGTGTCGGTGGCGTCGGACGGCACACCGGGGAACGGCCTGTCGTCGCCGCCCTCGCTCAGCGGCGACGGCCGCTACGCCGTGTTCCACAGCGACGCCGACAACCTGGTGCCCCGTGACACCAACAACGACACGGACGTGTTCCTGCACGACCGGCGGACCGGGACGACCGTCCGCATCTCGCAGGCCCGGTCCGGCGAGCCGGCACAGGGCAACTCCCGGGAGCAGTCGGTCAGCGCCGACGGCCGGTACGTCGCCTTCCAGAGCACCGCGGGCGACATCGTCCCCGGTGACACCGACGGCCTGGCGGACGTCTTCGTCCACGACCGGGAGACGGGAACCACGACCCTGGCCGGCCGACCCGACGGCGAGAACACCAGCCCGAAGATCAGCGCCGACGGCCACGTGATCGCGTTCAGCAACGACGGGCAGCTCCACGTCCACGACCTGCGCACCGGTGCGATGGAGCAGGTCTCCGTCAGCGGCAGCGGCCAGACGGCCGGAAGCTGGTCCTTCGGGGCGTCACTCAGCGGGGACGGCACCAAGGTCGCCTTCTTCAGCTACGCGGCCGATCTCACCCGCGACGACACCAACGGACGGTCGGACATCTTCGTACGGGACCGGACCGCCGGCACCACGACACGGATCTCGGGCGGCCCGGAAGGCGCCGAGGGCGACGGCAGCTCCTACATGGCGTCCATGAGCGGCGACGGCCGGCACGTCGCGTTCGAGAGCACCTCCGCCAATCTCGTCGGGGACGACACCAACCGTCACTCGGACGTCTTCGTCCACGACCTGTACGCCGGTCCCGAGCCGCGCTTCGCGCTCGACGACCTGTCCGTGAGCCCGTCCCGGGTCCGTCCCGGGGCGCCTGTGCGCGTCACGGCCCGCGTCAAGAACGTCGGTGAGAAGGCGGGGACGTACTCAGCCGTCCTGCTGGTGGCCGGAGAGCCCGACCAGCGCCGCTCCGTGACGATCCGCGCCGGCAAGGACGTACAGCTGCAGTTCACGGTGCGCCGTGACATCACGGGCACGTACACCGTCGGGCTCGGTTCCTTGACCGGAGCGTTCACGGTACGCAAGTGACCGACGGGGAACAGTGGTTCTGCGGCCGGGCTCCGTCCGGCCGCAGCACCTTTTCTCCGCAAGGGTGATGACACGGCACCAGGTGCGCTCTCCGGCCTCCGGCCGGGGACCGCGCCGACGGCCTGAGCGCAACGCGCGCTTCGACAGTCATCCACACCCACGCACAGGCCTCGCTGGTCCGGGGATCTTCGAGAACTCGTCCCGTGCGGTATGGCTGCCCGGTCCGGCGAACCGCCTCGAGTGTCTTACACGGCGCCTTCGCCGACCACATGCGCGCCGACCTCGTCGTCGACGCCCTGAAAGCGGCCGAACGGACCCGTGACAGCCTCGCCAGCGCCCTTTTCCACACCGATCACGGAGCCCAAGGCAGCCGGGCCTTCGCCGAAGCCTGCCGCGAAGCCGGCGTCACCCAGTCCATGAGCGCGGTCGGTTCCAGCGCGGACAACGCACTCGCCGAGTCGTTCAACGCGACCTGCAAACGGGAGACCCTCCAAGGCCGCCGGGCCTGGGACACCGAGCGCGAGGCCCACCTGGACCTCCTTCGCTGGCTCCACCGCTACAACACCGTCCGACGCCACTCCCGCCTCGGACACCGCAGCCCCATCGCCTACGGGCGAGCACTCCGAACAACATCAACTACGCTGGCCGAAGCCGCATAACAGTGAGGATGTACGTGAGCGTTCCTCGGCGGGGTCTGACCCACCGCATAACTGACGCAGGGTCCTCAACGGGATTTGTCGGCCCGGCCGGGGGACGCTCGCCCGCATCTGTCGGGCCGGGGGACGTGACTTCATAAGAGCCTGGCCAGAGGCCCCATCGCTGTTTTGTCCGCCCTCCCGGCCGACGGGTGCCATCCCGCCCGGTCGATTGGAGAGGACGGCACAACCCACGATGGCTCAGCATGAGGTCGAGGTCACCGGTGGCGTCGACACCCACAAGGACACCCACACCGCAGCCGCGATCGACTCAGCCGGCCGGGTCCTGGGCTCAGCCCAGTTCCCCGCTTCCGCGCTTGGCTACCGCAAGCTGCTGAGCTGGCTCCGCTCCTTCGGCATCCTGCTGATGGTCGGGGTTGAGAGAACTGGGGCCTACGGGGCTGGTCTTGCTCGCTACCTGCGCGAGCATGACGTGAGAGTGGTGGAGATCGACCGCCCGGACCGCAAGACCCGTCGCTGGCAGGGAAAGTCCGACCCCGTCGACGCGGAAGCCGCGGCCCGGGCCGCGCTCGCTGAACGCCGCACTGGGGTCCCGAAGTCCCGTGACGGCAGGGTCGAGGCCCTGCGGGCCCTGCGCGTCGCCCGCCGCAGCGCGGTCCAGCAGCGGGCCGACGTCACCCGGCAGATCAAGAACCTGATCGTCACCGCGCCGGAAGGTGTCCGCACCATGCTGCGGCACCTGAAAGACAAGACCTGCTCGCCATCTGCGCGGGCTTCCGTCCCCACCCGGACCAGGCCGGCGATCCGGTCACCGCGACGAAAACCGCCTTGCGCTCTCTCGCCCGCCGCCATCGCGACCTGGGCCGTGAGATCGACGAACTGGACGAGCTGATAGCCCCGCTCACCCAGGAGATCAACCCGGCGCTTACCGAGTTGAAGGGCGTCGGCCCGGAAGTCGCCGGCCAGCCGCTGGTTACCGCGGGCGACAACCCCGACCGGCTCCGCTCCGAAGCGGCGTTTGCCATGCTCTGCGGCGCCGCGCCGCTGCCTGCCTCCTCCGGCCGAACCCACCGTCACCGCCTCAACCGGGGCGGGGACCGGGCCGCAAACGCGGCCCTCTACCGGATCGTGCTCTGCCGCCTGCGCTGGGACCCACGCACCCGCACCTACATGGAACGACGAACTAACCTCGCTGTTTCGCTTGGGGTTGGTGGCTGCCGAGGCGAAAACGCGAAAGTGCCTTCCTGACCTGGAACGATGAACCTTGCTGAGGGGTTCTGTCGGTCCAGGCGGAGGGCACTTTCTACGTGCAGGGTATCGGGTTGCGTCCCAAGATCTATGTCAGTGCCGATGGTTCGGGGGTGGTCGGTCGTGCCGGGACACGGTTGCTGGCGGATCTTGCCGATGCCACGGGGCTGACCGCCGCGTACTCCACCGCGCTCAGGCCGTTGCGGCCACGCGGGACCGGACATGATCCAGGACGAATCACCACCGACCTGGCGGTGATGCTCGCCGACGGCGGCGAGGCGTTTGCGGACCTGGCCGTACTGCGGGACCAGGCCGAAGTGTTCGGCTCGGTTGCCTCGACACCGACGGCCTGGCGGCTGCTCGCCGACATGGACGAGCAGGCACTTGCTTCGCTGCGTTCGGCCCGCGCTTCGGCTCGGGAGGTCGCTTGGCTGCAGGCCGCCGAGAACGGTGAGGGCATACCCGCTGCCCGGGCCGCGGGTCGTGTGCTGCCCGGCCTGGTCCTGGACCTCGACGCCACGCTGGTGGCCTGCCACTCGGAAAAGGAGGCCGCCGCGCCCACCTACAAGGGCGGTTTCGGGTTCCACCCGCTGGTGTGCTTCCTGGCCAACACCGGCGAGGCGCTGTCCGGGCAGCTGCGGCCCGGGAACGCTGGCGCCAACACGGCCTCCGATCACATTGCGGTCCTCGACCAGGCACTCGCGCAGATCCCCGATGCCCACCGGCACGGCACCGACATCCTGGTCCGCACCGATAGCGCCGGATCCGCGAAAGCCTTCCTCGCTCACGTCCGTGACCTGCGCAAACGAGGAATCCGTACCTTCTTCTCGGTCGGATACGCCATCACCGAGCCGATCCGCCGCGCCATCCGGGCCATGCCCGACCGCCTCTGGCATCCCGCCCTGGACCAGGACGGGACACTGCGTGATGGCACCGAAGTCGCCGAGCTGACCGGCATGGTCGATCTGGGCGGCTACCCGGCCGGCACCCGCTTCATCGTGCGCCGCGAGCGGCCACACCCAGGAGCACAGCTGTCGCTGTTCGACCTGGACGAGGGACTGCGTCACCAGGTCTTCCTCACCGACACTCCCTATCCCGGTGGTGGTTCGGCCCAGTTCCTCGAGGTCCGCCACCGCGGGCATGCCACCGTCGAGGACCGCATCCGGTGCGGCAAGACCACCGGGTTCGGCCGTTTCCCCTCCCGCGACTTCGGTGTCAACGCCGTCTGGCTCGAACTCAGTCTCACCGCGATCGACTTGCTGGCCTGGACGTGCCTCCTGCTGCTGGACGGGGAGATGGCCACCGCCGAGCCGAAGAAGCTCCGCCACCGACTCCTGCACGTCGCCGCCCGCCTCACCCGCGGCGGCCGGCGACTACGCCTGCGGATATCGGCGACCTGGCCGTGGAGACACGAACTCGCCACGGCTTTCCACCGCCTCGCCTCACTGCCCCGTCCCGCCGGCTGACCAGCAAACCCCAGACCGCCCACGACCCGAAAGACCTTGGAGAACCCGGCCCGAGCGTCGGGCCTTCGCCATACTCACCGGCCGACCAGCGACCGAAATCATCGGTCGACCGCCACCAGACCAGCTCAGCCACCCGAAGCGAAACAGCGAGGCTAAAGAGGGTCTGTCGAAGAAAGAGATCATCCGCTGTCTCAAGCGGTTCGTCGCCCGCGAGATCTACCACATTCTGACCACGACGAACGCCTCAGCAGCGGCCCCAAGTCACCTCACGACCGCTGCTTGACATGCATAAGAGCATCCCGTGTTCAAAATCAGGGGTCAAGGCCCCAGCAGACACCCAACAGATCCTGCCGACCTAACACCCAACTGCCAAGCCGCACAACGAATTTCACTCTGAAACGATCAATAGGACCGATCGTGGCGATCGGAGGACGAAGTCGGTCGCATCGCCCCCAGCGGAATCCACCACTTCAGACACAGCTTGGTCGCCAGGTGCCTAAGTGCGTGAAAGAGTGGTGCTCCCACCAACTTCGTGTGCGTGAGAGGACGATGAGCACTTCCAGGCGACTGGCCGCCTGCATCTCTCAGCTGGTGCTCGGCCGGTTTCCAGCACCCTCCAGAACCGATCAGGGTGCGGGTAGTCGGCGTAGTTGCCGATACGATCATGCGAAATGGTCCGCCGAACTGATCGGCGGACCATCACAAAAGCCGAGGCTAGCAGAAAGAACTGATCTTGTCGTTCATACCGAAATAGCCAAGGTTTTCGTGCCAGCCCGGGTCAACCCGGAGCCGCTGCCCCTGGTAGTTGGTGTCAGCGTACGCGTAGAAGCTGCTCGACTTCCTACTGATGATGGACGAGATGCTGTCGTTGAGGTTCTTACTACCTCCCTGCGGGCCAGCGTAGTAGTACTGCTTCAGGTTGGCCAGGCAGCCAACCGAACCCAGATTGGCCTGCGCGCCATTGTATGACGTGTGCTCAAAAACACACACGCGTCCATTATCTGGCGGGCAGTCAAAAGGGCCCGCACTTGCTGTAGGTGCCGAGATCAACATGCCACCGGCAGCCAGGGCTGCCCCAGCCAGCAATGAGACCATGGCCCGCGCTCGCGACTTCATCGTGCTTACTCCGTGTCTCTACGATCGAACGGCCCTGATCCTAGCCAGCAGATTTACTGAACCCATAGAACATGCGCGACATTCGGTAGGACTTAGCCGAGAGATACCCGCCACGACTTCAATATGTACGAGGCGGCCTACCGCTCGTTGACAGTGGCATCCCTGTCACGGAGGACCACGTCCCGATCAACGTCCAATGGTTGTCCGGCCGATCATTCATCGCCGGGGTCTGCCTGTCGGTTCGATCACACGCAAGACCCGACTGAGCTTTGGCCGACCCAGTACGGCACAGCCGTGCCATACCGCGCTGCAGCGGTGCTTCTCACGCCAGTGGAACCGTGACAACGATCCTCTCACCAGCGACCCTGTGACCTCCCCGAGGGCGGGCCGCGTCACCTCCGCGCATCCGCAGCAGGACACAAAAGGTGCCGCGGGCAAGAGGAACATGATCACCTCTCGCCGGAACCAACTAGGCAACGAACGCATGCCAGTTGATAGCCGTCCCGCGCCTGTCACGCATTCAGCGCTCGACTGCCTTGCGGATCACATCACCCGAAGCGGCCACCGCAAGGAACAAGGGCTACGCCGCGCAGAGTGCATCAGATACGGTGATCCTGCTCACATGGCGTGCACGTTCTATCCAATTCATTCGGTTCGGTCTAAAACTTTGGAGGTCGGACCGTAAATGAGCGGAGCAGTTAACATGAAGTTGAGAGCAAGTACGCTGATCGCGACAGTATCCGGAGTGGCAGTCGCCGTCAGCGGTTTGCTGGTCTCGGCGCCCACGGCAAGTGCGGCCGGTAATGTCGGCCCATGCTACGCAAACAACTTTTGCGTCTATTACCACACGTCGTTCACCGGTCCGCAGAAGATCGCTGGCAACATGAACATACCTGACTTGAAGAAGGTCAGGTACGACAACAGCAGCACCACCATGAATGACAACATCTCCTCGGTGATCAACGCCCAGCCCGGGTACAACGCCAATGGGAACGGCTCCATCGGCCTCTACGAGCACATCAATCTCGGTGGTGGCTCTGTGTGGATTGCGCCGGGCAAGTCGATGGCGAACCTCGGCGACCGAAACTTTAATGACAAGGCTTCTTCCATCTGGGGAATCGGCCCGTGATGCCGGTGCTTTAGCGCTGCAGGTACAAATTAGTCTGTAGCCGCTCGCACATTGCACGTGTGGCCCGTCGGTGTTCTGACGGGCCACACATATCGTTTGATCCCTCGCTACCTGCGGTAGGGAAGGATGGATCATGGAAGAATTTGATTCTGGTGGTTGCGTTATGAGGTTCGCCGCCTCTTGTGGACGTCAGAAGTGGCAGATGGCTGCCCTATCGCTCGGCGTGGGAATCGCAGTTCTTACCGGTTGCGGCTCTATTAAAGATAGCGAGGGGCCAAGCGCTCAGCAAATGGTGCTCACTCTTGAAGGGCTACTTCCCGAGGGGGACTCTTCACAGCAGCAGGGGCACGGGGTGCAGGAAAAGAGTGGTGACCTCGGCGCCAAGCTCCATTTTCGCAGGAACGGGAAAACGTCGACGGTTTCGGTCGCACTGCGTAAGCTGGGTGACGCTGAGATTGAGCAATGCCCGGACACTGCGTATTTTCCCTTCAGTCGTTGTACCGTAACGCGACTGCCAGATGGGGCCAAGCTGGCGGTAAATCGATCACCTGAAGATGATTCCCACCCATCGGGGCCTGAAATCTTCACCGCTGTGGTTACCTACGCCGGGGGCAAACAGGTCATGGTCGCACAGACCGACGTGCGGTCTAATGGGGAGGGGCCTGCTGATGTCAAGAAGTCTCCATTGACGCAAGAGCAGGTCACTGCCATCGCAACCTCCACCGTGTGGACGCCCATCTTCTCGAAGATGCCCGAGCCGCCAGAGCAACCGCTTCAGTCCCCGGTGATGACTGGACAACAGATCGCCCGCACCATCACATCGCTGCTTCCTGCTGGACTGCGCGCAACTGACCCTGGTGGTTCCGACGGGTTCGGACATGTAGCGGCCGATGACGGCCATGGCAAGGGCCTCGTTGCCGTGAACGTACAGAAGTGGGATCCACACGACGAGGCCATGAAGGAAGTCTTCAAACAAGGTTCGAAAACCTTGGCCGATGGCACCCGCATCAGGATCGCCAAGGGGCCCGCTCTGGGGGACGGAAAGAATGCCGTTGAATGGACGGTTGACACTCTCCGGAAGGACGGCTTCCGCGTCGTGATCATGACCGTCAATGCCAAGGCCTATAAGCTGCCCGCTGGCCGCAGTGAGCCGCCGCTTACCATCCAACAACTTCGGCAGATCGCACTCAGCGGGGTCTGGCGGTCCTCTGCCAACCTTGGGACTTCATAGCTCGAGCTGCCGACGGGAACAAGGGTTCGAGGTTCGTTCTGTTCCAGCTGGATCTTGCATTCTGAGCTGGTGGTAGTGACTGCCCTGCATCGAGGCGAAAGATGAAGTCGGTGAACGGCAGGCCGAGTTGCGGCGATTGGTGGTCGAGTGGTGGGTTCTGCGGGCTGCTGGCCGGGGGGTCGTGCAGTTTGCCTGGTTGGTGTGCAGGTTGATCGGGCTGCTACTTATGCTTGCGTGCTTATTCGTCGCTGGTGCTGCCGGTCTGCGGTTCGAGGTGGATTTCGTGCAGGGCCAGGATGAGGTGGCTTTCGACGTCTGTGGTGGCCTCGAGGGTTGCTTGCAGTTCCTGTCGGCCGTAGTCGAGGAAGGTGTCGATTGAGGTTTTGACGGGAGGCGCGGGAGGGAGGGCAGCGGCGTACAAGGCGGCTGTCAGCCTGCTGTCGACATCCGTGGTTGCGTCCAACGCGTTGGTCAGGCGCTGCATGGCGGAGGCCAGCACGCCGTCTACCGGCTGGGCGGCACTGCGCCTGGGTGAGTTGCTCACAGTGCGCCTCCCTCGTTCTGGGCGATCGAGGAGTGCTTCCAGGCCGCGAAGAACGAATGCCGCCTGGACCAGTACGAAGTCCGTCGCTACACGGGCTGGTTCCGGTACAGCACCTTGGCCATCCTCGCGCACGCTTTCCTGGCCGCCACGGCGCACCAGGTCCGGGAAAAGGGGGCGGCGCCAGTGGGACACCTGGGGCAATCGAGTTCACAGTGGCGGAGGTTCGGCGACTCCTGGCAGCTTGTCGTCCCCGACCGCCGCACATTCGTGGCCGCCAAGGACGACACCACGCCCTGAGCTGGTCGAACTGGCGCCGACGACTGCCAGGCGGTCGCCCGCCGCTGTCATTACCTGCGGCGCTGTCCCACGATCGAGGGGCGGCCTGCCGAAGGCCACCCCTGACCACTCCGCGGCCCACTACGCTTCAGCGGCCCGGCGAAACCCGCAGGTCAGACACCGAAATCCTGCTGGAGTACTAGTCCTGCTGCATGGAGTCGCGTGCAGTGTTGTGGGAGGTGCCGACGTCGGATGTGCTGTCGCGTTCGGCCCAGCTGCCCAGAAGCGCCAGATTCTCCCGGTCGGAGGGTTCAGGGCCCGCGGTGTAGACGCACAGGGTCTGGTCGGGGTCATCCGGCGGGGAGAGACATTCGTAGCGGAAGGTGATGTCGCCGACGAGGGGGTGATGGTAGCGCTTGTGCCCGTGGGTGCGTTGGCGGACCTGGTGGTCGGACCACCAGAGGGGAAACTGCTGGCTGTGGACCGACAGTTCACCGATCAGGGTCGTCAGCTGCCGGTCGTGGGGGTGACGGCCGGCGTCGAGGCGCAGCATGGCGACCGTCTCCGCCGCAGTTCGCTCCCAGTCCAGGCAGCGCTCCTGGGCGGCGGGGTCGAGGAGGAGGTAACGGGCGTAGTTGCGCTGGTTGGCCGGGAGGGCGTCGAAGTCGGTGAGGACGGTACGGGCGAGGGGGTTGGCCGCCAGGACGTCGGTGCGCCGCCCCAGGATGAACGCCGGCACGTGTTCCAGCGTTTCCAGGAGATGCCACAGGCCTGGGCGGACCCTCTGTGGACGCTCGGGGGAACGCCGACGAGTTGCTCCGGTGGCGGCGGACGCCAGGTTCATCAGGTGGGCGCACTCGGTCCGGTCCAGGCGCAGGGCCTGAGCCAGGGCGTGCAGGATCTCCTCGGAGACGTTGCCCGCCCGCCCCTGTTCCAGCCGCGTGTAGTACTCGGTGCTGATCCCGGCGAGCCGGGACAGCTCCTCGCGGCGAAGCCCGGCCACGCGGCGCGGACGGGCGTCCGGCGCTATCCCGAGGTCTCCCGGCTGAAGCCGGGCGCGACGGGAGCGCAAGAACTCGCCGAGCTCGGCAGTTTGCTTCATGTATCCAGTCTGCGGGCTCGGCCGTGGAACGCGAGAGCTGTGACTGGTCCTGCCGGTACCAGTCACGAGGGGGCCAGCTCCGAGCCCTGCACGGTCTGTGGTCAGTGATCTGCTGGACGAGGCGGCACGAACCCGGCCGCCGCGCCTGACAGCCACGAAAGAAGTTTCGTACCATGTCTGAACTGATCAACGACACCACGCTCGCCGGCCGCATCGCTGTGGTCACCGGTGCCTCCAGCGGCATCGGCGAGGCCACTGCGAGGCAACTCGCCGCCCGCGGTGCCAAGGTCGCACTCCTGGCCCGCCGCGCCGACCGCCTCCAGGACCTGGCCGACAAGATCGAGAAAACCGGCGGCACTGCCCTTGCGCTGAGCGTCGATGTCACCGACGCCGATGCAGTGGGCGCCGCGGCCGAGCGGATCAGGCGGGATCTCGGCACCGTCGACCTGCTGGTCAACAATGCCGGAGTGATGCTCCCCGCCCCCGTCGAGGAGCTGCGTACGGACCAGTGGCAGCGCCAGATCGACCTCAACATTACCGGCCTGATGAACGTCTTCGGCGCGTTCCTGCCGCAGCTGGTCGCGGCGGGCACCGAGCGGGGCGTGGCCGACCTGGTCAACGTGTCCTCGATCGCCGCGAAGAACATCTTTCCCAACTTCGCCGTCTACTCAGCCACCAAGGCCTACGTCACGCAGCTCTCCCGCCACCTGCGCGCCGAGCTGGGCGAGAAGCACGTCCGGGTGTCCGCGATCGAGCCCGGTATGACGCACAGCGAGCTGCACGACCACGTGACCGACCGGGGTGTCCAGGAGTGGACGGCCGGAATCCACGACATCATGCTGCACTCCGAGGACATCGCCGAGACGATCGTGTTCACCGTCTCGCTGCCCCCGCGGGCCAACCTGCAGCAGGTCACGATCATGCCCACCGGGCAGCCCGCCTGACCCGACAGCGCGGCTCGAGCACTGACTAACCGGCCCCGGCCCACTGTGGGTGCAGCCGAAAGAAGCGCCGGCCTTGCCCCTGGTCGATCTTGTGGAGCCTGTTGGTTGCGGGCCGATCGGGCCAGGGGCTGACGTAGGAACGTTCCAGAAGGCCGGTGCCGTAGTCGGAATTCCTGAGGCTGCGCGACCTGGGCTGCTGGCGGAAGGGGTAGGGCCGACTGGCAGGTCAGGTCGGTCAGCGGGCGGGTACTCGGGGCTGTGACGAGAGCCGGTTCGGACTGCATCGCAGGCTCGGTGGAAGATCCGCCAGGATGTGAGCCCTACGATCCTGGTGCGACTGGTGCCCCTGCCGCTGACAGAGCCCTGTTGCTGATCGCCGGCGATGTGTGAGTGAGTTCTCCGAGACGCGGGCGTCTGACCGGCGTGATCACCCAAGGCTCCGATAGGGGCGCGTCGTCGGCGAGGGCGGAGACGCCGTGGCGTTCAGAGATCCGGATGACGCGTTAGCTAGGGCCTGTATCTGGTTGTGATCAAGATGTGCTTTGCGTGAGGTCGTTGATCCAGATCATGGAGGCACGGCGATGCAGGCCATCGAGGTAGCTCTGGGGGGTCTTGTCGCAGCGTGTGGCGATGCCCCGCCAGGCTTTCAGCTTGTTGATCAGGCGCTCGACGGTGTTCCTCTCCTTGTAGAGGGCGGCGTCGTGGCCGACGGGCCGACCGCCCCGGCTGCCCTTCTTCTTCCGGTTGGCGGCTTGGTCCTTCTTCTCCGGGATGACCGCCTTGATCTGGCGTCTTCGCAAGTAGGCGCGGTTACCTCGGGACGAATACGCCTTGTCCCCGGCGACCGCGTCGGGCCGGGTGCGGGGGCGGCCGGCCGGGCCGCGGACCCGCACCTTCTTCAGCACGGGGACGAACTGCGGGCTGTCGGCCGCCTGCCCGGCGGTGAGGAGGAGTGCGAGCGGACGGCACTTACGGTCGGAGGCGACGTGGATCTTGCTGGTCTGCCCGCCGCGCGAGCCCCCGAGCAGAGCGGCCTTCAGGCGGCGTCGTTCTTCCCGGACGGGGTCACTGTCTGCGGTTCACCCGTCTTGTCCTTGCCCATCACCCCCTTTGACCGGGCCTTCTCCTCCTCGGCAGCGGCCTTCTCCAGGGTGGTGAGCATGTCTTCACCAAGCTGCATCCCGGCGGCGTCATGGTGGGCGCGGGCGGTGCTGGAGTCCACACTGACCAGCGACAAGTCCACCTTGCCGCGCTTGGCGGCCTCGGCTGTCAGCCCCTCCAGCAGGGCCTCGAAGACACCGGCGTCGCGCCACTGCCGGAAGCGATTGTGGACGGTGGGCCAGGCACCGAACTCGGTCGGCATCTCCCTCCACTGCCCGCCCGTCCTGAATCTCCAGATCACGCCCTCGAACTGCTGCCGCAGCCGCTCGGGATACGGACCGTGCGCGATTACGGCATCCACCGCGTCGGCCTGCTCGCCGCCGTCCCGCCCGAGACGGTCCAGCGGCTTCTGGGCGGCCGCGCCGACCGTTCCGCCGCGGACCGGGCCCGCGGCATCGACCCCCGGCCCGTCGTTCCCGCACCCTGCCCCCGGCCGCGACCGAACACCCACATGATCACCAGCGGCCATGCCTGTTCTGCATCCAGGGGAAGGGAGGGACCTGGCAGGCGAACCGCCCACCTTGAGACTTCTCAAAGGCCCTGTCCAGAAAGCAAAAGGGTCCGCCGACTCCGTCGGCGGACCCTCAAGAAAGATCGAGGCTAGCAGAGGCTAGCAGAACGACGACAAAACGTCGTTGAAGGGTCCGGTGTGAGACCAGGTGCCATTGTTGTGGTAAACGGTGACGTTCTTTGTCAAATCAATAATACTTTGAGCCGGCACGTTGATGTACCGGCCACCGAAGTTCGTGTGCTCGTAGAGCTTGAGGTTCTTTGTCGTCTTGTTGGCCACCGACGAGGTATGGTCGTTCAGATACTGGCCGGGCAAGGTTCCTTGAATGGCAGACACGCAGGTGCTGCTATAGGTCGCCATCTCGCCCTGCCAGTTACCGTTGAGGTAAATGCAGAAATACCCCGTGCGACAGTTTTCGGCCGCGGCGCTTGCCTGACCGGCCGACATAAGGGCACCACCGACAGCTAAAGCAACGGTGGAAGCGAGAGTCACTGCCTTGATCTTCATGATCTCATTTCTTCATCGAGGAGTGGATCGATTTTAAAAATACTCGACTCCTCGACGTAGGTATAGGACTTGCGCGCCAAGGGTTGCGGCGTTGTTCCTGCAACGGTCATATGGAGTTCATGGCGGAAGGGGTCGCGTTCCGGTACGACATCGTCATGCGTACGCTGAAGTTCCCCCAAGGCCGGGTAGTTAGCGTTTTCGCAGGTCACGCAAGAGGTGCCGTTTCCTGTGTGATGGCCGCGTAGCGCCCCGTGCGGACCCTCTTGATCATTCCCTTCTGGTCCAGCGGGCGAGTTGTCGGTGGGTGGCAACGAGAGTGACGTCGCCGAGGAGTTCGGCGATCTCCCTTGAGCGCCATAGCCGTTCGGGTTCTGCCTGCAGGATGGCCAGCACACGTGTCATGGGGGTGCTGGTCCTGCCGGGGCCGGCGCACTGGGGGACTGTGGTCGTGGGCAGTGCGGCCTCCGGCACCGGCGGCGGCGGAAGCGTGATCGCCGTTGAAGTAACGGCTTTGCTGGCGTCGGGGCGGCCGTCCAGTTTCCGTCCAGCGAGCCGTCCCGGCACACTACCTTCACGTCGGGATGCGTCCGCAGCCACTCGGACAGCTGCTCGGCGTCCCGCCTGGCCCACAGCTCGATCGGCAGCCGCGTGTCGGCATCCACGAGCAGGGTGCCGTAGACGTGCGCGTACAGCGCGAAGTCATCCACGCCCAGCACCCGCGGTGTCGGGGCCGACGGCAACCGCATGCGCATCAGCTGGAACAGCACACTCGTCCGCGACAGCGGCGCCTTCAAGATGTGCAGAAGTCGGGCCCCGCCACGGCCGGCGAGTAATACGCCAGCCATCTCCACCAGATGCTGCAGCATCGGACTGCGGCGCTGGTAGCGCGCAGTCAGCCCCTTCACCTGCTCGGCAAACGTCCGCCGGCCACAGCTCGAATTGTCACAGAACAACCGCCGCACGGTCAGATTGATCAGCACCGGGCGGCCACCAGCAGCGACGTCGGACAGCGTGCGGGAATACCGACTGTGCACCCGCGCCGACTCGCAGCAGCAGTCCGGACACGCCACCATCAACTCCAGGGTCCGAGCGTCGATACGGACTACGCCAGCAGCCGACCACACCCGTTCCACCCGCACCACATCCAGGTGGGAGACATAATCCGTACGAGGCCATCACACACTCGCTTACGGTCGCGCTACCCGTGACGGAGCGTCACCGGCGCACAGTGGCATACCCCCACTTCACGGAAATCTTGCCAGGGCCACTTTAAGAGGACGTTCGCGTCACCTATGTGCCGCTTCATGGTTGTTCGCTCCTGCCGGAATTCACGGCGTACAGGCGAAACAGGTAGTTTGCGTCCGCGGTCGCGTCGGGGTTGATCTCGCATTTCGCCAGGGTTCAGGCCGATAGCTCCTGTCCTGTTCGAATACCTCCTGAAAGACGGCCTTTTGTCTCGCTCGATCGAGCGATATGCCCGGGAGTGGTCCTCGTGCATGAGTATCCCTATGACCTCCTCGCAGCAGCGCCAGCCGTACCTGAGCGATCTGTCCGATGCCCGCTGGGCATTGATCGAGCCGACGTTGACGGCCTGGCGGGCCGAGCGGCAGAAGAACTCGCTCAACCTCGGGGGAAAGGTCACCGACCTGCGGGAAGTCATGAACGCGATCCTCTTCCTCAACCGGACCGGCGTCCCCTGGCGCTACCTGCCTCATGACTTCCCGCCGCACACCACCGTGTTCGGCTACTTCAGCGCCTGGACCGCCGACGGCACCATCGAGAAACTCGGCCTCCACCTGCACCGGATGGTCCGTGAGCAGGCAGGACGCACCGCCGAACCCACTGCCTGCGTCATTGACGCCCAGAGCGTCAAAACCGCGACCAGCGTACCCACGGACACCCAAGGCGCCGACGCCGGCAAGAAGATCGTCGGACGCAAACGCAGCATCGTCGTCGACACTCTCGGCCTGTTACTGCTGGTCATGGTGACCGCCGCCAGCGTCTCGGACAACGCCGCCGGTATCCAGCTCCTCACCCGCGTTGCTGCCGACCACCCCACCATCAGCAAGGCGTGGGTCGACACCGGCTACAAGAAGAAGGCGATCGAGCACGGAGCCTCGCTCGGCATCGACGTTGACGTCGTTCCACGGAACGAGCAGGTCAAGGCTTTTCAGTGATCCCGCGGCGCTGGGTCGTGGAGCGGAGTTTCGGGTGGATCATGATGCACCGTCGCCTCGCCCGCGACTACGAGGCCAAACCGGCGCACTCCGAAAGCATGATCCGCCTCGCGATGATCTCCAACCTCGCAAAACGAGCGACGGGTGAAACGGCCATAACCTGGCACAATCCATGAACTATCGCTTCTTCAAGCAGGACGTCATCTAAGACGTCGTTTCTTTTGGTGGTTCTCGGGCCGAGCTGTGCAGGGATACTGCTGTGGTGCTGTTGACGTGGATCGCTGAGGTGGCGGCCGAGCCCCTGGTGCTGGAGCCGGCTGATCGGCGAGTGGAGTGGGAGACCAACACCTGGTCGCTGGGTGCGGCGGACGAGGACAGGAGTTCGTTGTCCGTCACCGAGGTGGTGGATGCCTTCGAGCGGACTGCTGCTGCCGTCCGGGAGCGCATTCGCGATCTGGGGTTTCCCGGGGTGGCGACGTTCTACGTGTGGCACGACGAACAGGCAGGGCAGCTCCGGTGCTCGACCGGTTCTGTGCCCCGGATGCGTTGCCGTTCACCGGTGCCTATGTGGCATCAGAGGACCTCCGTCCGGTCGTCGAGGGATTTCTGGCCGACGACGAGCCGGGCTTCATCCCCTGGTCGGATCTGGACGACGCGCAGGGCCTCTCGGAGCAGGCCGAGACCGAACTGGAGATCGCGCCCTTGGATGTCTGGGTCAGCAGCGTCGGAGCCTCACACTGACTGGTCCTGCCGGTTCACACGGACGAGTCGGCGGTGGCAGATGAGGGCGGCAGCGATGCCGACGAAGGCGAGGAAGTGTTCTGCCTTGCGTTCGTAGCGGCGGTGCAGGCGGCGGCAGCCGGCGAGCCAGGAGACCGTCCTTTCAACAACCCATCGGTGACGGCCGAGTCGCTGTGAGGACTCGATGCCCTTACGGGCGATGCGATGGCGGATCCGGCGCTTGCGGAGCGATCGGCGCAGGTGGTCGTAGTCGTAGCCCTTGTCGGCGTGCAGCTTCGCCGGACGACGACGTCGGGGTCCGCGGGGAGAACGAATGGGTGGGATGCCGCGCACAAGCGGCTGCAGGCCGAGGCTGTCGTGCATGTTGGCACCGGAGATGGCCACCGACAGAGGCAGTCCGTTCCGGTCGGTGATCAGGTGAATCTTCGATCCACTCTTGCCGCGGTCGGTCGGATTCGGTCCCGTCAGTGGCCCCCTTTTGCCGCCCGGACGCTGACCGAGTCGATCGCGCATCGCGACCAGTCCAGCTCACCACAGGCCCCGAGTTCGTCGAGAATGACCCGGTGGAGGCGGGCCCAGACACGGGCTCGGCTCCACCGGGCGAACCGCCGGTAGACCGTTTGCCAGCTCGGTCCGAAAACCGGCGGGAGCTGTCGCCAGGTGCAGCCTGAGGTCGCCACGAAGATGATCGCGGCCAGGGCCTCGCGGTCACCCGCCCGACGCCGGCCCCCGCCTTGCGGACGTATCACCTCCGTCGGCGGCACCACCCGCCGGAACAGCACCCACAACTCGTCCGGCACCAGCCGCTCAACCAGATCCGTCATGCACGGTTCAACGACCGATCACGCCATAAGAAACGACGTCTAAGGAGTACGCCGACAATCGTGCTCACGCAGGGTTCTGAGCACGCCGGGGGGCGTGCTCAGCCAGCAGCCCGGTCACGGTGGTGATGTAGGCGTAGGCGGTGCCGACGGATAACCCGAAGGCTGCGGCGATGCGGGTGAGGGTGTCGTGGTGACGCAGATAAAGGTCAAGCCTTACTGCTTACACCGAAACCTCAATGGTCTGTACCGAAATTTGTACCACAAGGTCGTGGGTGGGACGTTGACTCTCGACCGTGCTCCATGAGTGAATGCTGTTCAACTACCTACTATTTTAAGGTTAACTGCGGCAGTGGAATGGCATGCCGACGAGTCGCATACTGTCACCACGCATCATCAGTGTCCAGGAATGAGGAATTGTGCGCGAACTCGAAGCATGGAATCAAATGCTTGCCCTTGCCACCCCGACGGGCAAGCCGGTAGCAAAGGGATCACCGCAGCGCACGGTCGCCGAGATGATCGCCGATATAATGGCCGATAGGCGGACTATTCCACCCACCTTGGTTCCCGCCGGGATAATCGATCCTGGCACCATCGAGATCCTCTCAGAGATCGCCAGTGCGGCAATTTCCGAGAATGGCAGGCCTTGTGCGGGCCACAAAGTTGCTGACGCCCCAAATGAGGCAATTCTGCGTCTTGAGCAAACGGGAGTAATGGACTGGTGCAGGCAGATGGTTCCGGCAGTCGAAATTTCCGGTGCTACATTCATCTATTATGACGAGGCTGAAGAAGACAGTAAGCTTCATGTGGATGAAAATGAAAAGTGGGTCTATAATCTTCTCGTTTGCCTTCATTACAGGAAGCCGGAAACGGGGTCGGGGTCAGCCACCTACTTTATGCTAGGAAACGGCATTACCAAAGCATACCGACTTAATGGCGGTCAAGCCATATTTTTCCACAGCGAATCTACTCCGCATGGCCGGACGCCCATAGTAGCCGATGAGCAAGTGCTCCTATTGGCTGTCGCTGTGGGGAAAAGTGGCAACTGATTTCCGGTGGAGGAAGGCACCGCTTTCGCGGTCGCCGAACACCCATCGATCACGCGGGACAGGTGGAACCTTCCAAGGTACCGGTGCGCGACCCAGTGCATCGACTTGTTGCAGTGGCGACGCCTGGCCAGCCCATTTGAAGGTCAGCCGTCACATGTATTGATCCAGCGACGAGAACCTCGTCGTGGATGCCGCCCCCGGTAGTAGGCCACCCAACCGCGGACGATCCGGATCACCCTACGCAACTCAGCCTCGCCAATAGCCCCATGCAGCCTTCACGTTGGTCGATAATCGCGCCCGGAGGACCTCCCCCAAGACCGGGAAGTTTGCGAACCCCCTGATCGCAAGGTAGTTGATGTCCATGCTGCGACTGCGTAGAGCCAGGGCTGATTCAAAGTTCTGGGGGTCATGGAAATGTGCAGGTCGCCGGGGTGTGATGATCCTGCGGAAGCCCGTCACGAAGGCACCGAAGCTCCGGTTGACGGGGTGACCTTCCCAAGTCGCCCTGCCTGCCCGGAGCTTCGATGTGCCGCCGTCTGCCATTGTCTGCCTGACCAAGTCGCCCACTGCCGCCCAGCGTGGCGTGAACGATGTCGCCGGACGCCTGTCCGTTCTCCGTGATCCGCGAGATCGGCGGGGCCGGCGCCATTCGCTGGGATCGGTCCTGCTCACCGCCTGCTGCGCGGTGCTGGCCGGGGCCCGCTCCTGTCTGGCCGTGGGCCAGTGGGCCCGCCACGCGCCCCTGGACGCACTCGCCCGCCTCGGCGTACGCGCCTGCGGCCCGCTCGGCGTGCGCCGTGCACCGTCGACCTCCACCATCCGCCGCCTCCTGACCCTCGTATGTCCCGGCGGGCTTGCCGACCTGCTCGGATGTGACCCGCTGGCAGCCGGCACCTGGCCGTGGACGGCAAGGCCGCCCGCGGCTCGCGTACGGACACCGGACCGGCCGCCCACCTGCTCTCCGCCGTCCTGGACGGCGGACGCACCGTCAGCCAGCTACGCGTGCCGGACAAGACCACCGAGGTCACCGGCTTCACGAAGCTGCCGGCCCCGTTCGACCTGGCCGGTGTCGTGGTGAGTGCCGACGCCCTGCACACCAACCGTGACCACGCCAGGTGGCTGGTGGAGGCGAAGAAGGCGCACTACCTGCTCATGGTCAAGCGGAACCAGCCGATGCTGCACCACACGCTGCTGGAGGAAGGACTGGGTGGTCGAGCTCGACATCGAGAAGTTCTTCGACGGTGTCCGCTGGGACCTCATCGTCAAGGCCGTGGAAGCGCACACCGACGCCGTCTGGGTGATTTTGTATGTCAAGCGGTGGCTCCAAGCCCCGCTGCAACTGCCCGACGGCACCTTGCAACAGCGGGACCGTGGAACCCCACAGGGCTCAGCGGTCTCGCCCGTGCTCGCGAACCTGTTCATGCACTACGCGCTCGACATGTGGCTGGACCGGGAGTTCCCCGCCGTCACGTTCGAGCGTTACGCCGATGACGCGGTCGTGCACTGCGTCTCGGAGCGTCAGGCCCGCCAGGTGCTGGCCGCGCTCACGGACAGGATGGAGGAAGTCGGGCTGCGCCTGCATCCCGACAAGACCAGGATCGTCTACTGCCGGGACGGGAAACGCCAGGGCTCGTATGAGCACAAGGAGTTCACCTTCCTCGGGTACACGTTTCGCGCGCGGAAGTCGCAGGACAAGCAGGGCAGGCGGTTCTTGTCCTTCGAGCCCGCGATCAGCAAGGACGCCTTGAAGAGGATCGGCAGGGAAGCGTCTTCACCGACGGTCCGACCTCTCCTTCGTGGAGCTCGCCCGACGGATCAATCCGATCGTGGCGGGCTGGATCAACTACTACGGCCGGTTCTACCGATCGGCCCTGATCCCTCTCCTGCAGCGCATCAACGCCTACTTGGTGTGATGGATCCGGAAGAAGTACAGGCGGCTCTCGGCGTTGCGTAAGGCCCTTGGGAAGATGGGGGAGATCGCGAAGCGGTATCCCCGCATGTTCGCCCAGTGGCAGTTTACCACCGCAGCGTCCTCGGGCTGGTGATCAGGATGGCAAGAGCCGTGTAAAGGGAGATCTTTACGCACGGTGTGCGCCGTGAGGCGCTTCGCTGTATCCCCGACGCAATCGGGAGGAACTTGGAGGGAGGTTCTTGGGTCACCCGGCTTACCTGAACGCGAAAGCGAGAGGGGACCATAGCATGCCGGGAAAGCGGTGGACGTGCCGGAGGCGTTCAGGACGTCGTGCCGCAAGGCCCGCACGATACGGTCAAGGCTGGATTGCTTGAAGCCTAATTCCCAGAGTGAAAGTGACGCACCGTCGAAACAACGCCTGTAATCGACGCTTGCGCCATGCCCGGGCGTGAACCGTGAGACCGGGCAACCTCCATGGTGCAGGGCGCCGCACAACGAGGGCGGTCAAGGGAATGAGTGGGCGACCTACGTCGTGCTCGATACGTATAGCGAAGACGTACCACGGGATCGCCTACGGGGCGCGAGCCCTATGGCGACGGAGTGCCCGTAGTAGTCGCCGGAGTAACGACCGGCCGCGAAGTCCGGGAAAGCCGGAATGAGGGCGAAGGGGCACAGGTAATCAGGATGTTCAGACGGGGAGGGATGCGAAATTGCAGAGTGCTGAAACCGTCCTGGGCGTCATCCGGGAGCGCGGCAGGCGTGGCCTGCCGCTGGAAAGGCTGTATCGGCAGCTGTTCAACAGAGAGTTATTCCTGCTGGCCTACGGTCGCATCTACGCCAACAAGGGCGCGATGACGCCCGGGGCCACCCAGGAGACCGTGGACGGTATGTCCCTGGCCAAGATTGACAGGATCATCACGGCTCTGCGTGCGGAGTCCTATCGGTGGTCCCCAGCCAGGAGGGTGTATATCCCGAAGAAGAACGGGAAGCGCCCTTTGGGGATGCCTCCGTGGTCGGACAAATTGGTCGCGGAAGTAGTGCGCATACTCCTTGAGGCGTACTACGACGTCCAGTTCTCCGACCGCTCACACGGTTTCCGCCCCAAACGGGGTTGCCACACCGCTCTTGATGAGGTGGTGTCGGTATGGAAGGGAACGCACTGGATGATCGAGGGAGACATCTCCGACTGTTTCGGGAGTCCTGACCATAGTGTCATGCTCTCAACGTTGGCGGAGAGGATCCACGACGGCCGGTTCCTTCAACTGATCGACCGGATGCTCAAGGCCGGGTATTTGGGGGACTGGCAGTGGAACGACACGCTCAGCGGAGCACCGCAAGGCGGTGTTGCTTCACCGATTTTGTCCAATATCTATCTGGACCGGTTCGATCAGTTCGTTGAACAGCAGCTATTTCCGGATTACAACCGGGGTGGACGACGACGCACCCACCGTGCGTATGAGATCGTCGAAAACCGGATTGCGAGGGCCAGGCGACACGGTGACCGGGAAGCGGTGCGGGCGCTGCGGCGCGAACGCCGTTCCCTGCCGAGTCAAGACCCCAACGATCCTGGGTATCGGCGTCTTCGATACGTTCGGTATTGCGACGACTTCCTGCTCGGGTTCGCCGGTCCCAAGAGCGAGGCCGTTGAGATCAAGGAAAGGATCAGGGAGTTCCTGCGTGACGAGCTCAAGCTGGAACTGTCCGAGCCTAAAACCCTGATCACGCACGCCACCAGCCAGGCGGCGCGCTTCCTCGGCTACGAGATCAGAGCACAGCATGCCGACACGAAGATCACTCGGAATCGCCGGGCGGTCAACGGCGCCATCGGCCTGTTCGTGCCCAGGGACGTCATCCGGGACAGATGCGCCCGCTACATGAGCGGAGGAAAACCCGCGTTGCGCGGTCCGCTGCTTCACGACGAGGACTTCACGATCGTCGCGAAGTACGGCTCCGAGTATCGGGGGTTCGTCCAGTACTACCTTCTCGCCCAGGACGTTTCACGCCTGGGACCGTTGCGCTGGGTCATGGAGACCTCGATGCTCAAGACCCTGGCCAGCAAGCACAAGTCGACCGTCACGAAGATGGCCCGCAGGTACAAAGCGACCGTCGATACTCCTGACGGCCGGCGGACGTGCTTCCAGGTCACGGTGCAACGTGAGAAGTGGAAGAAACCACTGGTCGCCCGCTTCGGCGGGATCCCGCTCAAGCGACAGCGCAAAACCGTCATCATCGACCGCCAGCCCGTCATGGCCACTGCCAAACGCAACGAGCTGATTCACCGGCTCCTGGCAGGGCAATGTGAGATGTGCGAGGGACGGGACGGACTGCAAGTCCACCACGTCCGCAAACTCGCCGATCTCAACAAACCGGGACGGCCGGAACGGCCGCAATGGGTACGTCTGATGGCCATGCGTAAACGCAAGACCCTCGTGGTCTGCGAACACTGCCATCAGGAAATCCACGCGGGACGGGGAACAGCCACTACTCGGAAATGATCACTGGAGAGCGGTATGCCGGGAAACTGGCCCGTACCGTTCGGGAAGGGGCCGTCGGAAAAGGACCCGAACCACGGGCACCTCGTCGGCGGCCTACTTCACTCCGTGAGAGCCGGGGGGCGAAATTCCCTCCGGCTACTCGACTCTTGCCGTCGACCTGCATCTGGGCGAGGACATCGCCTTCGTGGGTCATCGCCGCGATCAGTGGGATGGCTGGCTGGTCTTTGGTGCGAGAGCCTCTCACCGTCTCCCTGCCGATAGCGATCACGCGTCGGTTCGTGGGAGGGCTGCCTCGTTCGTCGAGGAAGCGGCCAATGGCCTTGTCCAGGGCGTCATCGTCCACCGCGGCCAGGACGAGGCGGATGGTCGTGGGGTGTGGCGGGCGGATGAGGCCGGTCAGCGGGTCGGGGTGGATGTCGGCGTACACCAGAAAGCTCCGTACGCCGACAGCGGAACCCGAGCCGGGACAGGACGCGTTGCGGAGCGTCCTCGGCCCACTCGCCGATCGCGGCCATCGAGGTGGCGCCGGCCAGGACAGCCGCGGCCACTGTGGTCAGCAGCGCCGTCCATAGGGGGCGGATCCCGCGACGCCGTCGCGGATCGGACACGTCATTCAGGTATGTGCGCAGGTCAGCTACGGTTTCCAGTGCGATGAGACTGGAGGCATCCCCCAGTTGTTCCAGGCAGGAGGGCATACGGGAAGACTGGTGGGCAGGCATGGACTCGCTCGGTGCTCATTCAGATTCGACACCCACGTGATCAGCAGCGGCCATGCCTGCACTGCTTCAGGACCCGACACCATCGAGAGCCGACGAGTCGTCACATCACGCGCTCAGCAGACGAACCGCCCACCTCGACGCTTCTCAACGACCCTGCCCCTGGAGGGGCAACGCTGAAAACGCTCAATCACACAAGGGCGAAAAGCCTACGCTGACCGCGTCGCCACTAATACCAAGGACCCACTGATCACCGAACTGGAGCAGCGGCACCGCTTGCGGGCCCGCGCCGAGGACCCGCATTCACGCTGCCCGCACCACCGGCCTACGCAACCTCGCTCTGCACGGCGCCTCACAGAAATTCCCCTCCCTGCGAGCAGCACCACCCGACCGAGCCGTTGAATCCAGTGCCCACACCACACCGGTCTCGTATGCCATACCCGCTCAGCACAGAAGTACTCAGCTAATGGCTTTGCCTAACCCGTTTACGCTCTGGAGAATGTCAGATCGGCGCGGGCCTCATCAATCCAACTAAAAGGTATGCCGTTAGGCAGAATCCCATCCCGCAAATCTTGCCTCAGCAAGTCCCAACGACGATATCCGTGAGAATTCGCGATATTCTCCCTTACTTCAGTCTCATGATGAAAAGTAACGACGACCCCAGTCCGAATCTTATGATCTCTGAGTTGCGTCATCGCGTGCCATAGCATCACCTCCGTGGAAAATTGGGCAAATTTTTCCATTATGCCGATTAGGCGCAAGGAGGCCTCTCGATGATCCGCTAGAATTTCAGCTAGCGCAGACCCAATCGAGGAGTCCCCGGGCAAAGAATGAGCAAGTCGACTACGCCCCTCAATCGGAGGCTTAGATTCACTATTCAAGAGCAGTGGCAAGTACTTCTTAAAACGCCCACTCCCAAATACGAAACGGGCCAGTGCAGGTGTGATTTGTTCTCTATCATATCCAAGTAGCGGATCATGCGGCAGGTAACGCGGCCCCGCAACGAATGGTCGAGCCTTGTTGTGAACAATACCGCCATCGGCCGTCGACGCTAGATACTTAAGAGCCCTTAGTGCATCATGCTTTTTTATATCAGTACCAACGCAAATTGCTTCTAGGGACCCATCGGGATCAACCAATCCGCTCCTCTTTAGAATAAGCCGCCAAATCCTGTCAGGATAATACATACCCGCAGCGGTTCCGTACAGGTCAACTGCTTGGGATCTAGTAATCAAATTTAGGCCATAGAGCTTTCGAACGGCGGCGTGAATATTGACAAGAGCCACACTTACAGCGCGGTGCCCGTCTTCAGGATTTGTCGCGACCGCGACACCGTCGTCAGAATCAAACAGACCCAAGCGGTACATTCGATACACGGCGCCCACGCCTTGCACACCCGCTGGCCAGCATTCGGCTGCTCGAACAGCACCCATACTGGAGGACCCCAGGACCTGCGCGCCGTCAGTAGCAACGTCCACAACTTCTCGCGGTGAAACAGGCAGAACGTGCGAAAAGGAACCGTCGATGAGAAGTATACGAGTACTTCCGGTTTCCCTAGCTTTGTATATGTCCCCACGCTTTGCCGGCGGAAGCACTCGAGCTTGCGGGAGAACGGAATGCACCTCATTCGGTGAAATCGAAGGGCCGGTAAATACGGTTGTTGTCATGGTTAAATCACCGATTCCAGCATGCGGAGGGTAGGAGTTCTTGAGGAGACACCGAATGGGAAGGCAAGGCCGGGAACAATGACTCGAACCACGGGAATTCCAAGATCCTCTCTGGTTACCTCTGATACAAGGCACTGATCTATGCCGGCAGCCCGCAATCGATTAACGACCGTGCATAGATTCGCCAATATATTATCAGCACTGCTCCCGCTCTCGGCTTGCGGAAAAGGCATCACACCTGGCTTATCGTACAACGATCTGAGTCGTTTCCATACGGCTGGCCGATCTTCGTGAAGAACACCATCAAATGCTTCGCGGGCACCCGTACTGAAGGCGCTGTGTGATTGGCAAGCCTCGGTAATTGCCCGGATAACCGCTCGGGCCGGATCAAGTTCGCACCCCATGCCAGGAAAGACGGTAAGCGCACCCTCCCTCCCGAAGAAATGATGATCCAGAATTAGGGCTCGAAAAGTTGGCACTTGGATTTCACTGGTCACATCCTGCACGCGCAAGTCCAAGCCCTCCTCTCTCAGTCTGTCGATTAGACTCCTTGCTACTGTGATGGTATCTATATCGATATTTTTGATAGGTCTGCGAGGAGAAAATGCGGGATCGTGATGGGCGGTATAAAAATCTTCCTTGGCTTCGGCATCCCTTTCTATGAGTTCACACAACGCATGAAGGGTGGCTTCTGAATACGTATTTCCAGAGGCCAGTCCATTAGTTTCTATTCGCGGTACGATTCCTTCCATTGTAGGATTAATTACTAGGTCGGTCGGCACCAAGAAGTAATCCTTGCTGATCAGGTCGTAAGCCCCAGTCCACGAAAAGGGAGCATCATCCCTATATGAAGTATCGACCGGAAGATTGAATCTCATTGGGTCGACTGCTCCTGAGCTTGCCAGTTCCCTGAAGGAGCCCCTCACGATCCGCCACGAAGGCAACGTTTCTGCCGAAGTGCGTTCGACGGCTTCCATGGCCGCACTTAGTTTGGCCGCGTCTTTCGTAGCTCCTTTTCCTCCATGAACTGTCAAGTCTTTTGCCAAGGGGGTGACGGCCTGCCATACCGGAATGTTAAGAAAATCTATAGGCGAAGCGTCATAAATACGCGTGATTGGAATCTTCGACAGCATTGGCTTAATGAATTCCCACGTCTCCGCAAAGCTCCGCGCGTGTCCGGAGTTTGTCACTTCAGTGTCACTCTTGAATGACCGCAAGTCGATCGAGGTGAGTCGATCCGGAGTGACGTACATCTCTTTCCTGCCTTTACTTATAGCGGGCATTTCTTAGAGTGCAGCCTTTGAAGGTAAAGGCCACAAATTACCCAGTTGACTCCACGGTCTCAATGAGCCACCGGCTGAACTCGCGAGAAACGTGCCTCCGCGGCGGGTTCCTTCGTTGCGCTGCCTAGGATGTAGAGCCCACACCCTCTCCTTCTGGACATCCATATTGACTAGTGAGGCGTACTCCCTGTTGTGAAGTCAACGAAACGGATTGAGCTTTGTGGTCGGTCTCTCGGTAGAGGGTGCGGTTGCTTCCCTTAGCACACCAGCCACTCTCGGTATGCGCGGTGTGAGGCCGGGTGTTTGCTGTGCTGGTCTATAGCCGTGATAAGGTTGGATGTAACTTCATTTGGTTGGGTACAGTGACTGCCTGGATCTTGCGTGAGGGTCCACCGACGGAGCCGGTGGACCCTCACGCTTTCCGCTCCCTCCGACGCCGCCCGCTTCCTGACCTGGCAGGATGCGGAACATCCTGGGGGCTGGTCACGCGTCGATCGCACCTTCCGCGACGGGCACACCGCCACCTGGTGCGCCGCCGAATCCCAGCTGGGCTGGTGGGGCCCAAACGGGAATGTCCGCCTGGTCGTGGCCAGCGCCGACCCCGCAACCCTGCCGGCCAAGGCCACCTGGTACCCGGCCACCGACCTGCCCCGCCCCGGCAGCCCGCGCGCCGTCGACTCCCCCTACCCCCGTCTGCAGACCTTGCCGAGATCGTACGGATCTACGGGCTCCGGCACTGGGTCGAGCAGAGCTACAAACTGGTCAAGGACGAATTCGGCTGGGCCGACTTCCAGGTCCGCTCCGATGCCGCTATCCGACGTCACCAGATCCTCCTGAACTGCGCGTTCAGCTTCTGCCGGAACACCTGGTTCGCCCCGCCCCCACCTCCTCCTGCGACCGACCAGCCACCCGGGCCTTGATGCACTGCCAAGCCCGTTAGAGAGAGGGGAACCGGGGTCCCAGCAGCCCCAGCCAGCCTGCTGGCCCCAGGCACTCAGGGCCGGGGCCATGCTGCAACGCTACTGGCGGGGGCATGGTCGACCAAGCCCCCGCCCGCACACGTGCTGAAGGTCCCCTACTCGGCCTGGACCCCGGCCGTCGTGCAATCTGCCCCTGCACCGGGCAGCCCAGAACAACGTCTGGCTCGAGACCGTCCCGACCGCCCTCGACCTGCCGGCCTGGATGTCCGTGCTCGCCCTCACCGGCAAGGCCCGACTCCGGGAACCCGGCCGCCTGCGGTTCCGCCTGTTCTCCGCAGCCGCCCAACTCGTCACCACCGGCCGACGCAGAATCCTCCGCCGTGCCCGGCACGAGCCCTGGGCCACGGAGATCACCGCCGCCTTACAACGGCTCGCCCTCCTGCCCGACCCCGGCTGACCAGCAGGCGCCCTATCCCGACGACAGCACCACCCCACCCGGAGCAGTGGCCCGGCGCCCACCCGAAGCGACAACCGGGCCGCCGGCCTGCCCACCATCAGCTCCGGAAAGCGAAAGGGTCCCCCGACTCCGTCGGCGGACCCTCACGCAAGATCGAGCCTAGCGGTTCACGAACAGCATCTGGTTTCCGCTCTACTGGGACGGATTAGCCGGGGATGCTGCTGATGGCCGATCTGGCAGCACCGGTTTCGCCCTGTGGCGGGCCGCCGACTCCTCTCACCACGCAGGCCACGCAGCAACCCCCGCGTCATCAAACGCAAGATGTCTACCTGGCACCTCAAACACCCTCCTCACCGCACCCCACCCCACCAGAACCAGTCGATATCCAACAAAAACCCTAAGTCATCTGTACTCGGTCAAAACGGTTGGTTGCGGCAGTCTATTCCCTGATTCGCAGCAGGAGAACGGCAGCAGAGCCACCAGCCCGAACAACCGAAACGGCCAGCCCGAAAGACGGACCGTAATGAAGGATTGAGGTTTGTGTAGATACACCGATAAGGGACCGAGAATAGCAGTGCATCTAGCTTCACGAAGGTCCAATCCGTGATAAGTTCACGTCACGTTACTGAATGAGGTGAGTGCTATGAACGATGAAAAGAGTGGCGAGGAAAGTCTCACTCTCGAAGAGGAGGAGCTTATCGAAGAGGAGGAGCTTCAGGATCTAGCCGGCGGCGAACAGAACAAGATCAAGAAGGTGGGCCCTCCCACTCGATAGGGTCACCTGAAGTACAGCGGTAGACGGTCTACGGAGTTCGAATAGGCCGTCTACCGTTTCTTGTGCCGTTAAGCCATGAGACAACCTATCTAGAGGACAATTGCATGGCAAAGAGTGACCAATATTCATACTGCAACACACTATTGCTTACCTAAAAGATTACGTGAGGAGTAGAATAGTGAAATATGCTGCCATGGAGAAACTGACCGAATCAACCGATGCTTTCAAGGGGAGGCCGCCTTCCTACCCACTGACCTGGAATCTGGCAGAGAATCCACTTGAGCAGGTAGTAAGCACCGATGATCTTGCTGAAATTTTCGATGAGGTGATTTACCAAAAGGACAGCATTCGCCTCGTACTCGATGGTAATCCTGTAAATCCTAGTACTTACACTCGTCAAGCGCGTACTCCGGACGCAGCCTTTTCAGGCGAGATTCTTCCCTATCACATCGCCACGCACCTGGATCAGGGAAGTAGCGTGGCGATAAACAACCTTGAGCGATATTCGAAGCCGTTGCGTGAGTTCGTTCGTGAACTCGTTGCAGAAATCGGGACTAATGTTGAGTGCGTAGGATTTCTAACACCTCCTGGAAATACTGGTTTCGCCGCACATGCAGATCCGACGGATGTACTTGTTTATCAAGTGTCTGGTTATAAGAGGTGGACCGTCTACAAGCCGCTCCCCGAAGGAGTAGAGTTCAGCGACTTTGCGTCACATGCAGCAAACAGTAGCCCATACCTGGAAGTGACACTTGGCCCAGGAGATTGCCTTTGGATCCCTCGAGATTGGGTGCATGTTGGCAGAGCTTCACAGGGTGATACGCATTCGTGGCACGTTAGTTTTGTCTTCTGGCCGAGAACATACGATTGGCTTGTTGCTGAAATTTTGAGCAGCCTTGCACGGCAGGAAAACGTCCCGCACCTCCGGGAAAATTTGCCCTGGGGGGCCGCACTCAATGATGAGGTAATGCGGATAGCAATTCAATCTGCCCTGAAACGGATTAAGGAGGGTCTGGATTATCTTGACGTTTCACAGGCTATGAAAAATGCTCAAGTGAAACTTCGACTCGCACTCCCGAGTCCTCGTTACCCACTCATTCAAGAAAAGATAGATAAAAATACAGCTCTGCGAATTATTCCTGAAAGTGTATTGTCGCTTTCACGATGTCAGAATGGGAGCGTTCGGTTGAATCTTGCGCGAACCGTAGTCACTCTCAAGAAACCAGCGGCGGACGTATTTTTGCCGATTCTTGTCGGTGGCGACGCGAGTAATGACAGGATCTGGCGTCCTGCTGATTTTATTCCAAGTATCAGCGAAAGGGCTTCCGTTGAAATAGCGAAGAAGCTTTATCGACTGGGTGTGGCTCGGGTAGTCAAGTGAAGAATCATTATCTGGTAGCCGTGAATATCCGTCTTTGCCGCCACAGGTTATACAAAACGGCACGCTTCACTGTCTCGGCGCGAGACAATTCGGTTTGCTTCTGTACGCAACGTTAGTTCCTGAATTTCGGGGTTTTCGCGCCCGGTATTTTGGTTTTGGAGAACTCTATATGGTGAGTGTGCGTCAAATTACCACTGATGAACTTGCAGAATGGGTTAGGGTGCAGCGATCTGCGTACTTTATGCATCCAACAAGAATCGACATGGCTAGCCAGGAGAGGTGGTTCGTCGACGGAGAGGTTTTCGGTGCATACGAGAATAATGAGTGTGTTGGAACGTTTAGATCATCCCCCTATGGTATTGTGGTGCCAGGAGGAAACAGGGTAACTGCAGCAGGGATTACTAGCGTAGCAGTTACACACACACACCGCCGCAGGGGAATCCTGAATAGGATGATGCATACCGCTCTCGCTTCCTGCGTGAGCGAAGGTATGGTCATGGCGATGCTAGTTCCCACAGAATACACCTTGTATGGCCGCTATGGTTTTGGCCCAGCAGTTAAGAACGGATATATCAAAGTATCGAACCCGAAGAACGCATGGAATGAGAGCCTTGGCGCCTCTCTAGAGGGCAGTGTGTCTTTGATAACGGGTGAAAAGGTCAGAGATCTAGGACCGAACCTTTATCGTAAGTTTCAGGAGATGCAAGCTGGCGCGGCAGACAGAAAACCTGCGTGGTGGTCTGACGTTACGGGCGAATGGTTCCTGTCCCGGCGCGCAATTCAACCATTTTATGTCGTCCATCAAGACGGTGCCGGAAATATAACAGGGCTCGCCATATATGAAGCGACGCTGTCCGGAGAGTGCGGGAAGAATGCTACGCTCCGAGTAGTAGATCATATTTTCCTGGACGATGCGGCGAGAAATGCTATCTGGCGTTACATATTTTCGTTGAGTAATGTTGATTCTGTCATCGTTGACTCGATACCAATCGATGACCCTTTGCCGCTTCTTCTAAATGATCCAGGCGCTGCTCATGTGGGGAGCAATCCCACCCTGTGGCTTCGAATTCTAGATATTGCCAAGGTGTTGAGTGTTCGGAATTACGCGGCGAGTGGGAGCATTGCGATTTCAGTTCGAGATTCGCTCGGATATTGTAGCGGATGTTGGCTTTTGACGGTAGATGAAAGTGGCAAGGTGACTGTCACACCCACGTCTCAAATGGGCGATGTCGAACTTGATGTGGACTCCCTCTCGTCCCTGTATATGGGCGGAAATAATGCGATAACTTTGCGCAAGGCCGGTGCGATAAGAGAGAATAGACCAGGGGCTTCTGAAATGCTGCAGGAAATGTTTCGAGTCCATGAAGCACCCTGGTTTCCGGCAAATGGACTCAATCTGGTATAGGCTGTTTATTGACCTGGCGGCAGGTCTTCGAGGGGCATCACCTCTGGTTATGTGCCGCACGGCGCCGTCCTGACGACCGAACAGGTCGCGGCGGAGGTCACCGGCGGCCCCGGCTTCCCAATCGGATACACCTACATCGGGCACCCCACCGCCTGCGCGGTGGCGATGGCCAACCTGGACATCATGAAGAGCGCCCGGCGGTAGGCGTGTCTCGTTGATGAGGGCGACCCCGGAAGTCGAGCAGGCACGAGCCATGGTGATCATGGAGTTCTCTACGCTCAGTGATCACCGGAGGGCCCGTGCCTGTCCTGCCATCATGCCTGCTCGAACCCCTGTGGGACCAGTTCGCGACGCTGTTACCGGAGCACGTGGACAGCCACCCGCTGGGCTGCCACAACCCGCGCATCGCGGACCGCGTGGTGTTCGACCACGTAATCGCCGCCCTGGTGCACGGCTCCGGCTACGAGCGTTTCGCAACTCCTGGATGCTCGGACCGCACCATCCGACGACGAGTCGCCTACTGGGCCCAACTCGGAATAGCCGGGCAGTTGCACGCCCTGGTGCTTGAGGCGTACGACCGGATGATCGGCCTTGAGTTGCGCGAGTTGTCCGTGGACGGCTGCATCACCAAGGCTCCCTGCGGTGGCGAGGCCGCCGGGCGCTCCCCAGCGGACCGGGGCAAGCAGGGCCTGAAGCGCTCGGTGGCCACCGAGGCCCGCGGCATCCCGCTGGGCATCGTCTCAGCCGGGGCCAGCCGGCACGACTCACCGCTGCTCGTGCCCACCTTGGAGGCCGCGAAGGAGCAGGTCGGATCCCTGCCAGATCAGGTCAATGTCAACTTGAACCGTGGCTACGACAGCCACAAGACCCGGGCCGCATTGTCGGAACTCGGCTTCACCGACGAGATCGCCCGCAAGGGCGTGCCCGCTCCCATCCAGGCCGGCAAGAGATGGGTGGTCGAGCGCAGTCACGCGTGGATGAACGGCTTCGGCAAACTGCGACGCTGCACCGAGAAACGCAGCCGGGTCGTCGACTTCTACCTCTACCTGTCCGCCGCCATCGTCACGCTCCGTATGCTCATCCGCCGCGCCACCCCGCTCTACCGATGGGACGGTCGCCCCACCACCAAACGCCTGAAGTAGCGCCTACTGCCGGGTGCTCTTATTCCGACGGAATATCGTGCACGCGCGGTGCCTGCCCCCTCGGCCTGGGGACAGGGCCCGCACTGTTGTCCGTAGGCACGGCAGGGGACTCCGAGCGCCTGCTGCATGCCCCGCTGATGGCCTCATTGATCAGCTTTCGTGGACGTTCTGCCCAGAGTCGATCCTGATGGGCCACAACCCGGCCCGCATCGTGGGAGTGTGAGAACTGCTCAGTTGTGAGGTTGGGATGGGGGAGTGGGACGTGGCTGCGGGGAAGGGTGCGATACCCGAGCTGACGCGGGCGCATCGGGTCCTGATCGGTGTGGTGGTTGCCGGTGCCGTCGTCATCGCCGGTATCGGCTTCGCTGGTTCGTACGCGGCCGTCCGCGAGCTGGCCGTCCAGAAGGGCTTCGGGAACTTCTCCTACGTCTTCCCGATCGGCATCGACGCGGGCATCTGTGTCCTGCTCGCGTTGGACCTCCTCCTGACCTGGATCCGCATTCCGTTCCCGCTGCTACGCCAGACGGCCTGGCTGCTGACAGCGGCCACGATCGCCTTCAACGGCGCGGCGGCCTGGCCGGACCCGCTGGGCGTGGGCATGCACGCCGTGATTCCGGTCTTGTTCGTGGTGTCGGTCGAGGCCGCGCGGCACGCGATCGGCCGGATCGCCGACATCACCGCGGACCAGCACATGGAGGGCGTCCGCTTCACCCGCTGGCTCCTGTCGCCCGTGCCCACGTTTCTGCTCTGGCGCCGTATGAAGCTGTGGGAGCTGCGCTCCTACGAGCAAGTGATCAAGCTGGAGCGGGAACGCCTGGTCTACCAGTCCAGCCTGCGCTCCCGCTTCGGCCGAGCCTGGCGTCGCAAGGCCCCCGTCGAGGCGTTGATGCCGTTGCGGCTGGCCCGGTACGGCGTCCCGCTCGCCGAGACCGCGCTCGCTGGTCTGGCAGCCGCCGGCATCGAGGAGCCACCGATCCAGTTCACCGTCGAGCGGGTCACCGGCGCGGCCCCGGCGCAAGACACCGTCCTCGAGACGGCGGCACCGCGGGAGCAGGGAGCGGCCGTGCTGGAGAGCGCAGAGCCGAAGCCGGTCAAGGACACCGTCCCAACCCCTGCGCCCGGGCGACCGGACGAGCGGCGGGAGTCGGCCGATGAAGCGGCCGATCGGTTCGCCGAGGCCTACCAGGCGTTCCTCGCCCAGTTCCAGGCCGAGCCGTCCCCCACGCAGTGGGCCGTCTGGCTCCGTAACACCTACGGCATCTCCACGGGATCCGGGGAACCACTCTCCGAGGACCAGGTGCAGTCTTTGCTCCGGGTCCTGCAGAAACGCTATGCGCTCGTCAGCCAAGAGCCTGCTGGCACCGGCGGAGCGGAGCCGGCCGACCAGTGGTACGACTACTTCCACAGCGCCTGGCGCACCTACGCGCAGCAGTTCGGCACGTATCCGGATGCAGCCGATCTTGCTGCCTACGTGTACGAGCGGGACGCCATCACTGCAGACGGCAGCCGACCCATCACCGGCGCGGACCTGGCAGCCTTCGTCACGAGCTTTGAGGAGCGTGAGATCGCCAGCAGCAAACCGCCCGCCGCAACTGCCGCCGCCGACCCTGACGAGCAGGTCGCCGAAGAGGTCCCCCGGTCTGAAGAAGAACCCGAAGCGGCGCCGGCCGGCGCGGGCGCCCGGGCCGCAAAGGAGCAACGCACCCCGCGCGTGAACGCCGCCATCGATGACGAGTCTCCGGACGAGGGCGCCGTCACGGGGGTGGTCGTCGCCCTGACCACCGTCGACCGCTACTACCTGGCGTGGATGGAGTACCAGGCCGAGACCGGTGCAGAACCGGTCAAGGCCGAGCAGCTGTCCGCGTTCCTGGCCGGCAAAGGCCTCTATGGCCGGGGCGGGAAGCCGGTGAGCCCCTCCACCTTGCGGCGCTACCTGATGCCGTTCCGGGTCTACAGCCTCTGGGCCGCGCACCGGGCGCGCAGTGCCAAGCCGCCCTTCGACGCCGTTGCGCATGACTGCGCCGGCCACGGGGTCACTGCGCAGTACAACAGGCCCATCACCGCCGACTACGTCGCCGAGAACGCCGCCGACTTCGAACGCCGCTGGCAGGCACTCATCCGCCACCACGCCGAATCGCAGCAGTAGGGGGCGTCACCGCGCACCGGCTGGGCACCCCGTCTCCCCGACATGCCCAGCAGGCTACGCAATCAGAAGAAGCACCAGGTCAGCACTCCATTGCGCCGACATCGCGATCATTGCGCAGCCGTGTGCACCGCGTCCTTGCGCAGCCCTGCTCGTGGACCGACGAGGAGGACCCATGTAGGCACTGCGCATCGACCCGGACGCCACGGTCACGGACCTCAAACTGCCGCGCCCGATGCGCGCATCGAGATCCAGGAACACGTCGGTTCCGACGCCGTCGACCAAGGGTTCACCACCGGGGTGCCGTTGTGCACATTCACGGCAACGGGCCGAAGCAAGGACTTCCCCAGAACCTGGCCGCATGGGCCTGGGCGAGTGCCTGGCGTGGCATGCTCCCTGTACCCGCTGGCCGGTCCCATCGTCATCACGGGCCGAACCGCGAGCGGGGACATGGCGGCACTCGACAGCGACCTTGCGCAGCACGCCAAGGCCGTTGCGCAGACCGTCCGCGACACGCTGTCTGTTGTCTCACACTGAAACGTCCAAGATCTCTCTCACCGGAATGTCACCTGGAACGCTCTGTTGAGCTGGTGTGTTGGTTCTATGACGTGACATTGCGTGAAACGTGATCGTGGCAAGTCACGCAAAAGCGCAGGACATTCCGATGCGAATCGCGTAGAAGATTTGATCTTGGTTCGTGGGTCCGGAGTACCTGTCTTGGTCTATGGGCTTGAAGCGCGGTACATCACTACTTCTCCGCGTGTGCGAGCGTCACGGTCTTCGGTGACGGTTCTGCGTGTGCGCGCTGGCCTTCGAGGCGGGGCTGCGGATTGCGACCCGCCGCGGTACATCTCTGCGTTCACAGACCGAACCCGCCCTGGCTGGCCGTGAGGGGGGCGAGTGCTGCTGCACCTCCGCGTATGCGGAATGGGTGAAATGCCCCCGAGGTATGTGGGTGCTGCTGACTGGTGCATCTCTGCGGGTGTGCGGACTCGACGCCCGCGGGCTCTTGGATGTGTCCGTCACGTCTGGTGCATCTCCGCGCGCGGAGTGGACAGGGTAACGATCCGCGCGTTCGTTCCGTCGATCGGTGCATCCCTGCGCGTGCGGGTGGACGCGCGCCAGTGGGACTTACCCCGACTAACGGTAGGTGTATTGCTGCGCTGCGGGGTGAACTCGGCATCGCAACCAGCCTCGAAGTGCCCGAACGGTGCATCTCCGCGCGCGGGGTGGATCCGCATCTGAGGAAGCGGCAGGGCGGACGGACCGGTACATCTCCGCGTGTGCAGGTGGGATCTTCCTCGGCACGCTGGTAGGTCGCGTCGTACGGTGCATCTCCGCGCGTGCGGTGTAGGCATTAGTCCAGGTGGCGCAGATTCCCGACGAGGCCGGTGCATTGCATCTCTGCGTGTGCGGAGTGGACGAGACGGCCAGGAGGGCTCCCGGGGCGGTCATCGATGCATCTCCGCTCGTGCGGGGTGGCCGGTATGGGCGATGTCGATGACCCGGGCGATCACGGTGCATCTCCGCTCGTGCGGGCTGGACGCCGGAAACTGCGAGGCGATGTGCGACACGGCCGGTGCATCTCCGCGTGTGCGGGTGGACGCCGACACCACCGAGGTCGACTTCCTCGGCACCGGTGCATCTCCGCTTATGGGGGACGGACTCTCTTTGACCTGCGCTTGTGTGGTGACTTTGCCCTTGCGTGATGTCGGTGTGGGCAGGGTGACTGAGGCAGTCTGTCCTGTTTCCAGAGCTGATATTGCGTTCTTTGTAGCTATTTCACTCAAGAGGGCGGTTGTGGGAAGCAGTCGGCGACCTGCCGGGGCGTGGCGGGGTAGAGGGCGACGTGTTCGGTTTCGGTGGCTGTCAGGAGGGGGAGCGCAGGCGTGGGGGTAGTGGAAGACAGCAGGATCAACGGGCTGACGTTGTGTCTGTGGGGTAAGTACTGTGCCCGTCATGGGCTGATCTATCCGGTGCTGTTCCACATGCTCGATACGGCTGCGGTGGCGGGGGAGTTGTGGGACCGGCTACTGACCGGGCCGCAGCGTGACACTGTCGCGGCGGGGCTGGGGATGAGCCGGGCGCAGGCCTGCTGTGTGGTGATGTTCATCGCAGGCCTGCATGATTTGGGCAAAGTGAGCCGTTTCCAGGCCTGCGAGCCGGTTGCGTGGGCACGGGTCAGCGATGAGCTGCGGGCCGATGCGGGCCGCTGGAGACTGATGCGGCACGAGCGGGCTTCCGTGCATGCCCTGGTCGGGATCCTCGCGGAGATGGGCTACGAACTGTCCGGTGATGCCAGCCCGGCCGTGCGGATGGCGCAGATTGCCGGCGGTCACCATGGACGTTTCCCGCAGCTCGATGTGCACGGCGCGGCCAGCGTCCGGCGCGTGCAGGTCGATCTCGGCGGCCGGCTGTGGCAGGAGATCCGTTACCGCTACGCCGCTCAGGTGCGGCATCTGACGGGTGCCGAAACGGTGCCGGGGCAGGTGTCGGTCACGGCGGCGGTACTGATGACCGGGCTGGTGATGGCCGCCGACCGGCTGGCCAGCCAGCGCAAGGTGTGGGCGCCGCGGGCGGATGCGCCCGCCTACGGTGCTGCCCAGCATTTCGCCTGGGCCCGATGGAAGGCCCGTGAAGTGGTGGAGGAGTCACGGCTGGCGCGGATCGACCTGCCGGTGCTGCCGTTTATCACCGCGCATCCCCACCTGCGCGCCCCGAACCCACTTCAGGCATCAATCCTGGACAGCCTTCCCCAGCTGGCCGATGCACGGGGCGCCGGGATCGTGCTGGTCACCGACGGCACTGGCGCGGGCAAGACCGTCACTGCCCTGGAGGCGTCCCGCATCCTCAACGACGCGTGCGGCAGCCGGGGACTGTGCTTCCTGCTGCCCACCACGGCCACCGCGGACGCCGCCTACGACACGCTGTGCGGCTATCTTCATGCGCACCGTCCCACCCCGGCCGTGCTCACGCTCGTGCACAACCACAGCTGGCTGAACGCCGCCTACTCCGATGAGATGCTCGCCCCCGGCGACGTCCCCACCTGCACCGGCGACGACCCCCACACCGACGAAGACGATGACGACGACTGCCGGCCGCCAGGCAACGGTGGGAAGAGCGGGACCTGGCGGCGGATCCTCCCGGACGGCTGGGTACGCGGCTGGGACCGTGCACTGCTGGCCCAGTTCACCGTCGCCACCGTCGACCAGGCACTGATGGCCGCGCTCCCGGTACGCGACAGTGCCCTGCGGATGCTGTCCCTGTCGGGCAAGTGCGTGGTCGTCGACGAGGCGCACGCGCTCACCGCGTTCAGCCGGCGCATCCTGCTGCGGCTGCTGCACTGGCTCGGTAGCCTGCGCACTCCGGTGGTCGTGCTCTCGGCGACACTGCCGGGACAGACGGCACGCGAACTCTTGTACTCCTACCTGGCCGGTGCCGGACACCGCAGACGCGATCTGATCGCGCGCGAGGACGAGTTCACCGTGCCCTACCCGGGCTGGCTGTTCGCCGACGCCGCCACTGCCCAGACTGCTGTCATCCTTGGTGATGTACGCACCCGGCACGCCGCCGCGCAGCAGCGCACCATCACACTCCGCCTGGCCCCGGCGCGCTACCGGCGCCTCGAGGTTCCGGCGCGCCGGGCCAGAACGGGGGAGCGGCTGGCCCGTATCGCCGCCGCAGTCGCCCCCGTGGCACGGCTGGGCGGATGCGCCGTCATCGTGTGCGCCACGGTCGCCGATGCCCAGGACACCTACCGCTACCTGCAGCAGTTCCTTGAATGGCCCGCAGGCCCGCAAGACCTGCTGCTGGTCCACGCCCGTTTCCCCGGCCACTGCCTCGAACGGGCGCTGGCCCGGGTCCGTACCCAGCTGGGCCCGTTCGGGCCGCGCCCCGAACGGCTGGTGGTGGTCACGACCAGTCTGCTGGAACTCAGCCTCAACATCGACGCCGACCTCGTGGTCAGCGACCTCACCTCGCTGGCCCGGCTGATCCAGCGCGCGGGACGGCTGTGGCGCTTCGAACAAGCCTGGCAGGACGAACGTCCCCCCGGCATCACCCCGCGTCCGCCCTGGATCCGGGCCCGCGGCCCCCGCCTCACCGTCCTGCACCCTATCGACCATGACCGCACCACCCTGCTGCCCGAGGCCTGGGCCGCCACTGACCACCCCTACCTCCAGCACGCCAGCGCCCACCTGCTCACCCTGCCCGGCCACCAGCGGATCACCCTGCCCGAGCAGGCCCAGCACCTGGTCGAACTCGTCCACCAGTCCGGCCTGCCGGCCACCTGGTCCGGCCCGCTCGCCGCCCTCCACGAGCAGCACCTGGCCGCCGAGCGGGCCGAGGAGCACACCAGCACCATCCATCTCATCCCCCCGCACGACCGTGTCGCCTCCCTGGCCGACCTGCACCGCCAGAAACTGACCGCCGCGCAGGCCGCCACCCGCCCGCACGACCGGCCCCGCCGCGTCCTTGCCTCCTACCGGCGTCCCGGCCACCCGCCCACCCTCGACACAGCCGGCCGCTTTCCCCTGCTCCAGGGACCTCACCTGTGCCCAGCCGCCATCCGCACCGTCCTGCAGCACACCGTGCCGGTCCCCAGCGCCTGGGCCGCTGCCGCTACCCAGGACCACCAGAGCCCCGAAGCCTGGCAACAGCACCCCCTGCTCGCCGACCTCGTCCTCCTCCCGCACGATCCGGACCGTCCGCAACCAGTCCAGCTCGGCCACCACCTGCTGCACATCGACGACGAACTCGGCCTCATCCACGGCGAAACGGCCCCCGCAGCGCACTGAAGCCCGCCGCAAGACAGGCCGCAGAATCCCGACGCAGCCACCGCCGGCCTCACCCTGCCCGCGGAGCGCCACCACTGCCGAGGGACATGCGAACCCGGCTACAGCGCACGGCGGTGCAAACGGCGCGCACCGTCCCCCGTTGCGCGCCTGGCCCGCACTCCAGCCGTTGATCACACTAGTTCGCAGGCTCTGTACCGCGGTTCACCACGGATGCTTTCCTTGATCCATGTGACGGTGCGTATCGCACGTCACGGAATGTTTCCGTCCGTCGTCTCTGCGGCCCCTGCGATCCGCTCCCGCCCCAGGACGTCCTCCACGGACCCAGCCCGGGCGCGCCCCCCTCGCGCCGCATCCAGTCCATAGCGCTCTGCCCGAGCGCGTCGCCCAGGCCTCCTCGCCATGGCCCCGCACAGCCCGGCAGGAAGCGAAGAGGAGTGTTCGCGATGCCACCCCCGAGTTTCCGGATCGACCTGAGCCCCTGTATCCCGGTGCGCTGCGGCAAGCACATCGAGTACGTCGGCTTACGTGAACTCCTCACGGACGCACACCGCATCGACGACCTGGCCCTGCCCCTGCCTCCCGCCCGGTCCGGCCTCTACCGGGTCCTGGCCGCGATATGCGCCGCCGTCACCGAACTCGACGACCCGGACCAGCCGATCAAGGAGTGGCTGGACCACCGCGCAGAGCTCCTCAGACGCGAAGACGGCTTCGATACCGATGCCGTGCACGCCTACTTCGACGCCGATCCCGGCGCCTTCGACCTCTTCCACCCCACGCGCCCGTGGTGGCAGGACGCGGCACTGGCCGTCCAGTGCCCCAAACGCAGCGGGATCAACTCCCTCATCTACGGCCGCGCGGCCGGCCGCAACCTGGTCTGGTTCAACCCCCGCCACACCGACACCGATCCCCAGCCCGTGCCCACCAGGGAAGCGCTGTGGAGCCTGCTCGCCTACCACTACTACGGACCCTCCGGGCGGGCCACCACCCGGACCGTCGATGGAGTCACCAGCGGGCAGCTGAAAGCCGGACCGCTGCGCTCCACCGTCTCCTTCCACCCCCGCGGCCGCACCTTGTACGAGACCCTCCTGCTGCACCAGACGCCCTACCGCGGCGACGATCAGGCCCCCGGCAGTGACGCCTGCCCCTGGCAGGAACCCCCTGCCCATCCCCTGCGGACACCCCATGCGGCGACCTGGCCCAAGCGGCTGCTGACCGGCCGCTCCGTGCACGCGGCGCTCCTGGTCCCGGACGCCAGTGGCGAACACGTCACCGACGCCTACCTGACCTGGGCCACCCAGCACCCGCTGCTCGAGGCCACCGATCCCTACCTCGTCTACGACATCGACCCCAAGGCGCCCGCGGAACGCCGGCGCAGCCCGCGCCGCGCGAACGCCGACCACGCCCTGTTCCGCGCCCTGCCCGCGCTGGCACTCGCCGGTGATGAACACCGGCCAGGCTGCCGGCCCGAGGCATTCACCACCATCAACAGCCTTCCCAAGGACACGCGCGCCCGCCTGCGCGTGTGGGTGTGCGGATTCGACCAGGAAGGCCAGGTCAACAACCGTATCTGGTACACCAGCCTGACCCCGCCGATCTGGCCGCTGGCCCAGGAGAACGACCCCGTCAAGGCCTCCCGCATCGTCGAGTGCTGCGCCGCCGCGGAGACTCTGGGCGCCGCCCTGCGCCGACAAGCCGACCAGGCATGGAAGGACACCGGCCTCACCCCGCCCCCGGCCAAGGGCGGCGGGAAAAGAGACACCAGCCCGTGGGCCGGACAGGCCCTCGCCGGCTACTGGCCGCGCGCCGAGCAGGCCTTCTGGGAACTCCTCGACGACACACGGTCCGCCTACGGGGTGTTCGCCGCCACGGCCATCACCGCACTGTCCGAGACCACACGGGACGCCCTCAACCGCCTGCCCAAGGCCGGCCCGGCCCTGGCCCGCGCCGTGCAGAGCCTGCGACGCGCCGGCACACCCCCCGACGACACCCTCCGCCCGACCAAAGGACCGCATGCCCAGCCGTGACGAACGCCGCTGCCACTACGACGCCTTCGTCGCTCACGTCCGCAGCCTGTGCAGCACCCCACGCATCCGCAGCCTCCTCGAGGACGGCCGAGGACGGCCCCCCACCCAGTGCCCGCGCATGGACGCCTACCTCGTCAAACCCTGCCAAGGCTTCGGCGCCCGCCGCGCCCACTACACAACCGCCTCCCTGATCGCCCTGGAACGTCCCGCCCCGGACTGGACCGAGCAGGCACCCTCCGCCCCACTCCCGCACCCCGGCCTCACCCCGGACGATCTGCTGGAGCGTGAACCGGCACCGCCGGACAACTGGGCACGACGTCCCAACCTCGGCCGAACCCTGGCCGACGCCGCCCGCGCACACCCCCACACCGCAGCAGGCTGGCAACGCGAAGTGGAAGTGATGGGCGTGCTCTCCGCCGACCTGCTGCACACCCGACTGCCCCACACCGTCCAGCGCCTCCTCAGCCTCGGCCTGGCATACGACGTCGCCGTGCTGCTCGAAGACCTCGCCCAATGGGACTTCGAACCGCTGGAAGTCGCCGGCCGCTGGCGCCACTCCTTCTACCTGACCGTCCCCGACACCCTCCTGGAGCTGTGATGCACACCCGCTACCTCGACATCCACGTGCTCGAACACCGGCCGCCGTCCTGCCTGAACCGGGATCGGCACAACATGCCCAAGACCATGACCGTCGGCAACGCCACACGCATCATGGTCCCCGCCCAGGCACAACGACGCCCCCAGCGCCTGGCACTGGAGACCACGCTCGAAGAACCCGCCGCCCGCACCCGCAACCTCCCCCCACAGGTCGCCCAGGCGCTGCGCGCAGCAGGCTGGCCCGAGGAACTGGCCCGCTTCGCCGCCGGACAGATCGCCCGCTCCGCCACTACCAAAGGCCTGGAAACCAATCCCAAGGAAGACCACCGCACCAACGCCATGCTCCTGGTCGCCGCCGGCTCCATCGTCGAGGACCTCGCCGAGCTGTGCACCGCTCACCGCGCCGACCTCGAGAAGGGCCTGGCCCGCCTCCAGAAGAAGAAGGAGCCCGACGACAGCGACGACACCAAGCCCGGCCGCGGCAAGCCGCCCGCCCTGCTGCCCACCGACCAGGTGGCCGCCTGCCTGAACCGTCCCACCGCCACCATCCACCTCTTCGGCCGCATGCTCGCCGGCCTGACAGACGCCGACGTCCCCAGCGCCGTACAGACCGCCCCAGCCCTCACCACGCACACAAGCGACCTGCAGCCGGACTTCGTGACCGCAGTGGACGACTGGCAGGACCCGGGCGACCGCGGCAGCGCCTTCATGGACACCACGTTCCTGACCAGCGGAGTGTTCTACCGGTTCACCACGGTCAACCTCACCGACCTGACCCGCAAACTCGATGGCGACCAGAATCAGGCGCTACGCCTGGCCGGACTGTTCATGCGCGCCGTCATCATGACCGTGCTCCCCGCGAAGCAGACGTCCACCGCCCCGCACACCGTGCCCGACCTCGTCGCCTACGCCGTCCGCGACGGCCGCCCCGTCACCTACGCCAGCGCCTTCGAACAGCCCGTGCAAGCCACCCCCAAAGGCGGCTACCTCACCCCCAGCTACCACGCCCTGGACACCTGCGCCGGCATCACACATCGGCTGACCGGAACCAGCGACCTCGTCGGCCACGGCTACGCCACCGCCCAGAACAACGACGCAGCCCACCTCGGCACCCGGCACGACAGCTTCGACACCCTCATCGCCGCAGCCCTCGCACACGCCGCCACCGGCCAGCCCCCAGCCAACGCCGCATGAGCGCCCTGCTCCTGCGCCTCGCAGGCCCCCTGGCAGCCTTCGGCACCAGCGCCGCCTTCCACGACCGCGACACCGCCCCCCACCCCACCCGCTCCGCCCTGATCGGCATGTTCGCCAACTGCGCCGGACGCGAACCCCACCACGCCCTCGCCCCCTTCACCGAGCTGCCCGGCCAGCCCCGCTACCAGGACCTGGGATTCCTCATCCGCATCGACCGGCCCGGCACGCCCCACACCGACTTCCACACCGTCGGCGGCGGCCACCCCCGCGACAAGCAACTGCGCACCAGCGGCGGCCCCCAACGCCCCGAGGCCCAGTCCACTCTCATCTCCCACCGCCACTACCTCGCCGACGCGGTCTTCACCGTCGCCGTCACCGGCCCCACCCCACTCCTGCAGAGCATCGCCGGCCACCTCCGCCACCCCCACAACGCTCCCTACCTCGGCCGCCGCACCTGCGTCCCCACCGAACCCCTCGTCCTGGCCACCGCCATCCCGGACCCCCTGGACGAACTCACCTGCCGCGCCCCGCTCTCCCTCGCCCGACCACCCCGCCCCCACACCTCCACCGTCAACGTCGACTTCATCCACGAAGACCCCCCACCCAACCCCACCACCGCCATCGACCACTACGAACTGTGCGACCAGCCCGTCGACTTCACCCCCGGCCACCGCCGCTACCACCCCCGCAACGTGTGGCGCACCCGCATCCCCCTCCCTGCCGCCCTCTACGCCGGCCCCGACCCCCTCACCACCCTCGCCGCCTACATGCACCCGGAGCAGCCATGACCCCCACCGCCACCCTCACCCGCATCCGCCTCAACACCGCCCACCACGCCGTACGCCGTGACCTGGCCGACCGCGTCCAGCTCCACAAAACCCTCATGCGCCTGACCCCCGGAACCCCCAGCCCCCACCCCCGCCGCGACGCCGGACTCCTCTTCCGCCTCGACACCGACCACGACGAGCCCACCCTGCTCGTCCAGACCACCCAGCCACCCAATCTCAACGGCCTGCCCGCCCGCTACGGCACCCTTCTCGCGGCCCGCGACCTCACCCCCCTCCTGCACGCCCTCACTCCCGGCCGACACGTCCGCTACCGCATCACCGCCGTCCCCGTCCGCCACCTCCCCGGCACCCCCTGCGGCCGACGACCCGACGGCCGCCTCCTGCGCCGCCGCGGCACCCCGACCGCCCTGCACGGCCACGACGCCGCCCAGTGGTGGCAGCGCAGAGCCAGCCAGTCCGGCCTCGCCCTCACCAGCATCAGCCTCACCCCCCGCACCTTCGAACGCTCCCCGCACGCCCCCCACCGGCCCGGACTCGACCACCAGCTCGTCCAGTTCGACGGACACGCCCGCATCACCGACGCCCATCTCCTCGCCCAGAGCATCTGCCGCGGCATCGGCCGCGCCCAGTCCTACGGCGCAGGCCTACTCAGCCTCGCCCCCGCCTGACCCCGCACCACCTCACGCGGGCAAAGCACCCGAGAGGACATCCCTGTGATCTTCGAGCAGTCGCCACGCGACACCAGCGTGCGCCGGGCAGCCGTCGGCCGGCTCATGTTCCTCGTCCAGCACAACAGCCTCACCACCGACCACATCAAGACCGTCGCCGAGGCTTTCGGAGTCCACCCGCGCAGCGTGCGCCGGTGGATGGACAACGCCGCACAGCACAACGGCCGCTACACCCCCGGGCGCCGCGCCTCCTTCACTCTCACCCAGGAGATGCGCGACGCCGTCGCCCTGTTCTGCGGCAACATCGCCGCCGCCTACCGGGACCTGCGTAAACGAGGCAGCCTGGGAGACGACCCCGTCTGCTACGCCACCTTCCACCGCGCCGTCACCACCGCCTACACCCCCGGCTTCCTCGCCGGCCTGCGCGGCGGCGAGAGGGAACGCCGCAAGTTCGACGTCCACTTGACACGGGGCGTCGGACACCGCAATCAGGCATGGGAAGGCGATCACGTCGAAGCGAGCGTCTGGGTCAACGTCAACGGACACCGCCGCAAACCCTGGATCACCTGGTTCATCGACTGCGCCAGCGACGCCGTCTGCGGCCTGTCCGTCTCCGCACAGACCCCCAGCCGGGAAAACATCCTCCTCGCCGTGCGATCCGCTGTCCTGCGAGGAGGCAATCACGGCCCTTTCGGAGGCAGCCCCGGCCTCGTCCGCATCGACAGAGGAAAAGACTTCCTGAGCGACACCGTCGACGCCGCCTTCGGCGTCCTCGGCGTCCGCGTCGTCGACCTGCCTCCCAGGCACCCAGAGCTCAAGGGAACTGTCGAAGCCCTCAACAACGCCGTCAAAACCATGCACTTCCCCGGCCTCCCCGGCTACGTTCACGCCCCCCGAACCAGCCGGCGCACCAAACCAGACCCCGATGAACGCCTGCTGACCTACGAGGCATTCATCCGCCACCTCCTCGCATGGGTCCACGAGTGGAACCACGAGCACCGCATCCGCACCCGCGACAACCGCACCCCACACGAGCTGTGGAACAACGACCTCACCCCCATCTACGACCCCGACCCCGCAGACCTCCACTTCACCCTCGAAACCCATCCCACCCCCCTGACGATCAACTCAGACGGCGTTCACTGGGGGAAGAAACGCCGCTACCTCGCTCCCTACATGCAAGGCCTTGGCGGCACCAAGGTCGTGCTGCGCTACATGCCCCGCCAGGAACGCTCCGTCGAGCTCTACGACGCCAAAGACGGCACTTACCTGGGCCCAGCCGTCCTGCAAAACGAAGCAACCCCCCAGGAACGACGTGAGGTACGGCGCGCCGCCGACCGAGAAGCCGGCCGCCTGCGCACCGCCCTGGACAAGGCGAACCGCCAGCGCGAGGAACGCTTCGAGGCCGACACCGTCCCCACCACCCCCCGCCCGACCAGCGACATCACCCAGGAACAAGCAACCGAAATCCTCAACGGGCACCGCCAGGACGCACACGCCCGCGAAACACGCCCCGACCTCATCCCGCTGCCCAACCCCACCGCCACCTGGAACAACACCGCAAACCCGGCCGAAACCCAGCTCGGCTCCACGGCCCCTCTGCTCCCGCCGCTGCCCAACCCCACCGACTCCTGGCACGCCACACCCCTGTCCAGCACACCCGAGGAGCCCACCGATGAACCACACGATTGACACCACCACCCCAGCCAACGACCACTACCTCGGCCTGGCCGGAGCCAGCATCCTGCCCACCACCGCCTCGCGCCTGACCCAGCGCCACCTGACCACGGTCATCAAAGCCCAAGCCCTGCTCTGCATCCACGGCGACGTGGGACTCGGCAAAACCTTCGCCATCAACACCAGCCTGCGCGACCTCGCCCCTGACAACACGCTCTGGCTCGAATGCCGCAAGGGGGCCCCGCTCGGTACTCTGCGTCCCGCCCTCTATCGCGCGCTGGCGCTGCCCGGAGAACCTCCCGCCAAAGGCGATGCGTTCGACCAACTCCTCGTACAGGCCTTCGCCGAACAGCACCGTGTCCTGGTCTGCGACGAAGCCCAGGGCCTGACCAAGACCTCCCTGGAGTACCTGCAGACTCTCTGGGAGAACAGGCGCACCCAGCTGACCGTCATCCTCGCCGGCGGCGACAACTGCCTCCAGCGCATCCGCAGCTGCTCCGGTCTCTTCTCCCGTATCCCGATCTACCAGCAGTACCAGCCGCTCACCCCCGACGAAGTCCTGGCCTTGATGCCGACCTACCACGCCTTGTGGCAGAACGTCGCCGCCGACGACCTGATGTGGATCAACGACGCCGCGTGTCACGGCAACTTCCGCAACTGGGCCAAGATCACCTTCCACATCCAGGACATCCTCGAACAGCACGCCGAGACCGCCTGGTTCAGCCGCGACACGGTCCGCATGGTCCTCACCTTCCTCGACAGCAGCATCCGTAGCTGACCTCCACCGCCAGGTTTGCTGGAGCTGCTGGACGGCCGCGTCGGCTGGAGCCGCCTCTACGCGGCGGCAGAAATTGCCCAGAACCGGGATCGTGACTGCCGTCTCCTGTCCCGAACCACCCAAGAGCACAGGCCAAGGCCGCCAGCCTGGCTGCGTCGCCTCCCGCACGGGTGGCGCCGGTAGGCCAACGAGCGGGCGGTCGGGCCGGCATCGGGCACCCGGCCGCTCTGGGGCGGGGGCGGTTCGGGTCCAGGACACGCGCGCCCCAGGAGGACGCCCCCCGGGGCCCGCACCCGCCGGCCGCACCACACCGCCCCACCGCACGTTGCACCCGTGCCGTCTGGCACATGCCAGGTAAGGTGCTGGGGTGGATCAGCGCGGCACTCAGGGAGAAAGGGCGCGGCCCGCTCCCGACGGGCAGCCCATGTTGTGGCAGGCTGCCGACGACCTGCCCGCCACAGACATGCCCTTCCAGGTCGCCTTTCTCGCCCTCGGCGCCGCGCGCGGTCTGGGAAGCAAGGGCCTGCACGCGCTGGTCCGCGAACACCGGGAGCAACTCGGCCGGGTATGGGAGGCTCCTCCGGTCCGTCTGGCCGCAGAGCTCGCCCATGCGAAAGTCCCCGCCGCCCGCAAGGTCGCAGACGAGATCAGCACCTACCGCTCCGAGCTGCTGAAAACGGCCCGGGTCAAGGCCGACGAACTTACTCGGCGCAACATCCACCTCATCGGCCCCTCGGCCCTGCCGGCCCGGCTTGCCGAACTCCCCGGCGGGCCCCTGTGGCTGTTCGTCGAGGGCGACCCCCGAGCCCTGTACGAGGGCCCGTACGTCGCGGTCGTCGGCACCCGGGACATCACGCCCGACGGGGTGCGCGCCACCGAAGCCGCTGTGCGCACCCTGGCTGCCTACCCCATCACGCTGGTGTCCGGCCTCGCCAATGGCGTCGACGCGGTCGCGCACCAGGCCGCGCTGCGCGACGGAGTACGCAACGTCGCCTTCCTCGGCCACGGCATCGATATCGTCTTCCCTGCCGAGACCGCGGACATCCGTGCCCGTATCGTGCGCACCGGCGGTGCGGTGGCCAGCGAATACCTGCCCGGCGAGCACTACCGCAAGGCCCAGTTCGTCCAGCGCAACCGCCTCCAGGCCGGCCTCGCGGACATCGTCGTCGCCGCCGAGGGCCAGCACACCGGCGGCACCGCGCACACCGTGCGCTTCGCCGCCACCTACCACCGGCCGATCATCGGCTTCACCTGGCCCGGCGCCGGCGACCTGACCGACCTGATTGACACCGAGCCCACCGGCCAGCTCATCGAAATCTTCACCACGGCCGGACGGCGCACCCTGGACGCCCTGTGCCGCAGCACGGCCGACTCCTACGGACACACCACCTTCGGCCTGAGCCTGGTCGAGCGCCAACTCGGCCGCGAGGTGGAACTGCGTGCCCTGCCTCCCGAAGACCTCAAACGGCTACGGCAGCGCCTGGACGACCTGCTGGGCCAGGAAGACGGTGGTGATGCCGGCTAAGGCAGTCCTCTTCGACTACAAGACCATCCTCCTCAAGCACGGCACCCCCACGGCCACCGGGACGGCTGCGCTGCTGCACAGCCTGGTCGCCAAGGGCCTGCAGTGGTGCATCCTGTCCACCGACCCACTCTCGCCGGACCAGAAAGAACAACTCCAGCAGCTCGGCTATCCCGAGCCCAGCCTGCTGATCGATCAGTCCCACATAGCCGGCGGCAAAAGGCGCGGCTCGCCGGCCTGGATCGACGCCGTCACCACCGCTCTGCATCTGCAGCGGTATGAACTGCTGTACGTCGGCTGCACAGCCATGGACTGGCGCACCGCCATCAACTCCGGCGTCATGTACCAGCACGCCGCATGGGCCGCCTCGATGCCCAGCGGCACCACCTCGCTCGTCGCACGCACGCCTGGCGACGTGGACCGGTTCCTGGAGATGTTCCTCTCCAGCGACCCGAGCTGGTCACACCGCGCTGACCAGGGAAACTGGTCGCTGCGCTCACTGCTGTCCGCCTCGGCCCTGCTGCCCTCGACCTCGCCCGGCCCCACCTTCAGGCTCCAGGACGTCTTCACCTACAAAAAGCCGGTGAAAATCGCAGACGCGGACGCCCGGAGCGTTCTCATGCTGTTCGTCCTCGCCAACGCCTATCTGGAAGACCTGATCCCCGCCAACCCCTACTTCTGCATCTACCCCAGCAGCACGAGCGGCCAGGTCAGCGAGCGGCTCAAGACCTATCTCGACAAGGCAGCCGCACTATTTCACGGCTACTACCGCGAGGACCTCCTTGTCCGCGCTGTCGACGCCCCGGACACCAGCCTGGAACGCTGGAAGGCCAGCCAAGGCCAAGCCGCCCAGAACATCTCCATCGCCACGCAGGCCCAGACGGTGCACCTGGGGTCCGGCTACCGCGGCAAACTCGGCACGAAAACCGTCGTCGTCCTCGACGACTTCACCACCCACGGCATGTCCCTGGAATGGGCACGCCTGCTGCTGACCGCAGCCGGCGCCCAGCGGATCGTCATGCTCACCGTTGGCAAGTACGGCAGCCGCCACACCCGCTACGACCTCAAAGACCCCAGCACGCTGGCCCCCTACCAGCTCAACAGCCTCACTGCCGACAGTTTCACCACGACATCACTGACACCCGTGTTCGACCCCCAGGCTCAAGACCGCCTCTACCAGCACCTTGTCACCAGCCTGGACTCCTCCAAGGATTGACGACGACGCCACCGGCCCCTGCCGCGCCCGCCCGGCCCGCACTCCGAGCGTCCGGCCGATCGCCCTGTCACGAGGCCGAAGCCTCCGAAGCCGGCGCGCCGCGTGCCTAGTTTCACGACCACCGGCTCCGTCTCGCCGTCGACCACGATCTCCTCTGCGTGGCTGCCGGGCACCGACCGGTTGTCTGTCACCTCCGGCGCCGCATTTCGTCGGCTCCTCGATCAGGGTGGGGGCGGCTCAGGCGGGGAGGGGCTGGTCGAGGTTTTCTTCGATCTGGTCGAGGAGGTGATCGAGGATGCGGTGTGCCTGGGTGAGGCGTTGCGTGGCGCTGTCGAGGGTGTCGAGGGCGTCGTCGAGAAGCACGGCGTGTAGGTCGGCGGCGGGGCTCTCCAATGTCTGCGCGACGGTGGTCCAGGCCGTGTTGACGCAGTCGTGGATTTCGTTGAATGCCGCGGTGTTCTGCGTCCTCGTGAGTGTCCGGCCTTGTGCTGTGGTGATGAGCCGCGAGATGACTAGCTGAGCGTGGGTCAGTTTGGACCGTGCGGTCTCCAGGGAAGACGGGCCGTCGTCCGTCATGCTCACAAGGCCGTGGAACTCGTCGCTGGTGTGCTGCAGTAAATCGAGTGCTTCCTGTAGCCGCTGGTTGCCGTCGACATGGGTGCGTTCGCCAAGACGCCCGGTGACGCGCAGGCTCGAACGGTGCAAGGCATCCCCGGCCAGGCCGTCTGCCAGCCGAGACGGAGCGGGGCAGGCAGGAAGGGAAGCGAGTTGCTGAAGACCGCCCGTGAGATCGAGGACGTCGTCGAGGCACTGGGACAGTTCTTCGTCAGCAGCCGCAAGGAGCTGATCCAGACGCGTATCAGCGTCCGTGGGGCGGTTCTCTCCCGCGACGGTGTCAGCCTCGGAGCCCGTTGTCTCCCGGGATGCGGTGTGTTCACTCATCGCGGCCCCCAATCTCCTCAACGAGAGTCTGCTGCAGTCGACGCCGGGCGCGGTTCCGGTTCTTCCGTACGGCGTCTTCTCGCATATCAAGCGCTTGGGCGATCTCCCGGTCGGTGAAGCCGTCCTGGGCCCACGCCATGACGTGCCGCTGCAGCGGCGGCAGCTGGGCCAGAGCGTTCAGGACCCGCTGATTTCCCTCTTTGAGCGTCACGTGGGCGATGGGACAGGTCCCGCCCGAGCGATCGGGCAACGGGTCGTACGGGGTGACCCGTTGGCCGGTCTGACGCAGATAGCAGCGGTGAGCGACCTTGCGCAGCCACGCCCGCGGTTCCCGGATACGGTCCCATTTCTCGATGGCTATCGTGAAAGCCTCATGAGCGGCATCGGCAGCCTCGTAGGGAGTCGCGCCGACACGGACCAGGAACCGTGTCAGCTGCGGCATCTCGACGCGGTAGAGGTCCTCAAGACTGCTGGTCATTAACGCGGGCGAAGCCCCGTCGGTGTGTAAAGGCGCCGGTACCGTCTTCCTCGCCACAGGCGAGACCGACTCAGCCACGGCGGAACTCCGCCAACTGCGCTCCCGTCACAACCTCGACGCTGCCGGGCCGTTCCAGCAGACGGCTGCCGGGCGGCAGGTTCCGCACCCGCTCGCTGAGACCTTGCTGCTGCATCTCGGTTCTGCGCAGTTCGGTACGGCCAGCCACCCATATGTGCAGCAGCCGACACAGCCAGCCGCACAGCATCAGCAGCCCTCCCCCGAGCACCGGATCCATCACGGTCCGCCTTCCCCGGCGGTGACCCGTTCACCTGCCGACACTATGTAGTGCACGCACCCCCGCCTTTTGTGACCCCGCCGTCCGTGACGTACGTCTCACGGACCCGTCAGCCGAATATTCTCAGGGCCTTGCCCGCCGGGAAGGAGAACTCCGTCATGGATCCGCAGGCCGGGGATTACCGCACGCAGGCGCGCTACTTCGCGGGCAGGGCCGCGCTGGACGGCGCGGCGCTCACGGATGTGCAGGAGCGGCTCGCGCGGGCGGTGCTCGAGGTCGTGCTGCTGGCCGGCCTGCCGCCGTACGACATCGAGGCGGCGGCAGACGGTGAGGAGACCGGGGTGGGCCTGGTCCCGGTCCCCGGCAACAACCGTGCGCTGCGGGTGCAGTGGCAGCAGGATCCGACGGCCGCCCATCACCTTGCCTCCGAGTTGTGCGCTGCCCAGCAGGCCGCCATGAACCAGGCCCTGCGCGCGATCCTGTCCGCTCACCGCTTCCGGATCGTGGACGGCCCGCTGGGCGAGGCCCCGGTCGTCCTCGATGTGGTCCGGCCTCGTCGGCAGGGATGATCATCGGCACAGAGAAACGGGTGAGTGGGACAAGCCCCGGGGGCGGGCGAGGGGATCGGGCGCCGCTTGTGTGCATCGCGCAATACGGCGGAGCCGCACGCGACGCCGAGGTCGGCCCGGGGAGCCGCGGCGCCCCCAGCGACAGGCTAGGAGGGCTACGCGCCGGTGGCATCCCTGACGGTCGCTGGCACCGCGGCGCTCGGCCAGCTGAGCGGCGGTGTTCTCGATCCACAGCAGCGTCCACTCGACACCGCTCCGCCACCCGGGCTCCGCACCGTCGTACCTGCCCTCGGCGTGGTACGGCAGCTCACGAGGCAGTGTCGTTGCTCCCGCCTCTTTCTGTTTTGCGTCGCAGGGTGACGATTGCCACGGGAGTAGCGGGTATCTGTCCCGCCCGTTGGAGTCGCCTCCGTTGAGGGCGGCCCACTTCCAGCTCGCCAACGGCCTCCAGCGGCTGCTGCATCAGTGTCCACATGGCGCGTGCGTATCGGCACATGGCTCTGTTCACGAGAACGGGTTCCGGCTCGCTATCCGTGATGTGCGCACGCTGAGTGACGACTGACGCTCCAATCAGGCTCCGGGAAGTTGCCTGAAAATGACCAGGGCCGATCTTGAGCGGTCGACAGTACGGCGTCGTGGAAGAGATGGCGCCCGCCTGGAGGGCCTGCTGTTACCGTCCATCGCGGACGTGTCGGTGCTGTCGCTGGACGTGAGCGACGAGGCGATATGCATCGACGTCTGCAGTACCGCGGACGGGGAGGCATGCCCGGACCGTGGGAGCGAGTCGACCCGGGTGCACAGCTCTTACCTGCGGTTTCCTGCGGACGTGCCGAGTTGGTGACGTCTGGTGGTCCTGCAACTGCGAGTTCGGCGGTTCTTCTGTCCGGAGTCTTCGTGTGCTCGGCGGACGTTCGCTGAGCAGATGCCGACTGACCCGGCGGCACAGCATGTGGACGGAGCGGTTGCGGTCGGCTCTCGCCGCGGTGGGTTTCGCCCTTGCTGGCCGGGCCGGCGCCCGGATGGCACGGGCCTTCGGGGTGTCCATCAGCCGCAGCGCGGTGTTGCGGCTGCTCGATGCATTGCCCGAACCCGAAGTCCCGGCCCCGCGGGTGGCTGGTGTTGATGAGTACGCCACACGCAAAGGACGGGTCTACGGCACGGTGCTCGTCGACATCGAGACCCGCCGGCCGGTGGATCTGCTGCCTGACCGCGAGCCGTCCAGCCTGGCCGCTTGGCTGGCGCACGTTCTTGAAAACCGCTTGAGACGTCTGTCATGAGCTGGCACGGTGGCCCCTTGTGCCTGCAACCGATGCGCCCAAGAATCGAGATCCTGAACCACCGGAAGGCGAGGCGTTTCCGGTAACCAGTACCGGCCTTGCGTCCGAACAGCCGCTCCGCTCTGCTGCCTTCCGATGGTTTCTAGCCGGCCAGTCGATCTCCTTGGCAGGCAGTGCCATGTCGCCTGTCGCACTCGCCTTCGGCGTACTGGAAGTTACGGACAGCGCGGCTTGGTTGTCCGCGGTTACCACTGCGGCCTTGGTCCCGATGGTCGCGACGCTCCTCCTCGGCGGCGGCATCTCCGACCGCTACAGGCGCGACATCGTGCTGCGCCTCACCAGCCTGGGCGCGGGCCTCACTCAGGTCGGCGTCGCGATCCTCCTGCTCACCCATCAGCACCCCGCGCTGCTGCTGCCGCTGTCCGCCCTCAATGGCATCTTCCAGGGATTGACCACGCCCGCACTGCGCGGCATCGTCTCCAACCTGGCAGCAGGACGAGGCCTCCAGCAGGCCAGTTCGCTGGTGGCGTCCGCCAGGAACGCCACTCGGATCCTCGGCCCGACCACGGCCGGCCTACTGACCGCTTCAGTCGGAGGCGGCTGGGCGATCGCTGCAGACGCCGCGTCCTTCCTCCTGGCAGCCGCGTTCTTCGCCCGGATGTCGCTGCCCAATCTGCCGCCGCGCACCGAGAACGGACCGACGATGCTCGGAGAACTGCGGGAAGGCTGGAGCTACTTCAGCTCCAAGCCGTGGATCTGGACGGTGACATTCGCTTTTGGCGTCTTTAATGCCTTGAATATGGGTGTTTGGCAGATCTTGGGCCCGGTGATCGCGAACGAGACGATTGGGGCTGAGGGCTGGGGACTGGTGCTGAGCGCCCGCGGTGTCGGGTCGCTCCTGGCCAGCGTCGTGATGGTGAAGCTGACGGTACGGCGGCCAATGGTGCCGGCGCTGTCCTCGATGACGCTCGGCGCCGTCCCCCTGATCCTGCTCGGCGTCGGCGCGACCACGCTGTGGCTGGCTGCGGCGGCGTTCGTGGCGGGAGTGGTCTCCGAGTTTTTCACCGTCGTGTGGGAGACGGTCTGGTACACGCACGTCCCGGAGCGGATGCTCTCCCGGGTCGGCGCCCACGACGAGTTCTGGTCCTTCGTGCCCATCCCCATAGGCCAGCTGTCCACACCGGTCCTCGCCGCGGCGTTCGGAACGGCGGCAGTCGCCGTCACGGGCGGCGGGGTGGCGGCAGTGGCAATGCTGATGCCGTTACTAGTGCCGTCGCTTCGGCGAATTGAGATCAAGCGAGGCGGCGATTGAACTGGGACAGCTACATCCTTGTCATACAGTGACGCTGAATTCAGAAAGGGCTGAAGTCGATCCAGATTGTTGGCGGGTTCGCGTGGGCCGACGACAAAGCACACTAATGCCTCCCGTGGTGTGTACGACGCCCTGCGCCCGAAATTTACAAAGTCAAAGCCGCCACGGGTCCGGACGATTCAGAGCCGCGGATTATCATTGACGACACCATCTTCGACAAGGAATAGCCGAATATAGCGAGGCGTAAATGTCCCGTTTCTGTGGACGAGAGCAGTACTACGGCCTCACGCAGCTCAGGGTCAACCGGTTCGAGGGCGCAAACTCATCGGCCCCGTCGACCCCGCGGCCACGGCTCGCCGGACCAGGCCCTGCGTGCAGTCCAAGACCTCTGAGCTTGTCATTTATGGTCCGGCGTCGAACGGCGCCACTTGCGTGGATGTCAGTCCCACGCGTTGAAGAGGACTCCACCCAACGTGGTGATGCCGTAGAAGCGGACCTCACGCCACTCGCCCTGCGTGAGCACTGAGGTGTCCACGTCGGAGAGCGGTGTGGCGAGTCGTTCGCTGCTCAGGACCGTGAAGCCCGCGTTGGTGAAGGCGTGAGCCCACAACGGCGGAGAGAGAAAGTCCTCTCCGTACCAGTCCCGCCGTGTCTTGGCGAAGGCGACCCAGGGGTGGTGAGCGTGACACAGGACAGTGTTCTCGCCTTCGCGTCCGATGACTGCCGCGGTGTGGAAGGTCCGGGGGGTACACCCGTTCCTCTACCTCACCTACTTCCCCTCCGGCGACGCGGGCAGCGGCACACAGAGCGGCGCGGAACGCCCGCAGTTCAGTCTCCGGGAGCGGGCCGTCCTTCGGCCGGAAGAAACCTGTCGCGCCCCGCGGCAGCGTGAAGCCGCTGCTCCTCTCACTGACCATGCCGCTCATTTTGTGTCGGCGTCGGCTGAATCGTGACCCACTTTGGGCGGTGGAAATCTGACCCGGTTGGTGTCGATGGGTGGTTCAGTCGTTGTCGGGTGTGTCGGTGGGGACGCGTCCGAGTTCGCGTCCTCGCATGCGGTAGGAGTCGCCTTTGAGGGAGTGGACCTCTGCGTGGTGGACCAGTCGGTCGATCATGGCGGCGGCTACGGTCTCGTCGCCGAAGACCTCTCCCCAGCGCCCGAAGGGCTTGTTGCTGGTGACGATCACGGACGCGCGTTCGTATCTGTTTGATATGAGCTGGAAGAACAGGTTCGCGGCCTCCGCTTCGAAGGGGATGTAGCCGACCTCGTCGACCACGATCAGCGGATAGCGGCCGAGCCTGGTGAGCTCGGCCGACAGGCGGCCGGTCTCGTGGGCGGCGGCGAGCTTGTCGACCCATTCGGCGGCGGTGGCGAAAGCGACGCGGTGTCCGGCCTGGCAGGCCCGCACTGCCAGGCCGATCGCCAGGTGGGTCTTCCCGGTGCCGGGCGGGCCCAGGAAGACGACGTTTTCCTTGCCCGCGATGAAGTCCAACGTGCCCAGATGCGCCAGCTGTTGGCGCGTCATGCCGCGCAGATGGGTGACGTCGAGCTCCTCCACCGTCTTGATCGCGGGGAAACGGGCGGCGCGTACTCGTGCCTCGCCGCCATGCGATTCGCGGGCGGAGACCTCGCGCTGGAGGCAGGCGACCAGGTATTCGGCGTGGGTCCAGGACTCCTTGCGGGCCCGTTCGGCGAGCCGGTCGGCGGCGGCAAGGAGAGCCGGGGCCTTCATGGCCCGGGCCAGGAATGCCAGGTCGGAGGCGGTCTGCTGACCGGTCCTGCGACCTGTGGCCGTGTCGGCGGCGGGTGCTTGTGCGTCGGTGGTGGTGGAGGTGCGGGCCATCAGCCGGCCTCCTTGCCTTCGCCGCCGTCGATGACGGTGAACAACCGGTCGTAAGAGCCCAGCTCGCGCTGTTCGACCTCGATGAGCGGGCTGGAGGCGGAGCCGACGGCGTGGATGTGACCGGTGGGCCGGCGCCGTGCTTCCTGGCGCATCGCCCGTCCGGCCTCGGCGTGCTCGGGATCGGTGAGGGTCTGGTGGCGGGCCCAGCAGCGAGCATGCTGGGCGACGATCTCGCCGCCGGAGGTGAGCACGATGACCTGCTCGTTGTCGGTCAGCACGGTGACCTGGTGGCCGATCGCGGCGGGGTCGACGGAGTAGTCGCAGGTGTCAACCCGGACATAGTGGTCCCGGCCCAGCCGGGCCGAGAACCGCCACCAGGTGGGCGGGTCGACCGCGGGCAGGGTGAGCATCTGGGCCCGGTCCGCTGCCCACCGGTCGGCCGGACGGGCCCCGAGAGTGCGGTGGACACGCCGGTTGGCGACCTTCAGCCAGGTCTGCAGCTGGGTGTTGAAGTCGTCCGGTCCGCTGAAGTGCCGTCCGGGCAGGAACGAGGTCTCCAGATAGCCGTTGGCCCGTTCCACCAGCCCTTTCGCCTCCGGATCCCTCGGCCGGCACAAGTAGATCTTCGTGGCGAGCAGGCCCGCGAACGCGGCGAACTCGCTTGTCGGGCGGCCGCGGCCGACGCCGGCCTCGTTGTCCCAGACCAGCGTCCTGGGAACGGCACCCCACTCCGTCAGCAGCCGCCAGTGCCCGTCGATCAGATCGCCGGTCCTGCGGGATGGCAGCATCCGGGCGGCGATCACGCGGGAGTAGCCGGACACCATCACCAGGACCGGCGGGCGTCCGCTCTGCCCATAACCAAGGGGGATGTCCGCCTCGGGGAACCATAGATCGCACTGGGCCAGCTCACCTGGCCGATAGACAGTGCGCGAGACCGGATCAACCGGAACATAGGCCGGCCGCAGTTGCCGGATCCGGTCTTTGAGGATGGTCATGCCCCTCTCCCAGCCGATCCGCTCGGCGATCACCGTCGCGGGCATCGTCGGAGTCTCCCGCAGCAGTTCCCGGATCTGCACCTCCACCGCGTCGACGGCCGAGCCCCTGGCCGGCCGCTGGTACTGCGGCGGCCGGTCGCTGGCCAGGGCCCGCTTGACGGTGTTCTTCGAGATGCCCAGATGCCGAGCGATCGCCCTGATCGGCATCTGCTCAGCCCGGTGCAGCCGGCGGATCTCTGCCCAGTCCTCCACGAGGATCACCTTCCCTCCTGACCTTGATCACCAAGGCCAGAGTCAGACGAAGATCACCAAGTGGGTCACTTTTGATCCGCCATCAGAGGGTCAGCGTTCGGCCGTCGCCGAGATTTTGCCTGGTGCGAGGCGCATCAGTGGTCATAGGTCTTGGGCTGCCGATTCATGCTGTGCGTCGCGGTTTGGTGCCCACCTTGTGGTGGGCGGGGAGGGCATACGCCTCGCCGGTGGCGAGGATTCTGCCGACGTCGTGGCGGGTAGCGGGGCGGCGCTTCTTCGAGCCGGGCGGCCTGCCTGGGCCGGGGCGGGACGGTTTCGGTGCGCTGGCCGGAGAGCCGGTCTTCGCGTGCAGGTTCCTGAACCCTCTGCGGACGCGGGCGGGTGTCAGTTAGTTCGGTTCGGTCGGCTTCTCCCAGGGCCTGCGGAGGTCGGCGGTCAGCGAACGGGCGAGCCGGAGCTGGGCATAGGCAGCGATGACGAGGTCCACCGGTCGGCCGCTTCCGAGCTGCGAAGCCGAGGCTTGGTCCAGCCGAGGGTCTGCTTGAACAGGCGGAATGTGTGCTCGATGTCGAAGCGAAGGAATGACTGCCAGCAGCGGTCGACGTCCGCTTCGGTGGCGCCGGTGCGCGACCACCACAGCCAGACCGGCTTGTTCACTCCACCGCTGGGCAGCTTCTGAACGACCAGCCGGATGACGGTGCCCTCGATGATGGGCAGCGGCCCCCCGTGGTCGAGCCATGCGGCCCGGCGGGTCAGCCGCGGGTGCAGCCGGTCCCACGCCTGCGCGGTCGCCTGACCGTAGAGCCGGGTGTCCGTGACCGTCACGGCTTGCTCAGTGCCCCGTTGCGGGGTCGCCGAAGACGAACTCACCGCCATGCTTGGGCGGCCGGCCGCCCTTGGGGTTGGCCAGGTGGAACTCTTCGCGGGTGGGTGTCGGACGCCGCATCACGCGATCGGACCGGAGCCGGCCAAGAACCTCGATGGGAAGGCCGTCCAGCAGGTGAGCGATGCGAGGGGCGTCGTATCCGGCGTCCAGCACGACCAGGACCTCCGGGTCGCCCGGCTTCCACTGGCCGGCGGTGACCAGCCGCTCGATGACCTCACGGATCTGCACGGTGGTCACCGCGGCGACATCGGACACCGGGCTCCAGGCGGACCGCGTCCAGCACCGCCGTCCAGGAGGTGCGGCCGGTCTCCAGCGCGGCCACCACCGAGTACGGCCAGCCGGGCACCATCTGATGCTTGCCCTCACCCCGGCCGAACGTGTGGCAAAAAGCTCGGTCAGCACATGTGTTGGCGTCCGGCCGCAGCCAAGGCGAGAGATCCACCGCCAGCACGATCCGGCCGTCCGCCGCCCTGGGCAACGGCACCCCGGCCAGGGCCCGGCGCAGCCGGGCGACGTCGATCAGGCCGTGGTTGAGCCCGCCAAATTGCTCGCTCATGGTTCATTAATTTCGCGGTCATCTGCAATTCACTGTCAATCGGCTGCTGGTTTGTTTTGTGGTCTGTATTTGCGGCGCGCTGAATCGGGATTTCTCTGCTGTTGGGTCCGTAAAAGCCGCAGGGTGATCGACTTCACTCTTGATGTCGTGTGGGTGCGTGTGGTTATGATCCGCGGCAGATTTCAATAGTTGTGTGATGCATGGGGTGGGGCTGTGAATTCACACAGGGCGTGGCAGGTTCGGTTGACAGGGAACTTGTGGGTGCGTCATGCGGTGGCGCGATGGCTGGTTTTGGCGTTGATGGTGGGCGGGGTAGTCGTGGTGGACGTCCCAGTGGTGCGTGCTGATTCGCCGAAGCTGTCGCCGGCTGAGCGGGCTGCGGCGTCGGGTGAGCCGGTTGAGGTGACGGCCCAGCGGACCGAGTACTCGCAGACTTTCGCGAATCCGGACGGGACCTACACCCTGAAGCAGGCCACGGCGCCGGAGCGGGTCAAGGACGCTTCGGGGCAGTGGCATGACATCGACACGACCCTGGTGCGCAGGTCCGACGGGACGATCGGCCCCCGGTATGCGGCTGTGGATGCTTCCTTCTCGGACGGCGGCAGCCAGGACATGGTGCGTCTGGAGGAGGGGCAGCGGGCGCTTTCGGTGCGCTGGCCCGGTGAGTTGCCCGAGCCGTCGTTGGACGGGGCGACCGCTACTTACGCTGAGGTTCTGCCGGGGGTGGACCTGCAGTTGACGGCGATGCCTGACGGCTACCGCGAGGTGCTGCTGGTCAAGACTGCCCAGGCGGCGCAGAACGAGGCGCTGGAGCAGGTGCGGTTCACGGTCGCGGGTGAGGGTGTGTCCCTGGTCGCGGGGGCCGGCGGCGGGTTGCGGGCCCTGGATCCGGACGGTAACTCCGTTTTCACCGGTCCGGCCGGGCAGATGTGGGACTCCGCGGGAGGCAGTGAGCCGGAGCCCCGGACGCCCCGTCAGACCGGGGCTGTCACACGCTCGGCGTCCGTGACGGCCGGTGAGAGTGAGGCGCCGGTGCAGCCGGGGACCGGGGCAGCGACCGCGACGCTCCCGGTGCAGGTTGACGCGGACAGCATTTCCGTTACCCCTGATCTGGGATTGCTGCGCGGCGACGACACGGTCTATCCGGTCTACATCGACCCGTCGGTGGGGCTCTCGCGTGCGGAGCGGACGGTCCTGTCCTCGGACGGGGACAAGTTCTACCAGTTTTCCGGCGACTACGGGGTGGGCCGCTGTGCGCCTGCCGACGGCTACGCGTGCGATGACGACTTCACGGCCAACTACGCCAACCGCATGTACTTCGAGTTCAGCCCAGCTGCTCTGGCCGGCAAACACGTACTGAACGCGACCTTCCGCGCGTATGAGACGTGGTCGTTCAACTGCGATGCCAAAACGGTCCGGCTTGAGCGCACCGGGAACATCTCCGAGGGAACACGGTGGCCCGGTCCGGCCATCGGGGCGCTCATGGAGTCCAAGACGGTTTCGGCGGGCCGAGGGGAACACTGCAGTCCCGCGCAGCCGGATGCCTGGGTGGAGTTCAACGGCGGCCTGACCGCGACAGTGCGTGATTTCGCGGACGGCAAGTTCTCCCGCCTCACGCTCATGCTGCGGGCCGGCGACGAGAGCGACCCGCGTGCCTGGAAGCGCTTCGACGACAACGCCCAGCTCACCGTCGACTACGTCCCTGACCCTGGCGTGCCGATCAATGTCGGTGTGATCCCGGGTGTGTACAGCACCGGAGCGCGTGGCTACTGCCAGCCGGCGACTGACCCGCTGGCGGTCACGGTGGACCAGCCGACCATGCGTGCGCGGGTGGAGACGGAGGTCTCGCCCGGCCCCAACGACAGCAAGGGCCAACTGAAGATCAACTACCGTATCGCGCGGCTCGAGGCAGGTGCATGGGAGGAGATCTGGGCCGCCGACTCCGATGGCGGTTACAAGCCGGACGGCACGCTGCTGGACAAGCAGACGACGAAACGCACCGACGGCACCACCTACCGCTACCGGGCCCGTACCCAGTCGCACTGGTCTTACGACGGCGCGAGCGGAGACCTGTACTCCTCGTTCTCGCCGTGGTGCTACTTCGTCATCGACTCCACCGCCCCCAAGCCACCGACGATCCAGCCCAAGGACGTGAACGGCTCTCCCTACGTGGAGTGCACCACGGACGCCTGCCCGCCCAAGGGCGGTCCGGGAGTTGCCGGCACGTTCGTGTTCAAACCCAACAGCGCCGACACCGACATCCGCAAATACCGGTGGACACTCCACGGCCCGAACGGGCAGGTGGGACTGCCGCGTACCGAGACCGCGAAACCTGATCACACAGCGGAGATCAGCAATGCCGTCCCGAAGATGGGAGGAACCCACCACCTGAAGGTATGGGCCATCGACGTGCGGGAGCGGACGGGCACGCCGGAAACGTTCGACTTCCAGGTGAGTCTGCCGCCGGGGCCGATCGGACGCTGGCGCTTCGATGACGGCGCTCCGGGCTCGGAGGTCACCACGGCCAAGGACAGCTCGGCCGAAGACCCGCAGCACGATCCCTCCGCCCCGACGCACGACCTGACCCTGCGGGACAAGGCCGGCTTCTCGACCATGGCGCGACGCGGTGACGAGGACACCTCACTGTGGCTGGACAGCAGCAACCCCGACGCGCAGCAGGCCTACGCCGACGCATCAGCGCCGGTGGTGAACACAGCCCACTCCTTCACCGTCTCAGCGTGGGTGAACCTCACGGATACATCGACCAGCCGAATGATCGTCACCGCGCCCGGCGCCCAGGCGCAGGCCTTCGCCCTGTACTACTCGTCGTCCTCCAGGTCGTACGTGTTCCACTACACGGCCACCGACTCGGCCACACCCGTCTTCATCAGGTCCGCGGCCGTCAAGGCAGATCCCCCACTGCGGGTGTGGACACATCTCGCCGGCGTCTACACCGCCGCCACCGACGCAAACGGTGAACGCACGCCCGAGGACGACACCATCCAACTGTTCGTCAACGGCCGCGCCCAGGGCGACCCGGTCAACATGCGTGATGCCGCGCCCAGCTACGTGCCGTGGGAAGCGAGCAAGGGCCTGCAGGTGGGGCGGTCGATCGTACGGGGTGCTGCCGGGCAGCACTTCCGCGGCCGGATCGACGAGGTCGCCGTCTGGCAGAACGCGCTCAGCTCGGACGAGGTCGCCAAGGAAGCCACCGCGAGCGTCGACAACGCACCCGGCGTCGAGCTGGTCGCCGACTGGAACGCGGAGATCTCCTCCGGCACCACCGTCAACGAAGGCTCCCCGTACCCGATCGGCGCCATGACACTGTCCGGCGGAGCAAGGCTGGATGGAGACTCCAGCACCGTGGTGGTCGACGGCAGCGGCGGCCACGCCTCGGTAGCCGGTCCGGCGATCGACGAGACCGGCTCTTTCACGGTCTCCGCTCAGGCGCAGGTCAATCCCGCGGCCCTGAATGCCAAGCCGGACGGCTACGAGGCCCAGATTGCTGGCCAGTCCGGCAGCGGAGGAGCGTCCTGGGCTCTTTCGGTGCAGAAGGTAGCAGCGGACGAATACCTGTGGAGGTTCGTGCGTACGACCGTCTCCGGAACATCCGTAGCCACGGCTGATGTGACTGATTGGTCGGAATGGGCTGATACCAGCGTTCCGGTCACGCTGACGGGTGTGTATGACGCGCAGGACCAGGGGGGCCGCATGCACCTGTACGTGGGATCCAAAGCCGTGGACGACGGCGCCAACAACGCCGACACGACACCGCAGCAGGGCACCGGCGCTCTGTTCCTCGGCGGCACGACCGGCAGCAGTCACTTCGCCGGTCAGCTGGGCCGCCTGCGGATCTGGAGCGGGGCCATGACCGCGGACCAAGTCCGCAACATCGTCATCGCCGGCGACTGAAACAGCCGATGGGCCAAGGAGGCACAGGTCTCCTCAACCCACCGGGCCACCAGCCTGCACAACCAGCTGTCGGGCCGACGGCTGGCCGCCCTTGATTTTTCCGGCCGTGCACGAGCACGACCGCCCGCACCCCCACCCCCACCCCTGCCCATTGCCGGGGCCTTCGTTGGAGCTTGGACATGAGACCCATGCCGTCGTTCCGCCGCCGTACTTCCACCGCTGATTCCACTGGGAATCCGACTCGCTTGCAGGCCCGCGTCGCGCTGACCGCTGCGTTCGCCCTCCTTCCAGGGCTGCTCTCACCCCTGACCGCGCTGGCTCAGGAAGCGGAGCCGCTGGGCCGTCCCGATGCACCCGAGCAGGTATCGGCCAAGATGGTCCCGCTGAAGCCGAAGCAGACAGCGACCTCGCGCCTGATCGCCCGCCAGGAAGCCGCCGGCAAGAAGACAGCACAACGGGCCCTGCGCGAGCAGGACGCCACCGTGTCCTGGCCTGCCCCCGCGACGACCACCCTGACCACCCCCGCCTGGGGCACTGCCAACGCCACGGTGGGATCCCTGCCCGTCTCCCTCGCCGCGCCCGCCGCGAAGACGGCACGGGGCAACAAGGCAGCAACGTCGGTCAAGGTGTCCGTGCTCAGCCGGAAACAGACAAAAGCCCTCGGCATCAAGGGCGTCGCCCTGACCGTGACGGCCCCGCGGACCGGCGCAACAGCCGATCTCACCATCGACTACTCCGCCTTCGCCAACGCCTACGGCGGCGACTGGGCCGGCCGCCTGCAGGTGCTGCGCCTGCCCGAATGCGCGCTCACCCAGCCCGGCCAGGCCTCCTGCCGCGACTCGACACCCGTCACGTACAGCAACGACCGTGAGGACAACAAGCTCCGCGCGGACCTGACCTTCAACACCACTTCCCCCGCATCACCGGCGGCGAAATCAGGCACGTCGCAGGCCCCGCGGTTGTCCGAGCGGTCGGCGAAGACGGCCGACGGGCAGACCCTGGTCCTTGCCCTCGCGGCGGCTACCAAGTCCGGCGGCGGTGACTACAAGGCCACACCGCTGTCGGCTTCCTCGACCTGGCAGGCGGGCGGCTCTTCCGGCACCTTCACCTGGAGTTACCCGATCAAGACGCCACCGGCCGCCGCCGGTCCCCGACCCGACCTCGCCCTCTCCTACGACTCCGGCAGCGTGGACGGGCGTACCGCCAACACGAACAACCAGGGCAGCCAGATCGGTGAAGGCTTCGACCTGACGTCGTCGTTCATCGAGCGCAAGTACGGCTCCTGCGAGGACGACGAACAGGCGGACAAGTACGACCTGTGCTGGAAGTACGACAACGCCTCCCTCGTCCTCAACGGCAAGGCCACCGAACTGGTCAAGGACGACACCAACGGCAAGTGGCGGCTCAAGGACGACGACGCCTCCCTCGTCACCCACTCCACCGGCGCCGACAACCCCGACGACGGCGACCCGGTCTCCGGCGGCAACGGCGACGGCAAGGGCGAGTACTGGACCGTCATCACCGGCACAGGCACCAAATACGTCTTCGGCCTCAACAAGCTCGACGGCGCGGGCAGCGAACGCACCAACAGCGTCTGGACCGTCCCCGTCTTCGGCGACGACAGCGGCGAGCCGGGCTACAGCAGCGGCACCTCGCTCAGCGGACGCGCCAAGACACAGGCCTGGCGGTGGAACCTCGACTACGTCGAGGACACCCACGGCAACGCCATGAGCTACTGGTACACCGCCGAAGCCAACAACTACGACACGCTCGGCGACGACTCCACCGGCACGCCGTACACCCGCGGCGGACACCTCACCAAAATCCTCTACGGCCAGCGTGCCGGCGCCCTGTTCTCCGGGACCCCGGCGGCCTCCAACAAGGTCACCTTCACCTACGACGAGCGCTGCATCCGCACCGACGACGGCTGCGACTCGCTGACCGAATCGACCAGCGCGCACTGGCCCGACGTACCCTTCGACGCCCTCTGCAAGGACGGCGACAAATGCACCGGCAACGTCGGCCCCAGCTTCTTCACCCGCAAACGCCTCACCGGCATCACCACACACGCCTGGAACGCGGCCCGCACCCCCAGCGCCGACTTCGAGCCCGTCGACTCCTGGCAGCTCACCCACCAGTACCTCGACCCGGGCGAGACCGGCGATTCCCACGACCAGTCCCTGTGGCTGAAGTCCATCCAGCACACCGGCGAGCACGGCACCCCGATCACCACCGACCCCGTCACCCTGACCAGCGAATTCCTCACCAACCGCGTCGACGGTGAGAGCGACAACATCCTGCCCCTGGCCAAGCCGCGCCTGACCGGCATCACCACCGAGACCGGCGCAAAGATCGCCGTCAACTACGCCGAAGCCGAGTGCGTCGCCGGACAGACCAGACCCCGCCCCGACCAGAACACCAGCACCTGCTACCCCGTCTACTGGAAGCCCAACGGCGGAAGCGTCGACCCGATTAGGGACTGGTTCCAGAAATACCCCGTCACTGCCGTCGACACCACCGACGAACAGGGCGCCTCCGGGACCATCGCCCAGACCTACGAGTACTCCGGCGGCGGAGCCTGGCACTACAACGACGACCCCATGACCCCGCAGAAGGAACGCACCTGGTCCATCTGGCGCGGCTTCGCCAAGGTCACCCACTACACCGGGCCCAGCGACGGCACCCGCAGCAAGACCGTCACCGTCTACATGCGCGGCATGCACGGCGACCGCCTCCTCAAAGCCGACGGCACAACCCTCGACCCCGACGCCCGCAGAACCGCCCAGGCGACGGGCGTCAAAGCGGCAGCCATCACCGACTTGGACCAGTACGCCGGCTTCACCCGCGAGTCCGTCACCTACAACGGCACCAACGAAGTCGCCGGCACCATCAACGACCCCTGGTCCCGCAAAACCGCCACCCAGCACAAGTCCTACGCCGACATCGAGGCGTACTACGTCCGCACCGGCGCCACCCACACCCGCACCAACATCACCAGCGGCAGCCAGCCCGTCGACCGCACCCGCACCACCGCCACCACCTACGACGACTACGGCATGCCGCAAACCGTCGAAGACAAGGGCGACAACGCCGTCACCGGCGACGAAACCTGCACCCGCACCTGGTACGCCCGCAACGACACAGGCCTGACCTCACTGGCCTCCCGCACCCGCACCACCGCCAAGGTCTGCGCCACCGCCGACAGCGCCCTCGACCTCCCGGCCGACGCCACCAAGGCCGGCGACGTCATCTCCGACACCGCCATCACCTACGACGCAACAACCGCCTGGACCGCCGACCAGACACCCACCCGAGGCGAACCCAAGTGGACCGGCCGCGCCAGCGCCTACAACGCAAGCGACCAGCCAACCTGGCAGAAACTCACCACCACCACCTTCGACACCCTCGGCAGACCGCTGGTCGTCAAGGACACCAACGACACCCAGACCAGCAGGACCGTCTACGCCCCGCTGGCGACAGGCCCGCTCACCGGCACCACGGTCTACGACGCCAAGGACTACGACACCAAGACCGTCATCGACTTCGCCACCGGCGCAGCCACCAAGATCACCGACCCCAACGCGAAGGTCACCCAGACCACCTACGACAGCCTCGGACGCGTCACCCAGCTCTGGCTGCCCAACCGGCTGCCCATCGCCACACCCAACTACAAATACGCCTACCACCTGTCCAACGACTCCCCGTCCTGGGTCTCCACCAGCACCCTGACCCCCACAGCCTCCGGCTACAACACCAGCTACACCATCTACGACTCACTACTGCGAGCCAGGCAGACACAGTCCCCGTCCCCGTCCGGCGGCCGCATCGTCACCCTGGCCCAGTACGACACCCGCGGCCTGGCCAGCTCCACCCTCTCGGACATCTGGGACGCCAGCAACGCGCCGTCCGGCGACCCGGCCACCGTCGAAGGCGCACAGGCCCCCATGCAGGTGGACACCACCTACGACGCAGCGGCCCGCCCGGTCACCAGCCAGACCAAGGTCAAGGGCGTCCACCGCTGGACGACCACGACCGTCCACCAGGGCGACCGCGTCATCCAGACGGCGCCCACCGGAGGCCAGGCCACCGCGACCCTGACCAACGCCCTGGGCCAGACGACCGAGACCCGCCAGTACGCAAGCCCCACCGCCACCGGGTCCTACAACCACACCCGCTACACCTACACCCCGGCCGGCCAGCAGAAGACCATCACCGCCCACGACAACAGCGTCTGGTCCTACACCCACGACCTGTTCGGCCGCCAGACCAGCGCGACCGACCCCGACAAGGGCACCACGACCACCGGCTTCACCAACCTCGACCAGGTCGACTGGACCCAGGACGCGGAAAACCGCAAGCTCATCCACGCCTACGACGTACTCGGCCGCAAGACCGACATGTGGCAGACCGACAAGACCGTCGCCGCGAACAAACTGGCGCACTGGGACTACGACCAGATCGCCAAGGGCCAGCAGGACACCGCCACCCGGTACGTCAACGACCCCAGCGGGCAGGCAGCCTACGTCCAAAAGGTCACCAAGTTCGACAACCTCTACAACGCCACCAACAGCCAGCTGACCCTGCCGGCCAGCGATCCGCTGGTCACCGCGGGTGTCGGTCCGACCCTGGCCTTCACCGCGACTTATAACGCCGCCAACCAGCTTTCCGGCATCGGGCATCCAGCCGTTGCCGGCCTCGCCTCGGAAGGCATCACCAACGCCTTCGACACCCTCGGCAACCCGAAAACCGTCAACGGCACCACCGGGTACCTCCTGGGCGCCGCCTACTCCGAACTCGGCGACCCGACCACCCTCACCGTGGGCAAGGACTCCACCAGCTCGGCGAAGAAGGCCTACCTCAACTACCGCTACGAAACCGGCACCCGCCGCCTGACCAAGTCCTACGTCACCGACGACACCCACGGCTACATGCCGCAGGACCTCACCTTCACCCGCGACGACGCCGGCAACGTCAACTCCGTAAGTGATGCCAGCACCCTCGGCGGCACCAGCCAATCAGACAACCAGTGCTTCACCTACGACGGCTACAGCCGCCTCACCGAAGCCTGGACCCCCAAAACCCCCGACTGCGCCAGCACCGGACGCACCACCGCCAACCTCGGCGGCGCCGCCCCCTACTGGACCTCCTACACCTACACCACCGCCGGCCAGCGCAACACAGAAACCCACCACCTGACCACCGGCGACCAGACCACCACCTACGCCTACGGCACCCCCACCGGCCAGCCACACCCCCTCGACCGCACCACCGGCGCCAAGAACGCCACCTACAGCTACGACAAAACCGGCAACACCACCGGCCGCCCCGGCGCCACCGGCACCCAGACCCTCACCTGGAACAGCGAAGGCAAACTCGCCAGCCTCACCGAGCAAACCAAACAGACCAACTACCTCTACGACGCCAACGGCAGCCTCCTCATCCGCCGCGCCACCGGCGACGGCGACACCGTCCTCTACCTCGGCGACACAGAAGTCCGCCTCACCACCCAGGGCAGCACCAAAACCCTCACCGGCACCCGCTACTACAGCGCAGGCGGACAGACCATCGCCGTCCGCACCGCCGCAGCCGGCACCACGAAACTCTCTTTCCTCGCCACCGACCCCCACGGCACCGCCACCGTCGCCCTCGACGCCACCACCTGGGCCATCACCAAGCGCTACACCACACCCTTCGGAGCCGCCCGCGGAACGGCCCCCAGTTCCTGGCCTGACGACAAACGCTTCCTCGGCAAACCAGCGGATGATGCAACTGGACTGACCCACATCGGAGCACGGGAATACGACCCGGGAATCGGCCAATTCCTCAGCGTCGACCCGATCCTCGCAACAGGCGCACCGCAGTCCCTCAACGGGTACTCCTACGCGAGTAACAGCCCCATCACCAACGCAGACCCCACAGGCCTGTGTGCACACCTCGACTGCCCCACCCGCCCGAGTCCCGACCACCAGAACACCACCCCCGGCCACGTGCCGGGCAAGCCCACCAAGTCCGCCAATACGGTTTACGCGGAGAACGGCGAGAGTTACAACAGCTCACACGATTCGTCCAGCAGCGGAACTGCCCAAGGTGGCACCAAAGGGCTAAAGATTGGGCCCAGTGACACCGCAGGGGGGTGCGGATCCTGGGGCTTCCTTTCAGCGGTCTGCAATGACGTTGGGGAGACGTTTTACGGAGCTATTAGTAACGTTCCGTACACGGCTGAGCTGGCAGGTTGGCTCTTTGACGGAGACTGCCGAAATGGTGGCGCCGGGTCACCCGGTTGTGACTACGGGGCTCAGTTCGACAACTGGATAGCGAGTCACGGCTATGACATTTCCAGTGACCCCTACCAAGTTCCTAGTGCCGTCGCAGCAATATTTGGCATGCGCCATGGGGGTCTGAGGCATGGACCTAAGGGAATCAGGCTCGACCGGCACGGTCGTCTGACCAACGGTAAGTACACTGTAGAGAATGAGTTGATGGCGAAGCACTTGCCTGGACGTGAAGCCGTCGCTGGCAGAAGTGTCTTCCTCAAAGGTGTAGACGCAGAGAAGGCGACGCTTGACGCGGCAGCCTATGCAGATAAGCATGATCTTTGGACGGGGGATGCACGTCAAAAGGCGAAGGTTTACGTGGAGAATGGTCCGGTGGGAGTAGTCGGAAGAACCGGAGAGCTTACCAGTTATATCAACGTCTACAGAAAAATACCCAAACAAGGTGTGACCATTGTCCACGGTTCCCCAGGAGGTGCGCCCTGATGGACGTATCGGAAATGGTAATGCAAGCGGCCCAGCGTGGTGAGACCTGGTCCTGGCTCGACTCGAAAGTAGTTATGGAGGAGTTGGCCGCTAATTGCGAACTCATCCTTGACTGGGATTGGGAAGCGGTAGAGGGGTGGGGGTCCCTGAGTCGCGAAGGGCGTGACGAAGCCATAGTCTCGGGGACCATCCCGCTATGTGTAGCACTCGCTGAATCGCCTTGCGCTCGGATGGCTGTGGAGTTGGGTTGTGAAGTCATCACGGTATCCTCGTGGCTTTCCCCTGAACTCTATTGCAGTCGGGAAGCCCTTACACAAGCATTCGGATACCCTGATGGGTTCTCCTCGATGGATGCGCAGAATTTTTCTGCGCATGATCTCTGGTTTGTGACTGTATGAGAGGCCCACGACGACCTGTGTGTCCTCGTCCATCAACGGGCGCGCTTCGGGGATCGGGGCAGTGTTCGCTGTCGCGCGCCGGCCGGGCCCGCCGCGCTCGAGCGCCGGGCCAGCTGCCGGCATGCCGGGAGGAACCGGAGCGCAGAGCAACAGCAGCGGAACGCCCACCGCCGCGCCTCCACACGAACAACAGCCAAGCCGCGATGCGGCGCGAATTTGCCGCGCTCCTGCCGACGCTTCAACCGGTCACACGCCGATGCAGTCTTGGCCGTGCATCGGAGCCCCAACACCGCCGCGCCGGAACGGCGCGGCCTGCGCCCGACCGTCGACGGGGGTTCATTCCCGCGTGCGTGGGGAGCAGACCGCCGGCACCTACGACGTCGACCTTGAGTGGGGTCCATCCCCGCGTGCGTGGCGCGTCACTCCGACCGTGAGTGCCGTTCTGGTCTGACGATCAGGACGACAAGAGCGGAGTGACGAGAGATCGTCACGCTCCGTTCTGTGAGGGCCGGAGGGTGAAATCCCCTCCGGCTACTCGGCGACGAACTGGTGAGGAGCCGCTTCCAGTTCGTCGACGACCACCGGGACACCTACGAGGTGAAGCGGCTCTGCCACGTCCTGGACGTGAACCGGTCCAGCTACTACAAGTGGCTCGCCGGCGCCGAGGCCCGGGCCGCCCGGCAGCACAACGATCAGGTCCTGGCCGAGGAGATCCGCAGGGTCCACGCCGAGTCCGGCGGCGCCTACGGCTCCCCGCGCGTGACCGCCGAGCTCCGTGAGAGGGGGCGTCGGGTCAACGAGAAGCGGGTCGCCCGGATCATGCGGATGTTCTCCATCACCGGCATCCGCCTGCGCAGACGCGTGCGCACCACCGTCCCGGACCCGGCGGCCTCACCGGTTGCGGACCTGTTCCAGCGCAACTTCACCGCCGCCGAGCCGGGACGGAAGTACATGGGCGACATCACGTATCTATCGCTCGCGGGCGGAGAGTTCCTCTACCTTGCGACGGTGCTGGACTGCTTCAGCCGCAAGGTCGTCGGCTGGTCCATCGCCGACCACATGCGCACCGGCCTGGTCGCCGACGCACTGCGGATGGCGGCCTCGACCCGCGGCGGCCTGGACGGCGCCGTGTTCCAGCGGTGGCATGTTCCGGGTCGATGCGAAAACCGGCTACTTCGGCTACATGAATTCCTCGGGGACAACCTCTACCTTCTTTAGGCCCAAGGGGGATCCGGTTATGTACTTCTGGAGTCAGTTTAAGTGACATACCCGAGCCGTGAGTTCACTGAGCGCTTTCATCAGATTGCTCGCACTGAGGGATGGGGATCTCCTCCCCTCCCAGTGCAGTCGCTCGGAATGTGGGAGGACTTCGTAGAAGAGTGCGAGATCGGCTACGCTTCCGACCTGTCCGAGTATCTGAACGATCTTTCCGTTCGGCAGTTGCTGCAGAAGGTATTGGACGATGCCGAAGCCAAACGCACGGAGACGTACCTGCCCTTCGCACAACGGGTCCGACGCATCTATGAACGGTTCCATGAAGTGGTGAATGAGGGCCCGGAGGTCCGGCCCAGGAGCGAGTGCTGGTGGGACCGCAGACTGCCGGCCACGGGGGCGGCCGAGTTCGTTGCTGATGTCTGGGAGCGTTACGCCGTGGATCTCCGAACTGCGGATAGCTGAATAGGGTTGCGGGATTGGTGGAATCCGGAGGGATGTCGACGTGTATCCCTCCGGCAGGTGCGACTGGAAGGGTTGTTTATGGGCAGGAACATCAGTATCAAATTCCAGTTCAATGGCGCGATTTCCGTGCCAGATATTATTGGATCACTCGTGCGGGGAGGCTGGAGATTGGATGACGGTGGATGTATCAGCTATCTCGTGGAGTCCGATATGACCGATTGGGAGAGAAAGGCTCTCGGTGCTGAATCTGCTGCAATTAGCGAGATGGAGCAAGCCCGTCAATCCCACGGGGCCTGTGCCGTCATCCTCACCTGGGAGGCGACAGGCATCGGAGGCTCTTTCCTTTTGCTGTCTGGCGGTCCTAGGCTCGTACTGGATCCTAGGGTGGATACTGTCTATCGCCGAGATGTTGATGATTATGTCGACTTTGAGTGGTATTTGGCCAGGATCCTTCCCGCAGTCGGAGCGCTTGGACTAACCGGCTACGAGATCTCCGACCTGCCGTATTGAATAATGGAACGCGAGAACTCGGCCTTAAGCCGCCGGGTCCGCGGCCGGTGGCCAGGGCTGATTCAAAGTCGTGGTGATCATGTGGCGTTGCTGGTCAGGGCAGGCCGATCAGGTTCAGCGGGCGGGTGAAGGGCGTGCAGGAGATCTCGCGCAGGCCGGAGGCGATGCCGCGATGCCCGGCGGTGCGCAGGGTGCTGATCGCGAAGCTGCGCAGCGTGGCCATGTTCTCCGGCGCGTGCCCGGTTCGGATCTTCGAGGCGTCCTCGCTGAAGGTGGTGTCTCTGACGTGGTGCACAGCCTCGATACCCCACTACGAGCGGACGAGTTCGCCGATGACCTGCGGCGATGCCGCGCGTGCCGGAAGGTCGGTGATGGTGTAGACGGTCTCGCGGGTGATCTTGCCGGTCTTTCGGTCGGTGCGGTGCCGGTGGATCTTCGCGGCCTGTGCCACGTGCGGGAAGTCCAGGCCGAGGTCGGTGACAGTGAGGGTGCGCACCGAGCCGGTCTCGCGCCGCCCGTGTCCGCTCTCGCGCTCGTAGCGCCGCGCGGTCACCTGTTTCCACGGCAAGGAGCGCAGCGCGTCGTGCAGCGTCGGCTGGTTCCGCTTGACCACGAGCACGAAGTGCGCCTTCTTCTCTTCCACCAGCCACCTGGCGTGGTCGCGGTGGGTGTGCAGGGCGTCGGCTCTCGGCTGCTCACCGGCCCTCGGCTTCGTCCACTCCGGCCACGAACTCTCATTCGTCCTGGACATCGCCGACCTCTACAAGACCGACATCGGTATCCCCATCGCCTTCGACACCGCAGCCGAGAGCGACGAAGACCCCGGCCCCCGCACCCGCCGCGCCCTGCGCGACCACATCGCCCGCACCGGCCTCCTCGACCGATGCGTCAACGACATCAAGAACCTGCTCCTGCCACCCGGCACCGAGACCACAACTCCCGACGCCGATCACGTCACCCTCCAGACCGACGGCGGCCATCACATCCCCGCCGGCCGCAACCACGACCCCGAGTCCGATTTCGACCCGATCCCAGGAGGCCAGTGGTGACCGTCATCGTCCTCACCAACTGCCCACCGGGCCTGCGTGGCTATCTCACCCGCTGGCTCCTGGAGATCTCACCCGGCGTCTTCCTCGGCAACCCCTCGGCCCGCATCCGCGACCTGCTCTGGGACGAAGTCCGCACCTACGCCGACCAGGGCCGAGCCCTCCTCGCCCACACCACCGACACCGAGCAGGGCTTCACCTTCCGCACCCACGACCACGCCTGGCACCCCCTCGACCACGAAGGACTCACCCTGATCCACCGACCCCACAAAAAGCCTGCCGAAAAGGCTCCTCCGGCCCTTCCCCCTGGCTGGAGCAAGGCCGCGAAGCGGAGACGCTTCCGCGGATAGCAGATCACCACTCACGGACATCCGACGAGCTTTGCGCTGTTCAATGAGATATGCGGAGAATGCCGGATTCTTAGGAAGTTGCTCCTGCGTACAGGGCCACTGCCTATCGTGCCTGGTCAACAAGACTGCTCCCCACGCACGCGGGGATGGACCCTCGATGCGTTCGATGCGGTGGTGTTGAACGGGCTGCTCCCCGCGCACGCGGGGATGGACCCATCGCACGGAAGCCAGTGCAGTTCATCGTCGACTGCTCCCCGCGCACGCGGGGATGGACCCATCTACGAGGGGCGCGGCTGGGGCCTGCAGGGCTGCTCCCCGCGCACGCGGGGATGGACCCGGGTCCGGTCCAGTCGGGCCAGACGCCGGTCTCTGCTCCCCGCGCACGCGGGGATGGACCCGTCAAACTGGCCGCTGTGATTGCCCAGACAGGCTGCTCCCCGCACACGCGGGGATGGACCCGCGGTCGGACAGGCCATCAAAACCGGCCTCGCCTGCTCCCCGCGCACGCGGGGACGGACCCCCCGGCTACTGGTCCGAGAAGGTCCGGGCCGGCTGCTCCCCGCGCACGCGGGGATGGACCCATCGGTGACGTCTCCGAGGCCGAGGGCGGCTTCTGCTTCCCGCGTACGTGGGGATGGGCCCATCATCCTTCCGGCGCCCTCCAGCGCTGTTGGGCGCCGGCCCGGTCCGCTGGGCCGGCGGCCAGCACGCACGCTCTTCAGGGAACACGGGGTCTACCAGCGCATGCCCAACTCATCGAGGTCGTTGCGGCGCTGCTCGCTCAGCTTCGGGGCGCGTCGGCGGGTGTTGTCGAGGAAGGCGCCGAGTCGTATGGGCGTGCCCTGGATGGTCTCGACGTGCTGGCGGGGTACCCGCAGGTGCCCTTCGCGGGCGTGGAACTGGCGTGCGGCCGCAAGGTTGGCCTCCCAGCGCGCATCCTGCGACACCCGCGCCAGCACCTCACCCTCACTCGGGGGTTCGATCCCCAGCGTCTCGAGTAGGTACTGCTGTGCGGGGGCCAGCTTGTCCCACCCGGCACGCTGCACGGCGATCCAAGTCCCGAGGTCTTCGCCCTGCATCACCACCTCGCCTGGCCCGGCCGGGAGAGTGCCGCCGTTCTTCACGTGCGTGAGCGCCAGCCGAAGACAGCGCTGCCATCCGATCTCCCATTCCGGGCACCACCCGGGATCCACCTCGTCCAACGCTTCCATACGCGCGTGTGACAGCTCCCCGGCGTAGGGGACGCCGGTTTCCCCGCCTGCGCGGCGTACGGCGTTCTCACGGGTCTTCCGGGCCATCGCACGCTGATTTTTCAACCACGCCCCGAGGGGGAAGGAGTCCCATACGGCGGTTGCTGCTGGCAGGCAGTGGGAGTGGATTGCGGCGTAGTTGCGGGCGACGTCGAGGCCGGCGTCCCATGCGGAGGCGTGGACGGACCAGACCATGCCCAGCGTCTCCAGCTCGGCAACCCGCGAGGCTTCCAGGGTGCCGGCCGCGTAGTACCGGCGCTGATCCGCGATCCACGCCCCGAGTGGATGCGATCCGACCGACGACCAGTCTTCCGGGGTGACGTACGTGAACGGCACCCGCAACTCATTCTCGCCGGTCTCGCGCAGCCACCGTGTGGCTGCCTCGATGCCGCGCCGCCAGTACGCCCGTTCCGGGTCGATGACCCGTAGCTGCACGAACTGGGTGAGCACGGCGGGGTCGCGTTCCTCGCTAAACCGCAGCACCCCCGCCGCCCGCGCAGACACCGACACCCGACCGTCGACGTCCTCGTCCAGGCCCTGCTCCGCACCCTCCTCCACACCGTCCGCGCCGTCCGTCTCGATGGCTGAACGGCTGTTGCGCAGACGGGGATCGGCGAGCGCTTCGATGGTGTCCGAGTCGTGCGCCCGCAGAGCTCCAAGCACCTTCGTCAGGGTCCCGTACGCATCCGAAGTCAGCAATTCATTCGGATCTTCACCCGGCCCGACGAATACCGGAACGACCAGCGAAGCCAGCTTCCCCCGCTCCGGCTTCAACCGCAGCGCACCCCCACCATCTGCACAATATCCACCATGCTGCCCCGCGCATCGGAGAAAAGGACGGCGTCACATTCAGCGGTATCGACACCTTCCCCGAGAACCCTAACGGAACTCAACACCCGCAATTCCGCACGCACATTACGGCCCTCGAAATCAGGTCCTCCGAGGAAGTCCGAGGCGAACTCATCGAGCACGTTACGCCGGTGGCCGGGAGCGTGTTCACCGTAGAGCCAGTCCGCCCACACCTGCCCGGCAGACGGATACCGGTCCGGGTCGTCCTCGGCGAGCCGGGCCGCGACCACCGGCACCGACACCGCCATCGCCTCAGCCTCCTGAACCCGACTGTGAAACGACAGCACCCGACGGAACCGCTCCTCCGACGCAGCATGCATCAACCCGGCCTGAACAGCCGCCAAGCGCGCCCCGCGCACCGCATCGGACCCGGTGTCCTCACTGGCCAGCGCCGCGTACAGGCCGGGATCACGGATGTCGAGACACAGCACCTGATACGGCGCCACAATCCCCCGACCGATCGCCTCCGACAACGTCAACCGGTAAGCCACCGGCCCGAACACCGGCGAGTCGTCCTCCATCGACGCCACCAACCGCGGCCGCTCACCCTCCGCCTCCCACACCCGCGCAGTCGCCGTCATATACAGCCGACGCTCCGCGGGCAGCTGCGCCTGGTCGTGCACAGCCGCCCACGGCTTCAAGCCATCACCACTCGTCCGGTGCGCCTCGTCCACGACCATGAGGCTCCACACCTCCAGGCCAGCCGCGTGCGCACGCTGAAGGACACCCAGGCCGACGGACGCGTACGTCGCGAACACCGTCACGGTCTCCAAACCACCCACCCAGGAGACCAGTTCGACAGGATCAGTCGTGCAGGGCAGACCCTGACTCTCCTCAGCCCGCAACGAGCACACCCCGACCATCGCCCCGGACCGACCCGCCCGACGCCACGCGCCGGCCATCTGCGTCAGCAGGTCCAGCGTCGGCACCAAAACCAGCACGCGACGCGCGGAAAGCCGACGCGCGGATTCTGCTCCGATGAGGGTTTTACCGGATCCGGTAGCGGCGATCACCTGCGTCTGTGAGGTTCGGGGAGGGTGTCACTGGGGTGTTCGGGTTTTCTCGTCAGTGGTGCTGGCTTGTTTTTGTGCTGGCCGGTGGGTGTTTCGGCTGGTTGATCTTGGTGGTGGTGTTCCGGATTTGGTGGTGGTGTGTTCTCGGATCGGTTGGTGGGGTGTTCGTCGGATCTCCTTCGAGGCGGGCTCTATAGCGCATGAGGTTGTGAGTCGGAGGTGAAAGGGGGGTCTCTGTCATCCGTCCAGGTGATCGGCGGGGCTCTTGTCGGGGGTGTCGGCTTTAGCGTCTCATTCGTCGCGCCTGTCACGGGTGTGACGTGAACTGCCTCGTGTGGGGGCGGTAGTTGACTGTCCGGAGGCTGGTGCTGTGATCACTGCTTGGTTACCGGTTCGCTCTGTGTGCGGGTATCGGCTCTGGTGATGGTGGGCGGCGACGCTTCTGAGACCGTGGCCGCTTTGGGGACCGGGGATGACGGTTTGGGGCGGCATCGGGATGAGCTGAGGGTTGCGGCGGTGGCTCAGCTGCTGCGGCTGCGGGCCGCGGGGGAGTTGACGACGGCGCATGTGCGGCTGGTCGCCGACGCGGTGGGCGTGCACAAGAGGACGGTGTGGAGCTGGCTGGCCCAAGCGGAGGAGACCGGATCCGCGGAGAAGCCGGAACGCCGCCGTTTCCGGGTCACCGAGGAGGTCATCGATGTCCTTGCCGACTATCAGGGCAACGTGAAGCGCGCTCACGAGCGTTTGGTCGAGATGGCGGTGGCTGCGGGCCGCAAGCCGCCGGGGCTGACGACGCTGCACGATGCGATCGCGCGGGATCTTGATCCGGGTTTCATGGCGGGCCTGCGCGAGGGGATCCCGGCGGCCCGCGGTTTCGATCCCTGCTTTCAGCGGCCGGCGGTGGCGCGGAACGAGGTGTGGGAGGGGGATCACAAACAGGCCGAGACCGTGGTGTTGATGCCGGACGGGAAGACGTCGAGGGTGTGGGTGACGTGGTTCGAGGACCGCGGTACTGGCCATGTGATGGGCTGGGCGGTCACCGCCGGCTCCGCGCACCGGGGTTCGGTCCTGGCGGCGGTGCGTATGGCGGTGCTGCGCGAGGAGCCCTATGGTCCGGCCGGCGGTCTGCCCTATCTGGTGCGCGTGGATGGCGGTGCCGACTTCCTGTCCAAAACGGTCCGACGGGCCTTCGGTCTGCTCGGTGTCCCTGTGCACCGTGTGCGCAGTGCCCGGCACAAGGGCGGTGTCGAGCGGCTGAACCGTACGAGCATGACGCGTTTCTTCGCTGATCTGCCCCGTTACACGAAGGCGCCCCGGCTCGATCACCGCCGCCGTCTGGGTGATTCGGATCCGCCGCTGACGTTCGAGGCGTTCGTGGGCCTGTTGGGGGAGTGGGTTCACAAGCACAACACCGTGCATGTCATCGAGCGCACGGGGATGACGCCGCTTGAGGCCTGGCAGGCGGATCCCACTGAGATCCGGCCCGAGCCGCGCGCCTGCGAGCTGCGTGCCTTCATGCTGGAGAGCGACCACAGGGTCCGCAAGATCACCAGCCATGGGGTGGAGTTCGGGGGCCGCGCCTATATGCCGGAGAACGGGGTGGGCCGGATCGGGCTCGAGGTGCGGGTGCGGTGGATGCCGCATCACACCCACGAGATCGACCTGTACACCTTTCGCGGCAACCGCTACCTGGGCCGGGCCTTCCTCAGCAACGAGGCCGGCGAGGAACTGCGCGCCAAGGTGCTCCGCGAGCGGGACGAGCACAGCAAAAGCCTGCGACGTGCCCTGCAACGCTCCGGCGAGCGCCGGCGGGAACGCCACCTGCCGTCCACCCGGCCCGAGGTGCCCATCCGTGCCCTGCGCATGACCGAGCAGGAGGCCCGCGCCGAACTCGACGGCACGAAGGCGCCCGCCACGCCGCGGCGCCGCGCCCAGCCGTACCGGCCCCTGACCCCCGTTCCGGCGACGTGGAAACGACCCGGCCAAGACCTCAACCACACCGCATCCAAGGACGACGCCTCGTGACGACCGCCCCCAAGCGCAAACACCCCGGCCAGCGCCGCCAGCCGGCCGCCGCCCTGGCGAGCCAGACATCCAGGCGCCGCCCCGACCTGCGCCCGCAGCACTTTCTCGGCCTCAAGGACTCCACCCTGGTCGCCACGGACACCCTGCTGCAGATCAAAGACACCGTCATCGACACCGTCGAGTCCAGGGCCATGTCGGTGATCTACGGCGGCCCGGGGCTCGGCAAGAGCTTTTCCACCCGGGCCACGGTCCAGGAGATGAACCCGGACCTGATCCTCCCGCTCGACTTCGCCCGCTCCCGCCCCGGGCCGAAGGACCTGCGCGAGGAGCTGTTCCACCAGATGCGGCTCAACAGCAAGATGCCCGGCACACCGACCGCGTTCGACAAACTGCTGCGTGAGAGCCTGCCGCGCCGCCCGTACGTCATCGTGTGCGACGAGGCACAGCAGTACCGCAGAGAGAATTTCGAGTTCCTGCGCAAACTGTGGGACAACTGCGATCCCCAGCCCGCCATCATGTTCGTCGGCGGCCGCGAGGCCTACGAGACGCTGCAGAGCGACCCGGCACTGGCCTCCAGGATCTACATCCGTCTGGAGATCCTGGCGATGACCGAAGACGAGATCCTCAAAACGGTTCCCGACTCCCACCCCGTGTGGCGGGGCGTGGACGAAGCGCTGCTCAAGCGGATCGACACCCAGTACGCGCTCGGCTCGTTCCGCGAGTGGGTCAAGGTGACCAAGCATGTGCTCAAGGGCATGGACTATCTCGGCGCCGAACAGGTCGACGACGAGGTCGTCGACTGGGCCCTGGCCCGATGCTGACCGATCACCCAGCCGCCTTGCCCGACACCGGCACGCAGCCGCTGTCCCCGGCCACCGCAGCCGCGCCCCGGCGCCTGCACTTCCTGGGCCTGGCTGGAGCCCGCACCGTCGCAACCCCCTCACTTGCGGCCGTCGAGGACGCCCTGGCCGACGCCCACGGGCAGAGGCGCTTTCTGTGCGTGCTGGGCGACGCCGGAGTCGGCAAGACCTTCGCCGTCCACCACTGTGCCCATACCCGCTTCCCCACGACCCGCCTCCTGCTGCGGCTGGGGGCCAGGCCCACACCGGCCGATCTGCGTACCCACCTGCACCACACCCTCGGCCTGCCAGGCACCGCGCCTGCCGCACCCGCCCTCGCCGACACACTCATCCGCCGCACGCTCGCCACCCAGCCCTACATCGTGGTGGTCGACGAGGCCGACCGGATGCCCGAGGCCTGCTTCGAGTACCTGCGGTTCCTGTACGACGCCACCCCTTCGGGCCTGTGCGTGGTCCTGATCGCCGGCCAGCGCGGTGCCAAGGCGCTGCGCGCCCAGCAGATGCTGGCCACCCGCACCGCACGGTGGCTGACCCTCTATCCGCTCACCCGCGACCAGATCCCGTACGCGGCCCAGGCCCTGCACCCGATGTGGCAGACCACTACGCCGGATCAACTCCTCTTCCTGGACGGCGTCTTCGCCTCCGGCAGCCTGCGCCGCTGGGCCCTGCTCACCCACCACGTGCAGCGCACCCTGAAGGCCACCGGCCGCCACCAGCCCGACCCCGGCCTGCTGCAGCACACCCTGAACCGCATCGACACCTCATGCCGCCCATGACCCCACCCGCTTTTGCCGCCTGTGCGCCGACCACAGTGCCGCCCGTCTGGCTGCTCCTGGATGCGGGCGACGACCACGCCATCCACCATGCCGCTCACCAGCGTGCCCACCCCGAGGACGGCCGCATCACCACGGACCCCACCCCGCACACCAACAGCCTCGCCTACCTCGCCCTGGACCTGCTGCGCGCCATGGGCCGCGACAGCTTCGCCCGCCCTGACGCCGAGCGGATGGCCACCGACGCGGCCTGGCGCGCGGTGACCTGCTGGACCCTGACCACCCGAATCAGGGAAGCCACCGTGCTGCGCGCCCACCGCCTCACACCCGAACGCCTGGAGCGCCTGGCCACCTGGCGTGCCGAGACCGGCATCCGCCTCGTCCTCGTGGCCCATACACCCACCGAAGCCGCCGAATTGCGCCTGCGCACACGGCTGGCCGCGGCCCGCCTCACCGATCTGCGGACGATATCGGACACTGCGTCCATCCTGGACGCCATCGGCCCGCCCGCCCCGGGCCGGTGCCCGGGACCGCCGCCGTCCGATCATGTGCACCGGCTGCCCAACCTGCCCCGAACAGACGTGGCCGCCTTCCGCGAGGAGTGCAAGCGCCGCCTGAACGAGGCCGACTTCGCCCATACCGACGGCCAGTACCAGGCGGGCTACGCCGCCGCCCGCACCTGGCTCACCCGCCGACCCGCACCATCGGCCGCGCCCCGGACCAAGGATGCCAAGGGCGCTGTCCCCCAGGACAAGGACGCCGTCCCCGAAAGCAGCGGTCACTGGCCGGACTTGGAAGGTCTGCGCCTGTTCCTGGCCCGCCTCACCGTCTCAAGCCCCAGCCCCCAGCACACCCTCGCCCGCGTACGCGGAGCCCAGAGAGGATTCCTCAGCCGGCACCTCCAACTCGACGTCCCTGACGACCTCATCGAGCGGGGCGGCCCCGGAATCACCACCGTGCCGATCACCCCCCGCCGGGCCCACGCCCTGGCCACACACCTGCCCAATCCGCTGCGCGCTGCCGCAGCGGCCGCCCTGCTGTTCACCGGCACCGATCAGTCCCTGCTGGCCATGACCCAGATCGCCAGCGTCGACGAGCACGCCACCCGCCTGGCCATCGACCGCGACTCGCGGATCTACATCGGCACGCCACCCGGCCCGCGGCACATGTACGCCATCCCGCCCCGCGCCCGCCCCCTGCTCACCGCCGCCCTCGCCTTCCGCCGCCGCACCCCGCGCACCACCGACCACCTCGGACTGTTCGCCGGCTGCTTCGGTACCCCCGTCCGCTTCGACAACCTCATCCGCGACGCCGGCCTCGACTTCCCGGCCGTCACACACCCGCACCCCGCACAGGACTGGCACACCGCCGCCCGCTGCCGACACCTGCCCGCCGCCCTGCGGGGATGATGGTCGGGTGCAGCAGCCCTCTCCTGAACCGACACCGGTCATCCTCGCCATTGACGACCTCAGGGCGCTGCCCCGAGCGACACGGCTCGCCCGTACGAGCCGTGAAGGAGTCCAACTCCTCCAGGAGCACCAGCACATCTTCATCGACGAGCTCTGGCTCGACCACGACCTCGGCGGGGATGACAGCATCATGCCGGTGGTGACCCTCCTGGAAGAGGCCGCCTTTTATGGACACCCGTTCCAGATCGGCACCGTCTACGTGCACAGCGCTAACCCCATCGGGGCCGAGACTGTTGTGCGGTCCCTTTCACATTGGAAGTACCGCGTTCGCAGAGCCGCCACCCAATGACAGCTTGCGGCACAGCACCCTGTCACCAGCGCATGCCGAAGGTGTCGAGGCCGCCTCGCCGGGCAACAAGACGATGGACCGCAAGCTCAAGCCCTCGCTGTGGACCGCCTCGTCCACGCCACCGTCGACGACGTGCATCACGACGGCTCCCGGCTCGCCCTGCCCGAGCCCTTCAGCGGCGCGTACGACCAGGAGCATCTGCCGCCCCGCGTCCGGTACGCGATCCCGCCCCACGCCCGGCCTTATCTGCAAGCCGCCCGGTTCTTCCGTCAGCTCGAAGGTGCACCGGGCCACTTCCATCTGTTCAGTAAATCCTTCGGCTACCGCCGCACAGCCCTCGTCAGGGACGCCGGCCACCCCATCCCGGCGCTCGACTACCCGTACCCCGGCCCGGTCTGGCACCACCAGGCCCGCCTGCTGCGTCCGCACTCTCGAAGGCAGCCTTCAAGCGTGAATAGACCGGCATCCGCACGCGGGGACGCGCGATGATGAGCTGTGCTGCACGACGAGCGTGCCGGGGAGGCGTGAAAACGGATCGTGATCACCACTGACCATCCGCACAGGGAAAGGGCGGAACAGCGCCGGAAGTTCGTCCCGCCGTCCAGGTTGCACCTGCCCGACGTTCCGGACCGGGCAGAGGACGCCCTGCTGGACCAGTTGTTGTACGCAACCGCGGACGGATGCCAGGACTGCCGTTCGATGCTGCTCGACCGTTTCGCTCAGGACGCGGGGGCGACGCACAAGCTGGTGGACTGGGCCTGCTGGATTGCGACCGAGGTGTACGGTGGCCTGCCGGCCGAGCTTGTCGACGAAGCCGCGACGGCGGACACCCTCTTTCGCCCCTCGCTCACCTTTTGCCGGCTCGCCGCGGAGTACCGCGCTCGGGGACGGACCAGCAGCGGCATGTACACCGCCCGTGAACCTGCGCAGCGCCGCGAGGCGGCGGACACCGCCGTCACCCTGGTCGCCGGACTCCAGAGGTGCTGGACGGACTTCCTCTACCGGTGACCAGGGTCGTGCCCGATCGTGCAGGCCACGCAGGCGTCGGCGAGCTCCGGCCTGGGCTGATGTTCCCGTAGACGCTGCATCGCGTGGCTGGACAGGAACTCGAAGGACCGAATTGGTTCAGCCTTCCAGGTGTCGGTCGCTGTTGACCGGCGGGCTGCCGGTCGGTGCTGGCGGGTGACGAAGATTCGGGCGTGTTCGTCGAGCTTGGCCGCGACCCGTGGCTGTGAGACCGGCAGGGGTGGAGGCTGGAGTGCAGGGGACCGCGGACTGTTTGGCCGGTCGGACGCGGGAGTGGCCCCGGCCACGGTCCTGGCGTCGGCTGTCCGGTGTCTGCTGCCCTGGGTGTCAGGCCCGGTGCCGCGCAAGTGCCTCTCGCACCGCGGTGATGGCGTGCGCTCCTGTTCCAGGCGCAGGTGCGGCCGGTAGCCCCGGTCCTGGTCGAGGCGGGCCTCCTCGGGGTGAGGCGTGTCTGTGTCTTCTGCTGCCGGTGGCACTCGTGGGCGAGGAGGGGTGGCGCGGTCCATGAGCAGTGACGTGGTGTGCGGGACGCGTCCTTGGATCTGGTCGCGGATGGCGAAGCCATGGGTGTTGTTGGCGCCCCAGTGACAGAGGTCGACGTCGTTGAGCCAGGGCAGATGACGCAGCAGGGCAGCGGCGTATCCGGAGCCGAGGACGGCGATGGCGCCGGGGACCGGCGGCAGCGGGAGATCTGGCCGAACCGCCCGCACTGGATTGCCGACCGGCACATCTGTACGACTTGTGTGGTGTCACCGGTCACGCGTCGGTCTCCGGCTTGAAACCAGCAGCAGGTGCCGACTCGGGCCTGCCCTGCCGGCGCGGGCACCTCGAAGTCGCCCGCTGTTTCTGGCCGGTTGCACGACGAGTTCTCTGACCCGGCCCCTACGGGTCGGTGTTTCTGCAGGTCAGTAAGGGTCTGGCGTGGCAATAGGGCTGCGTGGGAAAAAAGTTGGGTCACGGCGTCCGGATTCGGGCCTCTCGGCGCGTGTAGGTGGTGAGGGCGATAGGCCCTCATCAACGAGTCGATGACGGGAGGCCGGTCGGTGACCTGGCTGGAGTGGACGGGCGCGGGTGGGATCTCGATCCCGCTGTTGTTCCTGGCGTACCACGCGCTGCGCCGTACGAAGAGCGCGATGGAGATGTGCCTGACGGTGTATCTGCACGTTCGCACGGAGCGCGAGCAGCGCGCAACGATGATTGCGATGGCGGCGGCGCTGCCGGAGGGCGGGGCCGCGGCCCGCTTCGAGGAAGGGCAGCCGGCGTGGCTGTTCTACAAGCACTCGGAGCCGGACCAGCGGGCGATCACCTCCCAGGAGGCTGCGTGACCGAGCCCGACCGGGGCACGGACTTCGAGGCGTTCGTCCTCGAGACCAGCGCGGCGTTCTCCCGCGTAGCCCGGGCCGAAGCAGGCGGCGACCTGCACAGCGCCGAAGACGCCGTGCAGGTCGCGTACATGCGCATGTTCACGTCGTGGGAAAAGATCGTGGCGCGGCCCGGTAACCGGGCCGCCTACGGCCGTACCGCGGTGAGGAACGCGGTCATCGACCAGTTCCGGCGTAACCAGCGCATGGTTCCTGCCCCGTTGCAGGAACTGCCCGAACAGGAATCCCAGACCGGTATTCCCGATGCCGCCTACGAAATGATCAAAGAGGGTATCGATGAACTAGTCGCCAAACTTCCCGACCGGCAGCGGCAGGCCATCACCCTGTGCGTTCTTCAGGATTTCAGTCCTGAAGAAGCGGGGAGGCGCCTGGGCCTTAAGGAGGAGTCGGTGAAGAAGTACATCCGCATGGCCATCATGAACCTGAAGAAGTTCGTCAACGAGACCGGCGAGGAGGAAACCGCATGACCACCTGGGACAGGGAAAACGAGCAGGGCGCCATCCGGCTCCTCGCCGTATGGGCCCTGCTCGAACGCTCCGAGCAGGCCCTTTCGGAGAGTCCGCGGACACCCGAGGACTCGGCACAGGCGGAGGGGGGCCAGCTTGCCGGCTGGCCCCCGGCCCCCGCCGAATGTCCGGACGACCCAGACCGTATCGAAGCCAAGGGTGAACTCGTCCTACTGCTGGCACGCGAGTGCGCGCGGAAAGCCACTGCACAGGAAACACGCCGGATCGCGGAACTCCTGGAATATCTGGACAGGGATGAAGAGTCCCTGGCCTGGTGGCAATGGGCGGCAGAACGAGGCGACGCGGACGCGGCGGACTATCTGGAAATGCTTCATGCGGAAAAGCAGGAGCAAGAGAATACGTCAGTCGACTCTTCTCCGCCACCTGAGTTGGAAGAAAGTGCAGCACTGTTCGTGTGGAAAGCCAGCGGCGCAACTGCTGGATCCCGCACTTTTGCGGCAGTTCAAATGGCGCTGAGTGCTGCAGCCAACCCAGGGCTAAGTGAAGACGCAAAGCAGCTGGTGAGGGAAATCGAAGAGTACTTGCAGCACCCTGACCGCATGACAGATGGAAGGCGCCGCTGATGCGAACCATTCTTCTGCCGTCCCACCAAGTTGAAACGAGATCCGTCCTATAGGCAGACTCATCATGAGTGCCTCACGCTGAGGCACAACGACTCGTTGAGGCAGCGGCCCGCCACACTGGCGGGCCGCTGCTGCATCTCCAGAACCGCAAAACGACTCACGGACCCACCCCAGCGCGGCGGGTGATCAAGATTCGGGCGTGTCTGTCGTGCTCGGCCGCGCCCGTAGGCTGTGGGCCTCGTAGGGGCAGAGGCTGGAGCATGGGGAGCTCCAGACCGCTTGCCTGGCGGACGCGGAAGCGGCCTTTTCCTCGACAACCACGGCCCTGGTCCGCGGCTGTCCGGTGTCTGCAGCCCTGGGTGTCATTCCCGGTGCTGTGTCAGTGCCTCTCGCACGGCGGTGATGGCGATGCGCTCCTGCTCCAGGCGCAGGTGCGGCCGGTAGGCGCCGGTCCGCAGGTCCCGGTCGAGGTGGGCCTCCTCGGGGGTGAGGTGTGTCAGGCCGCCGCGTGCTTGGGTCTTCTCCTGGCCCCAGTGGGACTCGTGGGCGAGGAGGGTGGCGCGGTCCATGAGCAGTGACGTGGTGTGCGGGAAGCGTCCTCGGACCTGGTCGAGGATGGCGAAGCCATGGGTGTCGATGTCGCCCCAGTAGCAGAGGTCGACATCGTCGAGCCAGGGCAGATGACGCAGCAGGGCGGCGGCGTATCCGGAGCCGAGGATGGCGATGGCGTCGGGGACTGCTGGCAGTGAGAGGTAGGTGATCTCGTTCTCGAGGACGAAGACGGTGCGTACCCCTGGGGACCAGTGGGCCAGTTCCTCGGCGCGGACGGTGAGTTCGCTGAATGGCAGGGGGGAGTCGCCGAGGTAGCGAAGGCGGATGTAGATGGGCTTGGTGCGAAAGCCGTACCGTGCGACGAGATCGCTCTTCGGTGCGATGGCGTTGACGCGGCTTTCAGGGAGCACACAGTCGAGGAGTTCGGCGAGGATTCCTTTGTTGGTCTCGATGAACTTGGTGTCAACGCCCGGGGTGTCGATCTCGCGCAGGTAGACCGCCTCGGTGTCGTGGTCGCGGATCCAGCACGTGGTGCGCACGAGCTGGTGCCAGTCTGCAGCGTGGGCGAGGACCTTCATGGGATGGTCGGCCATCCACCGTGCGATGCCGGGGTCCTGGCGTGCGGTCTGCTCGTGCAGGGTGTGAAAGCTGTCGACCTGGGTGGTGACGCGGAGCAGCATCCAGAGGCGGTCGCGGGTGTCGACCCAGGCTCGGGCCGGAACGGTATTCGACGGGGTGCCGTTGCGGCCGCCGATGGATTTGGTTTGGATGCGCAGATGGGGGTTCCGGTCGGGGGCCCAGCACTGGGCCCAGGCGAGCGCCTGCTCGTAGTGCTGCAGGGCGTCGGCCGCGGTCGGGCCCTTCAGCGGCACTCCGATGGGTTCGAAGGGGTGACCGCCCGCGGCGGCGGTGAGGTAGCGGCCGCTGGTCCACTTGCGGCGCAGGGTTTCCACCACATGCTCGGGGCGGGTCCATGCTGCCGGGGTCACGACTGCTCCTTCGGGGGCTGGTTCGCCTGCTGGGCTGCTGCCTGCTTGCGGGCGCGGAACTCCTCGATGGTGAGGTTGTTCAGGCGGGAGCGGGTCTTGTCGGGGCGGTCAACGTAGCCGACGCGGGTGACGTGGGGCTCGATGACGTGGAGTTTCTGGAGCGGGGTGACGACGAGGAGTTGCAGACCCAGGCGCTGGAACAGGTCGAGGGCGAAGTGGGCGGAGGGGTCGTCACCGCGTCCGAAGGCTTCGTCGATGGTGACGAAGTGGAAGGTCTTGGGTTTGGCGGCGGTGGGGTCGATGCGGAACTGGTAGGCGAGGGAAGCAGCGAGGATGGTGTAGGCGAGTTTTTCCTTCTGGCCGCCGGACTTGCCGCCGGAGTCGGAGTGGACTTCGTACTCGGCGTCGTCCTCACGGTTGAGTTCGCTGGCGGAGAAGACGAACCAGCGCCGCACGTCGGTGACCCGGGCGGTCCACTCCTTGTCGAGACGGGTGTGCTCCGGGCGGCCCTTGAAGCGGTCGAGGAGCGCCTTGACCTGGAGGAACTTCTCTTCGGTGTACGCGTCGCCGGCGTCGTTCGAGAGCGCTTCGCTGGTGCAGGCGCGCAGGTCGTGCTGGAACTCGCGGACCTCCCTGTTCGGCGTGGGGGCGGCGTTGAGCCGGATGTAGCGCCCCGGGTTGTAGTCGATGCCGGCCAACGAGGTGTTGATCACGTCGATGCGCTCGCGGATCTGCTGTTCCTGAGCACCGAGATGGGCCTGGAAGGAAGCGATGTCGCGGATGACGTTGGTGCGCAGGTACAGGAGGAACTGTTCCTCGAACCGGGGCAGGTCCTCGTCGGTGAGCCGGCTGTGCAACGTGCGGTAGCCGTCGGCGGATTCGATGGTGTTGTCCAGCTCGGCGGTGTGGACCGGGTATCTGCCGCGGAAGGCGGTCATCAGCCCCGCTGCCTGGCTGCTGGCGTGGCGCAGGGCGTCGTGGCGGCTGCTGCTGCTGCGCAGCAGCCGTTCTTCGGCATGACGCTCGGCGTCGTCCAGCATCTCCAGGAGGCCGTCGCCGTCGGCCGCGGGCAGGAACTTCCTCAGGGCGTCCTCGTGCTCCGCCATGCCGTCGAGGTCGCACGTCGCGAGGAACGTGGTGGTCCTGTCCAGCAGGTCGGCGATGTGCTGGACGTCGCGGCGCAGGCCGCCCAGCTCCTCCTGCCCCGTGGTGAACGTCTTGCTGATCTGTACGATCTCGTCCTCGGTCCGCCGGAGCTGTGCGGTGAGCTTGTCCAGACCGGCTTCTGCTTCCAGGGCGCTCTTCTGCTGCTCGAACTGCTCGATGTCCGCGACGGTGCTTGGCCAGTCGAGTTCCGCGTAGGCGTCGACGCTGGCCAGCAGGGTGAGGGCGGCACTGGTTCCGGCGCGGGCCCGCTGCTGCTTCTCGAGTTCCCGGGTGGCCGTGGTGATGTCGGCGCTTTCGCGGGTGAGGCGGGTGGCCTCGGCGAGGAGGGCGTCGAGCTTGGCCTGGTTGCTCCAGCCCAGCACCCAGTTGCGCCGGTCGTCGATGCGGTGGGTGTCGTTCTTCTCGTGGCGGCCTCCGCCGCCTTTGATAAGGCCCTGCCGGGTGACGGCGGGCCGGGTGGTGCGGGGTGAACGCGTCCAGGTTTTCGGCACACAGGTAGTCGGCACGCGAGCGCAGCCGCGCGGCGAGCCAGTCGCGGGCCCAGCTGTCGGACTTGAGCTGGAGTTTGGCGGTCAGCAGGGTGGGGTCGTCTGGCAGCGTGGTGAGGGGTGTGTGGGCGGGGACTTGGTAGTAGACCAGTCTGAGGCCCAGGTGACGGCCGTTGACCCAGGCCGAGACTGTGTCGTAGTGGGCGTGTGGGACCAGCAGGGACAAGGCGAACCCGTGCAGTACGCCGCTCGGCGGCGCCGGCCCATTCGGCTTCGTCGTCGCGGACCTGGATCAGCTCGCCGGCGAACGGCAGGACCTAGTCGGAGACGCCCGTGGCGGTGGCGAGTTCGCGGCGCAGGGCCAGCAACTGGGCGGGGATGCTGGAGCGCTGCTGTTGCAGGCTGGTGATCTCGCGCCGCAGCGCGTCGGTCGCGGTGGTGTTGCCGTGGCGCGCGATGGCGAGATTGTCGAGTTTCCCGCGGGCCTGCTGCTCTTGTTCCTCGGCCCGGGAGCGGGCGGTGGAGATCTGGTCGGTCCGTTCGCGGAAGGAGGCGGCGTCGGTGACGGGATCCATGCCGGCCTGCGCGAGCCAGGTGTCGTACTCGGTGGCGCGCTTGCGGCGCCGTTCACGTTCGCGGCCGAGCTCTTTGATCCGGCC